>CAZFSE010000041.1:0-9281 GCA_964521805.1 uncultured Verrucomicrobiota bacterium
CGCGGAGGTTCAGGCACGAGCCGCGGCGCAGGCAGTTCCGGGGGATCGTCCGGCGGCGGGTTCACCAAGAACCAGCCGGATTACTCCAGTTCCCGCGACTTCGACGCGCGGATTGACCAAATGCAGCAGTACCGCGACCAAGTCGCGGCGCAAGCGCCGACCCCGCCCGAGTTGAAGACGTTCGAGACCGTGGACGTTCGACAGTTGCGCATGGACCTCTTGCGCCAAGGCATGAGCTTCGCTGACATCGACAAGCAGGCTGCCGCCGCGGAAGAGCGCAACCGGGCGATCCAGAAGGAACTCAAGAAGGTCAAAGACGAGATCAAGGCGAAGTACAAGGACCCGAAGAAGCAGAAGGCGGCCCTGCAGGCGTACTTCGACAAGGTGAACGAGCAGAACAGCCGTGCGCTTTCCGACTACGAGCAGAAGAAATCCGCGCACCAGGCTGTGCTTGACGAGATCGACCGCGACATCGAAATGGAGCGAATCCGTCAGGACGAAGCCGAGACGGAAGCCGCGCGCCGTCTCTACAACGACCAGACCCGACAGCTGAACCGCGAGAAGCAGCAGGCGATCCGGGACCAGATCGAAGCCGACAAGGCCGAGATGAAGGCCCAGGCCGAGGCCGAGAGATTGGCTTCGCCCGAGTACCAGATGAAGCAGGAGCAGCAGCAGGTCTCGCAGTTGAAGTCCCTCTGGCGCAACGCGGCCAACGGCGACGAGCAAGGCATGATGCGCGACTTGAAGAAACTTGGCGTTGATCCGGCGACCGTAGACATGGAGGCCTTCATCAAGGAGGCCAGTTCCATTGGCGTTGTCGGTCGCGATGCTTCATGGTCTCGACGCCAGCAGGCCCGCCAAGACAAGGCCAACGCCTACAACCGACCGATCCCCGGCGTGAACGAGGAGCCCATTCAGCTTGTGCCCCGGAACACGCTCTATCTGAAGAAGGACCGCAACTATCCGACGACTCAGGAGACCACGACTTCGGAAGGCCAGGTTCAATCCTTCCGGCGCTATCAGAAGGAGTACGATGAGATCGACGCCCGCAACAAGCGCGGCGCGATTCCCGACTGGATGGCGAAGCAGGAGAAGCAAGCCGCGTGGCAACGGCACTTGAAGCGCACGCAGGAAGAGGATGAGCAATGAAACCTGTCCTCGATAACAGAGGCCCGCCGGTTTCAGAGATGGAGGACGACCAACGCAAGGCGATGTTCGCCCGTATGCACGGTGGCGGCGGAGGTGGCGGTGGAGGCCGTCGCGGAGGCTCATCTCCGTCCTACTCGTCCGGCTCGGGCTACTCCGGTTCCAGCGGCACCTCGCAGAACCAGTACAACAACGCGTCAGCGCAAACGCAGTATCCGCCCGACGACCCGTTCGGTATTCGGGCCAAGTGGGAGGCACGTGAAGAAGCCCGACGTGCGAATCAGTCCTGGTGGGAGAACGCCGCGGAGGACATCAGCAATTTCTTCGGTGGGTTTCACGACCCTCTGTCGTTCGACGACTATGCTACTGCTCTGGCAATGGTCCCCGGCGGCATTGTTGTATCCGGCGGCTCCCGCACCGTCGCCGCCGCCAGCAAGATGACACCCGCCCTCAAGAGCTTCCTGAAGACGCTCGGGGTCTTCGGCGGCTCATTGCTGACCGGCAAGGGAATCTCTGAGTACCGCGACCACAACCCGACGATGGACCCGCGCCTCGACCACTATCTCGCGCTTGGGCAGGACTTGTCCTACACCGTTGCCGCACTCTCCGGGCTGAACCTTACGAAACTCGGACTCTCGAAGGTCCCCGGCGTGTCCAAGCTCGGGGAACTCTTCGGCAAGGCAGGCGAGAAGATGACGGCCTTTCAGCAGGCCGCGATGAACAAGCTACCGACCTGGATCAAGAACCCGCTCCAGTATCTCGGGAAGGCATACAACACCGTCGCGGGATTCACCGGCGCTGAGTTGAAGACGCTGACCGAGATTCCGGGCATCCCCGGCCACATGAAGGAAGCGCGAGCGCTGGGCGCTGTCTCGGACATCTACGCGAGCAAGGCCGCGCAGGTTGCCGCGACCGATCCGGCGCGATCCGCCTGGCTGAAGACCCAAGCGGCCAAGTTCGGCACGGATGCTGCCGCCGAGGCCGCCAAAGCAAAGGGACTCATTGCCCGCGCCGGCTACGTGGCCGGCGGTGTCGCTGCTGTCCACACGACCGAACAGGCGATCAAGGACAAGTACCGCCGCGACATGGAAGCATCGTTCGCGAAGGGCGAACCCTTCATCCTGAATCCGGATTCCGACATCGCGGACACCCCCGCGAAGCGCGCACTTATGTTCGCGGTCGGCACGCTCGGGAACCCGGTCGAGAAGCAGACGCGCGACTACGTCGGCGGCAAATGGACCAAGGACCTCGCCGGGAGGGCATACCAGGAATACCAGTACGACAAGATCGAAGCCGCCCGGAAGTCCGGTGCGATCTCCGATAAGATGGCCGACGCGCTCCAGATCGAACGCGCGAAGAACCGGCCCTTCAACATGTCCGGCAAGTCGCTGTACAGCTTCACGCCTGCCGTAGCGGGCTTCACGAAGTTCGCCGCGACGCAGACCGAGAAGGCGATCAAGTACCGCGACGCGGCGGAACTCGCCAAGCTGTGGAACCCGCAGCACGCGGCGGGTGTCGGCCTCATGGCCTACGGCAACACGGTGGGATCGAAGATGCCGTCCACCATCCCGATCACGTGGAACGCATTGCTGGCCGCCCAGGGCGTGTCCCAAGCCTACAAGAAGGGTCCGAAGAACTCCCGAGGCAAGGTGTACAAGCCGCTGGAAATAGACGAGGAAGACGAATATAATCCTTGACAAATATCTAGCGGTTTAGTATGAATGGCGACGATCAGAACAGTGATCTTTTGAGCAATAGAACGTAGGGCAACCGCGCGGAGTAATTACCCGCGAGGCATCCCAGAAAAGGCGGCAGATTGGTGCCAATCCACCAGTTTGCCGCCTTTTCTTTTGCCCTGAAACCAAGAAGGAAACACGACCATGGCAGACCAAGTAGCAACCGTAGCCCCGGCACCGGCCCCGGAGCAGTTGGACGTCGCCCAGATCAAGACGATGCTCAACCTCCCGGCGACGGCGACGGACATTGAACTGATCACGGCACTGGTCCAGTTGATCGCGCAGCTTCAGCAGAAGTACGACGCGCTCCTGGCCGACGCGGTGGAACTCGAAGACAAGGTCGCCAACCGTGACCTGCAGGACTTCGACGACCTGATCACCCCCGAGACGAGCGACTTCTGGAAGGCCCAGCTTCTCCGGAACCGCGACGAGAGCATCAACATCCTGCTTGGCCTCCGCCAAGCGAGGGGAGCGCAGCCGGCTGCCGCTCCGGCTCCCGAACCGGAACCCGAGCCCCAGCCGAAGCCGCTCTTCCGCAACCGCCTGATCAATCCCGTTCGGACCATGTCCGAGATCGCGGAAGAGACTCCGGCGGCCAGCACGACCCGCGCGGTGAAGATTCGTAACCGCGCGCAGGAGATCCGAGCAACCGAGAAGATTCCGTACGCCCTCGCGTTCGCCAGGGCTGAAAAGGAGATGGAGTAACATGACGCAGACCAACATCAAGCGCGGCGACTTTCAGGTCCTTGCGGGTGAAGACCTCACCGGCAAGCAGGACCTCCTCGTCAAGTTGACCCACGATACCGGCGTGCCGGAAGTGAAACTTCCCGCCGCCAACGCGGATTACGCCCTGTACCTTCTGATCGAAGGCGCGGCGGACGCGGCCCACGTGAGCGTGCGGCCCGTCGAACCGGCCCAGACGGTCCGTATCACCCTGAAGGGCACGTGCAACCCCGGCGACGTGCTGGTCCTCGCCGATGTCGGCACCGCCGCCGACAAGGGCAAGGTCCGGGCTCTGCCGGCTGCCGCCGGCACATATCGCGGTCTTGCGCTCGCCGAAGAGGCAGGCGTCGACGGCCAGACGGTCCTCTGCCGCCCGGCCATGATCGGCAACATCACTGTGACGTAACCCAAGGAGAACACAGAACATGAGCAGACTTTCATCCATCAGTTCGGACCCGGTCCTGAAGGAGTTCGCGCAAGGCGTTGCGCAGGATTCCGTCATGCCGGTCGCTGACTTCCTGGCCCCGACCGTGGCCGTTTCCAAGGCCGTCGGACGCTACAAGAAGTACACCGAGAAGAATCGGTTCCACATCCCCGACACGCTTCGCACCCTGGGCGGGCGCGCCACGGAGTTGAAGTTCGAAGTCGCCGACGAAACCTACAACTGCGAACCCCACGCGCTGGACTACCCGGTGGACAACCTGGAGCAGTTGGAGGCCGACGGCGTGATGAACATGCTGCGCGAAGGCGCGGTCGCCATCGCGCAGGTCGCCGCTCTCTCTCACGAGAAGCGCGTGATCGACGCGGCGCTTGGCGCTGTCGGCGCGGGCACGAACAAGGTGTGGAACAGTTCCGCCGACCCCGTGGCCGACGTGGATGCCGAAATCCTCAACGTGATCAAGGCTTGCGCCTTCGGTTCCGTGATGGGCGTCGGCGTGCTGTTCGGCGCTTCGGCATGGAACATATTCAAGAACGCCGCGGCGGTTCGCGGGCGCTTCGTGGTCGGCGCGGGCGGCAAGGCCGGAATCGGCTTTGCGGTCCCGACCGAGCAATCGGCGAATCAGCTGTTCATCGGTTCGCCGGAAGTCCGGACCTCGTACATGGTCTATGACGCCCAGCCCGAGGGGAAAGCGGCCTCGTACAGCTTCCTGCTGGACTCATCCGTGCTGATCTTCTCGCGCATGGCCCAGCCGTCGCGCCTGGACCCGAGCTTCATGAAGACCTTCCGGCTCATGAACAACTACATGGTCCCGAGTTCCTATGTCCGGGACGACGGCCGTGTGGAAGTGGCCAAGTTCGACTGGTCCGAGGACGTGAAGGTTACGAACAGCGCCGCCGCTGTCCGGCTGAACATCTCGGCGTCGTAAGGCTGAACGATCAAAGGGGCCGGAGTCCTCGCGGGCTCCGGCCCTTTTTGCAGAGAGATGTCATGGCATGGATCGCGATAACCCAGGAGATGCTGATCAACTCCATGTCCGAGGATCTGCGCCTGCAGTACTCGCAGTGGATTCAGGACCCGCAGAAGCAGGAGAACATGGCCTTCATCGTCAACAACACGACTTCGGAGTTTCGGACGGCCATCGGGAACAACCCGAGCAACATCCTGGGGCCGGCCGGGACGATTCCCGACTCCTGCGCGCGCCATGCCATCAACATCATCATTGGCACGATGCTGATGCAATTCGACGCCCAGCTTTCCCCGGAGGCGCGCAACGCGATGGAGAAAGCCGACATCTTTCTGCGGCAGGTCGGTTACGGCAAATACAGGATGGAGCCCGGCGGCGAGCCGGGGAGCGTATCGCTCCCGACGCCCCGGTACAACACCGAACCTGCCGAACAACCCGAGAGGGCACTACCGTGCGAAGGCATCTGACATTCATCATCCTGATCTTCTTCTGCCCCCGCGTCTTCGCGGGCTGGCTGAATAACAACGACCCGCTCCAGCCCATCAGCATCTACGGCCTGCGGGTGATCAACTCGCTCTCGGTCGGCGGCACCGCCACGCTCGCGAGTGTCGTCATCTCCAACGGCACATACAGCGGCGACGGCGCGCACCTGTCCGGTGTCGTTCACGCCGAGGGTGACCCGCTCTGGTCGAACGCCAGCAACAACTACCTCCGCCGGGATGGACAGGACCCCATGACCGGAGCGCTGAGCGTTCCGGGGCTGTCGTTCCAGGCCAGTTACACGACTCCGCCGCCGGTTCGGCTAACCGGCCGATCTCTCGATGCTTCGCACGAGACCGTTACCGTCTATTCGAACGACTTTGCCCTGACACCGTACTCGAACGGCTCTGCGTTCTTCGCCATCGCCGGGACCAACTGGGCCGACTACAACGCCACCAGTCAGGCCGTTTGGTTCACGAGCTACGCGAACCCCTGGACGTGGCTCTTCGGCGTCTCGAACCCGTCGCCGTACTCCGTTCAAGACACCGGCACTATCACCCGGATTGATTTCGATACGACGCCTCAGACGCAGCAGTCCTACAACGACCCGATCGTTCAGCTGTTCAACGGCGAGACGCCGGGCAACTACTCCGCCTTCAGCCGGTCCGCCGGCGGGCACATGACCATCGTTCTGACCGGCCCTTGGACGAGCATACGCTGGCAGGGCCGATACAACGGCGGAGGCGGCGGGCCCGGCCAGGGCGTCATGTGGCTGGACAACCTCCAGATCAGCCGATGGACGAAGACGCAGATCCTCTCGGACATCGTTCAGGCCCCTGAAGGCACCTTCAGCAATGTAACGTGCAACACGATCACGATGCAGGGAGACGCCTCGACGCTCTGGCACTGGGGCGTCATGGAATTCTGGTTCGACGGGACGAACCCGCCCGCCGCATACCCGTACCGAATCTACGGCAGCACCGGCGTTGTGGTTTCCGGCACGCTCCGCATGCTGACCTACAACGCGGCTACGTGCACGGTCTACGTCGGCTCCACCGCTTGCACACAGACCTGGACCTATGCCGGTGGCAACCCTCAAACGAAGACTTTCACAATGGATTGCGGATTCACCGCGGGCTGGCCCGGCGTGGTTGTGACCGCCGCCGTGGCCGGAACGTACACCCTCTATCCGCCGCTCATCGTGACCTACAGGTGGAAACCGTGAAGACCGTCGCCGTATTCGCAGGGCTCAGCGGTTTGCTGGCGAGCACGGTTGCGTCCGTGCCCGTGGACCCGCAATCCCTTGAGGCCGTAGGTAAGTGGCCCCTGACCGTCGTTCTCGGGGGAGTGTGCTGCTTCTGCGTGTACCTCATGTACCGTCAGGGCGCCGACTACCGCCAGAGTATCGACAAGGTCGCCGATGCCCTGAAGGACCTTTCCGCGAACCTCGCGCAACGTCCGTGCATTCGCGACCCGAAGAACGACTAGGAGGATTTGACCATGAAGAAACTGATCATCGCTTCCGCAGTCGCGATCCTGTTCCTGTGCTCGGGCTGTGCGACGAAGAGCCCGGACCTCAACAAGGTCGCGCACGACTACTACACTCAGAAGAGGACCGACGATCTGATCTTCCTATCCGGCGTGACCCGCATCGCCGTGGAAGGCTCCAACATGACCGTGCGGCTGGCGACGCCGAACCCGCCGCTCTCGATCATCCCGAAAGACCCGAGCATCGTTGAACCGCTGCTACACACGGCGCTGGCCGCGTTCGGCATTTATCAGGCGGCAGAGGTGATGAACACCCTCGCGGCGCAGCCGCAGGTCGTGGAGCCCACGGTCGTCTATCCCGAGGTTATCACCACAACCGCTACGGAATGATCGCCCTCTACAAAGGCACCAGTGCGCTGTCCCGGCTCATTCGCTGGCGGACGTGGAGCGACTACAGCCATGCCGCATGGGTGTTCCCGGACCAGTCCGTCATTGAAGCCTGGAAGGGAGGCGTGACCCACGCCCCCAGCATCCTCGCCGGCCACGCGCCGGACACCGAGGTGCATCTCTTCACGCTGGACCTCACAATGGACCAGCGCTGGGCGATACAGGACTTCCTCATCGCCCAGATCGGCAAGCCCTACGACTACGCGGGCATTCTTGGCTTCCTGACCGCGTCCAAGACCGAGAATCCGGCCAGGTGGTTTTGCAGCGAGTTATTGTTCACGGCCTGCAAGACGGCAGGCATCATCCTGCTGAAGAGGGTCCCTGCTTGGAAGGTCTCACCCGGTCTGATCGCGCTGTCCCCGGCTCTAAAAGACGCTCCGCGAAGCACGCACCGGAATTGAACCAGCCCATTTCGGGAACAAGTTTGGTAGGTTGTTTGGCAGTTTTGCCCGAGAGCGACCAAAATCGACCAAGCTCGCTCGGATGGAGAATATTTCGTAAGTCATTGTTATTACGATAGTACAAGAATGCATTTTCAACCGTCTGCAATCGTTGACAACGGGCATAAAGACTTGGGGTGCAAAAGGTCGCGAGTTCAACTCTCGCCGCCCCGACCATCTCTCAAATGGCTTTGCCCCGTTTCACCATGGCAAGCCTTTCCGGATCATTCGAGAAACGCCAGCGCCTATTTTTTGCAGGCTCTCCCGCCAGGTTCAAACGCGATGAGCTTGCCGGGGCGGCCCGTCTTTCCAACCGGGGAGGCCCGCCTGCTTTTTTTAAGGGGCTTGGCGTTTTCCAGGCACTCAAGAAGCACCTTCACATAGGTGATGATCATGCCCTGCCCTTCTTCCGTACCACAAAATGGACTCGAGGAATCCGTGATAGCCTTCAAGAGAAATTCGTGCAAGGGCCCTTGCTCGGATGAGCCCATCCAGGAACGGGACATTTGATTAAGTTCTTCTTGAGGAAGCTCATCCGACTTCTCATATAACGCCACAAGGCGATTTTCCACCTTGTCAATCTGCTTGGATTGAACAACCGCCCAAGGCCCGCCGGCGGCCGTTCGCAGGGCATGCCAGACAATGCCGTACAAAGTGGCAAAAATCTCCGAATCCTCTTCAGTCCGAAAGTCGCCCCGCTGGCAAATGGCGGCCAGGTAAATGTGAAGGAACGGTTGTTCCTTGGATAACTGCAGGGCAAAATCCCTTGTCTGCTCTGCCGTCATCTCACAGACGAAATCCACGCTGGCCTGTATTTCATCATCGGTGACTATTTTCATAATTCCCCCGCTGACTCCCACACCCCCCGCTATTTCCGTGTTTTTGCGGCCACCCGCCGGCCCAATTCTTCCGCAACACGGTGGACGCATTCAATGGAGGGAGCACTGATGGTGCCGGGTTCATGGACGCCCACCACACACAGATCGCCGCCTTGGGCAAAGGTCAGCAAGCGCTCGCCCACACTCACCGTCACGGAGGTCATGGGCCCCTCTTCCAAATGCTCCATATAGCTGGATACGCGCTTGAGCACCTGGGGCGCAATCACCTCCAGCATGTCCCCCGCACGCCCCTTCCACGAGGTGGCCAGCAGGTCGCCCTCTCGATGAATGATGGCGCAGGCTTCAAACCCAGGCACTGATTTGAATCGCTCCACGACCCCCACAAAATCCGGACCTCGGACAGAATCCCCCAAAAGGGTTTTCACCACGCTCTCCAGATCAGGAGGTTCTGGCGTCTGTTGTGCCGCCACCTCTTCCACCACCGGGGGAGATGCCGGAACTTCTTCCACCAGTGGTTCAGGAACAGGCGCAACCGGCGGTTCCGCCGGGGCTGAAGGAGCAGGCTCGGGGGCAGGC
>CAZFSE010000041.1:9381-26919 GCA_964521805.1 uncultured Verrucomicrobiota bacterium
AGGAGCAGGCTCGGGGGCAGGCGCAGGGACAGGCTCGGGGGCAGACTCAGGCTTCTTCTGTTCTTCCGGGGCCTTTTCCATGGCTGGCGGAACGGGTTGTTCCGCAGGCTGTTCAGGGGCCAACACAGGCTTTTCCGCCTCTGCGGGCTGGGCCAGTTCCGAAGGGAGTGGCTCCGCGGGCTGACCCGTGGGCGCCGCCTTCTTGCCCTTTCCTTTTCGCACAGAGCCCGTCGAGGGTTCTGCTGGGGCGGGGGCTGGTTGCATGGCTTCCGGAACTTTTTCCTCAGCCTTCTTGTGTGGCCTTTGCGCCACAAACAGATCCGGCAAATGGCTGACAGACTTGGATGGCGACGCGGAAAACATTTGCCGGGCCAGCTCCTGCGGATCAAGGACTTTGATCACCAACTGCAAGGGCAGTTTGATGGCTTCGTCCATGTTCGCTCCAGACGGCGGCGCCAAGAACGAGCTGGGCACATGAATCAGGAAATTCAGGCGGCTGACCTCCACTTTTCCGCCAGCCAATTGGCGATAGAGATCTTTCACCTCGATGAAAATGGATTGCTCGGGGAACTCACCGACACCCTCCGGCAACTTAAACGCCACCGGCAAAATGGAGGCCATCTCGCGAAGCGACAGGGACAATCCCAACGGACGCGCTGGCTCCGAAGGAACCACCGGCACATCCTCGGTCTTTGCTTCCAGATCGGGCGTCGAGGGCGGTCCCTTTTCAACTTGTTTTTCCGGAGCCGGGGCAAGATCGGCAGGGGCTTCTTCCTGAGGGGCGGCAGGAGATGCCGGTTGAAGAACAGCCGCCTCTTCCACCGGCTGAACAACGGATTTCGTCACTGGCTTTTGGAGGGCAGGCTCTTCCACCGGGGGTGGCGGGGGCGCCTTGACGGGGCCTTTTGCCGCAAACAAATCCGGCATGTGGTCCACCCGGATCGTTGAATTCCCGGAGGCGCTCACCTTGAGCTGTGAGGGATCCATGGACCGCACCACCAACGGCAGAGGAAGGGTCACCTTCATCGTCCGGTCCAAGCCCCCCCCGCTCATGAGAGCATGCCCAGGCACTCCCGCCAGGAAAAGATCCAACTGGGTTTGCACCCTTCCCTTGGAAAGCTGTCCATACAGGCCTTCCACCAGCACTTCACACGATTCCGTCATCACATCCACCGGCAGGGGCTGGACAAAAGCCTTCGGGACAATCCTCGCCATTTCCAACAGGGGCAGGCGTACCGCATCCAACTTCTTCTCCGCATCTTCCCCTGAATCGGAAGAGCCCACGATCTCCTCAATCTGATGAATCGTGGAGAGAATCGCCTCAAAATTCATCTCGGCGGGCGGTGGCGGGGCGGCCGGTTCCGGGGCGGCCACTTTTGGAACCACGGGTTCCGCGGCGGGTGAAACCTTGGCGGATTTCTTTTTTATGGGGCCGCGACGTTCAAACCATTTCCCAAACCAAGACATGAAAACACTCCATTTGCAAAGAAACAAAGATTGCTTTCCCCACCGATCTGGATAAACTATAGCTTATTGTTTAAGGCTTGTGAAGCCTCTCAATGTCTTTTTGCAAAGAATAACTGACAGCCGGGCAACAGAAGGAAGACGAAATGTCATTTATCAATTTTTCCAAGAAGGAAATCTCCTTTAAAATTGTCTATTACGGCCCGGCCCTGTGCGGCAAAACAACCAATGTGGAGCAGATTCATAAATTGATTGCGACCCACGACAAGGGTGAACTGACCATGCTCTCCACCCAGCAGGACCGCACGCTCTTCTTTGACTTTCTTCCCCTGAAATCGGACATCATCAAGGGATTTTCCTCCAAATTCCAGATCTACACGGTTCCCGGCCAGGTCATTTACAATGAGACCCGCCGATTGGTCCTGCGCAATGTGGACGGCTTGGTCTTCGTGGCGGACTCGCAGTGGAGCAAGATGGAGGAAAATGCCGAGAGCTTTTCGAACCTTGAGGATAATCTGCAAAAGCAGGGCATGCATCTGGACAAGATCCCCTACCTCCTGCAATTCAACAAGCGCGACCTTCCGGACGTGGCGCCAACGCATTATCTGGATTTCATGCTCAACAATCGCGCCGTCCGTGTCCCCTCGATGGAAGCCGTCGCGCCCCAAGGCGCCGGGGTCATGGAATCCTTGAACCTGATTGCCAAGATGGTGTTGAGCCAGTTTATTGAAAACAACAAGATGCAAGGCCGTGAAATCCCGGCTGACGTGGTGACACAGAAATCGTAAGGCGCCCATGTTTACATCCTTAACCCAGGAAGCAAGCCAACAGCTGGACGACATTCTCTCCTCCTTGCTCGTGCAGGTGGAGGCCGAGGCGGTCTTTCTTTGCGACCGGGGCGGAAACATCATCGCCAGCAAGGCCACCAGCTCCTATTCCCACGAGGACAATATTGCCGCGCTGGCCGCGGGGTCTTTCTTTGCCACCCTGGAAATTGCCCGGCTGATCGGGGAGGCGGAGTTCAAGAATGTCCTGCACCAAGGAGATCATCGAAGCATCTTCATGGAAAGCACGTCCAAGGATATGCTGTTGCTGGTGGTCTTCAGCCGCGAATCCAATCCCGGGCTGGTCAAATTGCATGCCCGAATGGCCTGCCAGCAGTTGGAAGATTTTGACATCATCGTGGACCAGATGGGAGGCCAAGGTTCCGGGGTCCAGTTCGAGATGAATCCCGATGCCCGCCCTTTCAAAACCGGCGCGTCCTGACCAGGAGCCGGGCCTTGAACAAGAATCTCATCAGCCGGTTGTTCCACATTTCAGGCGCCGTGCAGGGTGTCGGATTCCGCCCTTTTGTGTACCGCCTGGCGCAGGAATTGGGCCTGCGAGGCTGGGTGCGCAATGATCCGGGCGGCGTAGTCATTCAAGCCACCGCCCCGCTGGAGACCTTGCGCCTGTTTGAACAGCGCCTGGCAAGCGAAGCCCCACCCGCCGCTCACATCACCAGCATGACCGCGCAGTCCGTCCTGCTGGCCCGCCCCCCGGAAGACTTTGGCATTCTCGCCAGCACTCAGGAAGGGGTGCGCGCAACGCGAATTCTGCCGGATATGGCCGTCTGCCCGGACTGTGTCCGGGAGCTCTTTGATCCAATCAACCGGCGCCATCGCTACCCCTTCATCAATTGCACCAACTGCGGCCCCCGGTTTAGCATCATTGAACGCCTGCCCTATGACCGGGCGCACACCACCATGAAGGCCTTCACCCAATGCCCGCAATGCCAGGCCGAGTATGACGATCCCGCGGACCGCCGCTTTCATGCCCAGCCCAACGCCTGCCCGGTGTGCGGGCCGCGCATCGAATGGTGCAAGGCGGACGGACGCCCCACCCTCCGGGGGCCGGAGGCCCTGGCCGAAGCGGCCAGCGCCCTGCGCGCCGGGCGCATCGTTGCCATGAAGGGCTTGGGCGGCTTTCATTTGCTGGCCGCGGCACACCTCCAGAACTCCGTCCTGGAATTGCGGCGGCGAAAACAGCGCGAGGAAAAACCCCTCGCACTGATGTATCCCTCGCTCTCCACCCTCTTGCGGGATGTCGAAGCCGGCACGTCTGAAATCGCATGGCTCACCTCGCCCGCCGCTCCCATTGTCCTGCTCATGCGCCGCCCAGGAGCCGGAAACATCGCCCCCGCCGTGGCGCCTGGAAATCCCTTCCTGGGATGCATGCTCCCCTACACCCCTCTGCATCACCTGCTCCTGCACGAGGTGGGATTCCCGCTGGTCGCCACGAGTGGAAATCTCTCCGATGAACCCATCTGCGTGGAAAATGACGAGGCCTTTCAACGGCTGGGGGGCATTGCGGATGCGTTTCTGGTCCATAACCGCCCCATTGCACGACAAATGGATGATTCGGTGGTCCGCCTTGCCGATGGCCAGCCCATGATGCTCAGACGCGCGCGCGGCTATGCCCCCTACAGCCTGCCGCTGGATGACGCGCCCCCCGTGCTGGCCGTGGGCGCGCATCTCAAAAACACCGTGGCCATCTCCTCTGGAGGCGAGGCATGTGTCAGCCAGCATATTGGCGACCTGGAAACGCCAGCCGCCCTGGACGCCTTTGAACGCACGGTCGAGGACCTTCAACAGCTCTACGAGACCCGGCCCCGCCGGATGGCCTGTGACCTTCACCCCGGCTACTTTTCCACACGCTACGCCCGGCGGAAGGGCCTCGAGGTATCCGCCGTCCAGCATCACCATGCCCATATTGCCTCGTGCATGGCGGAGCATGGGCTCACAGGCACGGTGCTGGGTGTGGCTTGGGACGGAGCGGGCTATGGCCCGGATGGCACGGTCTGGGGCGGCGAGTTTCTGCTGGCGGAGCGCCATCGCTATGTGCGAACCGCCCGCTTCCGAACCTTCCAACTCCCCGGCGGTGACCGCGCCGCCCGGGAACCCCGCCGCGTGGCCCTTTCCATTCTCTTTGAACTGTTTGGCGAGGACGCCTTCACCCTCTCGCATCCCGTGGTACAGTCCTTTTCACAAACCGAGTTGAACCTCCTGGCCGCCCTGCTGGAAAAAGGAGTGCAATCCCCCCGCACCTCGAGCGCCGGACGCCTTTTTGACGCGGTGTCTGCCCTGCTGGGCCTGCGGCTGGTCTCCTCCTACGAGGGACAAGCCGCCATGGAGCTGGAGTTTGCCGCTCATGCGAACCCCTGCGAGGATCACTATCCTCTGCAAGCCCGCCACGCACCAAACGGGTTGGAGGAAGTGGATTGGTCGCCCTGGATGGCCGCCATCCTGGAAGATCAGAAAAAGGGGCATCCCGCCGGGTTGATTTCCACCCGGTTTCATAATACGCTGGTGGAAGCGGTGATCCTGCAGGCACGCAAAGAGAAAGAGACCCGGGTGGCGTTATCGGGTGGCTGTTTTCAGAATCTCTACCTGGCCAACCGGGTGGCCCGCCGACTTCGGGAAGAAGGTTTTACGCCCTTCCTGCAACGGCAGGCGCCTCCCAACGATGGAGGCCTTTGCCTGGGTCAGATGGCCGCCATGGAAAAGGAACTTCAAGATGTGTCTCGCGATACCGGGAAAAATTGAAAGCCTTGCCGGGGAAGACCCCATCATGCGGTCCGGCCAGGTGAGTTTTGGCGGCGTACTGCGCGAGGTCAATCTCGCCTACGTGCCCGAGGCCAAGGTGGGCGACTACGTGCTGGTCCATGTGGGATTCGCCATCAGCCTGGTGGATGAACAGGAGGCACTGAAGCTTCTCAAGGAGCTTGAGGAAATCGCCGCCCTGCAGGACTTTCCCCTGTAACCACCAAAATAAACCGTCCGTCCGACACGGGCGTCACTCCTGTAGCGCGGACGGCGGCCCCTCCCCCCTTCGCGATGACGCTACGGCGGGGCAGGCAACGAATGAGGTTTTTTGAAAAAAGTTGGCCGAACCTTCTTGATGAGCCGCCGTTGCCCGTTGTTCCTGTGATTTTGGATTTTTGACAGAATCATTTTTGGCAGAATCATGGGGGATAGCAGTAGGGACAGGGGGATAGCAGTAGGGACAGGCAAACGGGCCGACAAACTGGCCCAAGGTGACAGAAAACGAATAACGACGCATTCGTCAGTGAGCGCCCAGCACCGCATCAAGCTGGCGCCAGTGCGTGAGCACGGCGGAGGGCTCGACGTCGCGGCAGGCAGGATCGTCCCTGCGCAAGCGAAGTGACCGCGCATCCCCGGCAAAGAGCGCCGTCCTGAAGCCGGCCTGCTGGGCCGGCCGTATGTCATTGCGCAGGTCATTGCCAATATAGAGGACTTGTTCCGGCGTCAGGCTGTGGTTGGCCTGGAGCGCGCGCGCGGCCTTCTCATAAAGGGCCACGGAGGGTTTGGCCTGGCCCTCCTGGTACGACCACACGTTCAGCGCGTCGTCAAAACCGAGCGCCTCCAACCCCCGCCCCATCAAGGCGGGAAAAAGCAATGGCGTCATGAATTGCGCGTTGGAAATCACGCCCAGGACACGCCCGGACGCTTGAAGAGCCTCCAAGGCCTCCTGCGCCCCCGGCATGGGCCACACGGGATTGACACGGCACTCGTACTCGATGGCCAGCTGTTCCACCGGCCCCTCCAGCCGCCACTCCTCCAGCACCTCGCGCCAGATCTGCCGGATGTCCACCTCCGGCCATTCCACCCCATCGGCACGTGAACGCGCATGGGATCGCTGAATCGCGGCGGCCAGCGGGGCGGTCACGTCATCGGGCGGGGCCTGTAGGCGAAGGCCGGCGGCCTGCAGGGCCTCCGCCAGGCAGTGCGCCTGATGCGTGGCGGCGTGAACGCCAATATCGCCGGAGGCGGAAATCAGCAGAGTCCCATACACATCGAACAGCACCGCACGAATTCCGGAGAGCACCGGCAAGCGGAGCTCCAGCCCCGTGGGCGCCGGTGCCAGCGGGGCACTCAAGGCGCGGATCCGTTCAATCAGCATGCGCTCGTGTTCTTTCATCAGGTGGCCCGCAACAAAAAGAAATTCTCCGGCTTCAGGAAAGCCGTCAACACCTCGTCCGGCGGAAGCCCCGTGACGGCGGCACTCGGCGCGGACAGCAGATCGGCGTACACGCTCAGGAGCCGGGTGGCATACGACTCAAGCCCAAAATCCCGCTCGATCAGCGCCCGATTGCCTTCCAGCAACGCGGTGTCAACCGGCGCCGGGAACAGCCGGGTGGATACGAAGGTTCGATCCTCCGGCGAGTCCAGCAAATGAGCGATGGCTTTGCGCTGGAGCTCCTCGTCCAAGTGCCCGAACTCGACCTGCTCTGCATTTCCCGCGGCGGCGCAGGCCGCGTCAATCTCCTCGGGTCCGGCGGAGCGATCATAGAGGCGATACACCTCCTTGAGGGCGGAGGAAATCTTCGTGCGCAACACGGCGGCATCCACCCAGCCGGCAGGAATTTCCAGCCGCTCATACAAGCCCGGCAGACGCAAGCCGGTGGCCTCCATCGAAGCCGTGATGCGCGGGAGCTTGCGTCCGCACACCGGACGCCCGGCCAGCCACGGCTCCAGATAGGCCAGCCCAAAACCCTCCGCCACGCTGGTCGTCACAATCGCATGCGCGGACTTCAGCAAGGCCGAAAATGGAAGGGGGCTGGTTTCACCCAGGCCAAAGGTAACCGGCAGGCGGGCCTGTTGCGCAAATGCGGCCCATTCATCGTAGCGCGGGCGTTCGGCGGGATTCTTCGGCGCCAGCGTTGTGGCAAAAACATCGTCAGCCCCTCCCAACGCCGCCCACAGCAGAAACTCGCCCACATTCTTTCGGCGGATGGCGCGGGTGGGATAGAGAAAAAGCCGCCGCCCATCCGGAGGTGGCGGGTCCGAGGGGTCCAACGCGATGGGATTGAGCAGGAGGCGCAGGCGGCTGGCCTCCACACCGGAAAACGTCAGAGCATCGTGATCGCGGTCATTGAGCACGGCATAAAAAATATGCGAGGCTTGGGGATACAGCGGCGCGTCCGGAGGCAGGGCCTCGCACAAACTTCGGTACAAGCCCGGCCGTCCATCCTCCGGAAAATCGTGCAGATGCAACAGCAATCGGTCGCCCTCGCGGGCCAGCAGAGACACCACCGCCGTCAGCGCCGGATTCTTGCCGAGCGAGTGATTGTGAAGGTGCCAGACATCGGGCGCGCCTCCCAGCGCGCTATGCGCGGCCTCGCGCATTCGCTTGCACAGCGCATCGGGCTGAAGGTCGGACCCGGTTTCGGCATAGCCCAGGCCCTCGACCATCCGCGCCTCCGCGAACGGCGCCGCGGGCGGTTCGCCGGAAAGCACCACAACACGCGCCCCTCGCGCGGTCAAGGCGGCCGCCGTGTGCCGGATTACCTGCGTCACGCCACCGCCCCGCAGGTGATAATGCACGATTGCGACTTTGAGCTCCGGCGTCATGCGCGCCCGAATTTTTCCCGGTAGGCGGGAACGCTGAGCATCGGGGGCCGCTCCTCCTCCGGCAATTCCCATTCAATCTGCTCATACACCTGTCCGCGCGTCTGGAACTGCTTGAGAATCGTGTTGAGATCCGGCAATTCCTGGATCATCCCGAGGGACTGCATCCGCGAAAGGAACGTCCGCAAAATGGCGAACGCCATCTTGCCCAGGTCGCGTGTGGGCTGGTTGCGATGCACGCGCTGATCGAGGTCGGTCTGGCCAAAGGCGCTCATGCCCCACTGGTGGTACACATCAATCAGATGCGAAGTCTCCACCCCGTAGCCGATGGGGAACGGGATGGCCTCCAGCACCTCGCGGCGAACGGCATACTCGCCGGACAACGGCTGGACCAACTGGGCCAGCTCCGGGAAGAACAGCGAGAAGAGCGGCCGCACCAGGATCTCCGTCACCCGCCCGCCGCCGGAAGGGCGGATGCCCTGCGAGAAGGCCAGCGGACGGTCATAGAAGGCCTTCACATACTGGATTTCCGGGTGGTAGATCAGCGGCCCCAGCAGGCCATACACAAAATGCGGACGGATGTTTTTGATGTCGGCATCCACATAGACAATGATGTCGCCCTTAAGCTGGTAAATGGCCTTCCACAGATTTTCGCCTTTGCCCTTTTTCTCGCCCACCTCGGGAAGTATCTGTGAAGACAGGTAGGTCTCCGCCCCAAAGGAAGCCGCCACCTCCACGGTCTTGTCCTTGGAGCCCGAGTCAATCACGGCCAGTTCATCCACCAGCGGATAGCGCGTCATCAGCTCCGACTTGAACAGGATCACCTCCTTGGCGATCGTCTTCTCCTCGTTCAAGGTGGGAATGCACAGGGAAATGGTGAGGCCCTGCTTCTGCTTGGCCTCGATCATCTGCTTCAAATCCCAGAAATGGGAGTGATGAAACGTATTGGTTTTCAGCCAGTCATTGGACATCGTCACAGCACCCTCCATCCATGGCCAGCAAGACGCCCACGAGTTGCGCAAGGCCTGCGCTCATGGGAGCTATGCCCGCCCATTCCTTGATTTCATCAAGGTCACTGCTCCGCTCGCCGGTGGTAATGCCCAGCGTCACGGCGGGAATCTTCTGGACGCTGAAGGCGGACAACGCGGAGGTGGTGCTGTATATCATCGGCGTGATCCCCAGCTTTTCCAACATCGCACGCGAGACTCGCACAAGGGGATGGGAGATGGGGATGCCCCCCGGCTCACGCCGCGTGAAGATGTCCAGCGAGACCTCCAAGCCCGTGCGCGAGGCCACGGACATCACGATCTCGTGGATTTGCTCCTCCAGGCGGTTCAGGATGGCCGGATCTTCGCTCCGCATTTCGAACCGCAGGGTCGTCTCGCGGGCAATGTTGTGGTACGAGATGCCGCCCTCAATGGACCCCAGCACGATGCTGGTGAGCGGCCGTTGCGGAAGAGGAATCTGGCTAATCTGTGTAATGACCTCGTTGATGGGAATGATGGATCCGTTCTTTCCAAATTGCATCCAGTTGTAATCATCCGGAAGACAGCAGACAATCTCGCCCCGTCGCATGCCCAGGCAGTTGTGATTCAAGCGCCCCAACTGCACGCTCTCCACGCAAAGGCCATAGTGAATGGGCCAAGCCGTGTTGGAAAGGAAGAATCGCAGGCCTTCGAGGTTCCCGCGGTTCAGCGTCTTCGCGGAGGCCAGGAAAACAAGATTGGCCTTGAGGCGGATGCCCAGCCGCTCGAGCAACGTGGGCAGGGTGGCCAGCGCGGCCAGGGCAATGCTGTTATCTCCCACAAACGGCCCCGCCACGCGGTCCTGCCGGACCTCGATGGAGACATCCTCTTTGTCCTCCACAAACGTATCGGCGGGCGCGGTCAGCAGAATCGTGCGAGAGGGCTCCGTACCCGCCAGGCAGGCCATGCCGTTGCCCTGCTCGTCAGAAGAGCATTGCTCCATGCCGCATTCCGTAAAGCGTTGCAGGATGTACTGCACGCGCGCATCCTCCTGGAACGTCGGCGCGGGAATCTCGCCGATCATGACCAGGTTGGCCAGCATCGTTTCGCGCAGTTCATCCGCCACCTGACGAAAACGAGGCGCTTGCTCCACAATAGGCTGAATACTGTTGTCCATGGCCGTCTTCTCTGTGCGTGCAGGCACCCAATAACCCCTGCCCGCCCCTCCAGATATAAAGAGACCCGCGCGGTTTGTCCAGCCTGCAAACTTTTCCAGACTACCGTTTGACAATGGGGGCCATGCGGGCTAGAAAGAGATGAGGCGAAAACAAATGGCCGGCATCACTCCATGGAAAAGCGGAAGACTGATTGAGCCCCAGCGCATCGGCATGGTATCCACGCGCTTTGCCGGCACGGATGGCGTTTCGCTCGAAAGCACCAAGTGGGCGGAGGTGCTCATCCATGACCAGCACACCTGCTACTGGTATTCCGGGCGCAGTGACCGGCCCGCGGACATCAGCTTCTGCATCCCCGAGGCCAATTTCGGGCATCCGGAAAACGTCTGGATCAATGAGAACATCTGGGGGCATGCCAGCCGCCCGCCTCTGGTCAGCCGCCGCATCCGGGACATGGCGGAATATTTGAAGTCCACCCTGTACGACTTCGTGCGCCAGCACGGCATCAACATCCTGCTCGCGGAGAATGCCCTCAGCATTCCCATGCACATCCCGCTGGCCATCGCGCTGACCGAGTTCATCATTGAAAAGCGCATCCCCTGCATTGCCCATCATCATGACTTCTACTGGGAGCGGACGCGCTTCAGCATCAATGCCTGTTCGGACTATCTGGAAATGGCCTTTCCACCCCGCGACCCCCTGATCCAGCATGTGGTCATCAACCAGGCCGCGCAGGAGGAGCTGTCCTGGCGCAAGGGAGTGCCCTCCACGCTCGTGCCCAACGTCCTCGATTTTTCCAAGCCGCCGCCGCCGCCCGATGACTACGCGAAGGACGTGCGCGCGGCCATCGGCCTGGAACCCGGTGACATCATGATCCTCCAGCCCACGCGGGTGGTGCCGCGCAAGGGCATCGAACACGCCATTACCCTGCTGGAGCGGCTCGGCAACCCAAAGTACAAACTCATTGTCTCGCACGAGGCGGGTGACGAAGGGCTGGGATATCGAAACATGCTCGTGGAATGGGCACACAACTCCGGGGTGGATCTGCGCTTTGTCGAGACCCGCATTGCGGATGTGCGGCAATACGACAGCGAAGGCCGGAAGATGTACACCCTCTGGGATCTGTATCCCCATGCCGACCTGGTCTCGTACCCCAGCCTCTACGAAGGCTTTGGCAACGCCTTCCTCGAGGCCATCTATTTTCGTGTTCCCGTGCTCGTCAACCGCTACGCCATCTTCGGGCGCGATATCGAGCCCAAGGGATTCCACGTGCCGGTCATGGAGGGCTTCATCACCCAAAAGGACGTGGACGAAGTTCGTCTCGTGCTGGAGAATGCGGAATACCGCAAAAAAATGGTGGACCACAACTACGAGGTGGCCGCCCGCTTCTATGACTACACCGAATTGCGGCGCAAACTGCGCACGCTGTTGATCAACATCACAGGAGCCTCGCCCCGGCCATGATCAAATGCCTCTCCACCCCGGCCATGCAAAGCCTGCACCAGCGCTTCGAGCGGCTCTATGGCCCCACCCTGGCCGCCCGTTGCATGGAACGGCTCGCCATGCTCGTCGGTCGCTACGGCCTGGGCTATGGCGAAGAAACAACTTCCCTCACCTGGAGCCAGCAGGATTCGCTCCTCATTACCTATGGCGACATGATCCGCCAGACCGGCGAGACCCCGCTGGCCACGCTCAAACGCTTCGCGGATGCCCATCTGCGCGGCGCCTTCCACACCCTCCATTTGCTCCCCTTCTTTCCCTATTCCTCGGACGACGGCTTTTCCGTCATCCACTACCGCACCGTCCAGCCCGCCCTGGGAGACTGGTCCGGCATCCTGAATCTAAAGGCGCATTTTCATCTGATGTACGACCTCGTCCTGAACCATGTCTCCCGGAAAAGCGGCTGGTTCAAGGACTACACCACCGGCATCGCCCCGGCGCGTGACTATTTCATCGAGGCCGATCCGAACACGGACCTCTCCGCGGTCACCCGGCCCCGCCGCCATCCCCTCCTGACCTCCGTCCATACCCGCTCCGGCAATCGCTGGGTTTGGACCACCTTCAGCGAGGACCAGATTGACCTCAACTTCGCCAACCCCGATGTCCTCTTCGAGTTTCTCGACATCCTCCTCTTCTACATTCACACCGGCGCCGATGCCATCCGACTGGACGCCATCGCCTACCTCTGGAAAACCATCGGCACCTCCTGCATCCACCTGCCGCAGACCCATGAAGTCGTTAAACTTTTCCGCGACTTCATTGAACTGCTCGGCTCCGGCACCCTCTTGCTGACGGAAACCAACGTCCCCCACGAAGAGAACGTCAGCTATTTTGGGGCAGGCGACGAAGCGCACATGGTCTATCAATTCAGCCTGCCGCCACTTCTCCTTCATGCCCTGCTGACCGGAAACAGCGGACACCTTTCCCGCTGGGCCGCCGGATTGAAGCCCCCCGCGCCGGGATGCACCTTCCTGAATTTCACCGCCTCGCATGATGGCATCGGTGTCCGTCCCCTGCACGGGCTTCTGCCCGCCGAAGAGCTCGACACCCTCGCCCAAGCCATGCTGGCTCGCGGAGGCCACGTCTCACAAAAGCGCAACAGCGACGGCACCGACAGTCCCTACGAGTTCAATATCACCTATTTCTCCGCGCTGTCCTTCCTGGAGGAAGGCCGCAACGCCCTCCATCTGGCCCGGTTCCTCTGCTCGCAAACCGTCCCCATGGCCTTGCAGGGCGTTCCCGCCTTTTACTTCAACAGCCTGCTCGCCGCCCCCAACGACCCCATGGGCGTGCAATGCACCGGCCAGGCCCGAAGCATCAACCGAAAGAAATGGGACGAAGGCGAGATCCAAAGCCTTCTCCACCAGCCCGATTCCCCCGCCCGCCAAACGCTGGATGAGATCACCCGCCGCCTCAGACTGCGCGCCGGACATGCCGCTTTTCATCCCGATGGAGAACAGGCCGTACCAAAGGTGTCTGACGCCATTTTTGCCGTCCTGCGCATCGCACCCGATCAGTCTGAACGCATCCTCTGCGCTCACAACTTCCAAGCCGAGAAAACGGCGCTCCCCACAGAAGCCGTGCAACAGGCCCTCCAGCAGTCCCACGTGCTGGACCTGCTGACCGGACGCCCCGTGCCCCTCGATGCCCCCATCGGGCTGGAACCCTATCAAACCCTTTGGCTCACCTCGGCGGGCTGATCCCCCATGCGTTTACGCGGGTCCATTTTTTACAAGATACGACCTTCTTACCCTTGTTTGTCCATATCTGCTCTGGTAAAAATGTCGCATGGTTATTGGTACGCCCATGATGATATATCTCCTATGCGCTGGATGGTTGCAGTATAGAGGTTCTGTGCCGACCGTTTTCTAACAATATACGTCCGGCCTAAAAAGCTCTCCATTTTTGAAAGGATTGGCTGAATGATAAAGGCGGCAATAGAATCCGAGGTGTCAATTACGCCGGAATACCGTCAATTCATTGAGGGGTTGAAGGCTCGGGTGGTTTCCGCCCGCCTCACCGCCGCTCGGTCTGTGAACCGTGATGTCATCCTGCTTTACTGGGACATCGGGTGCGGCATTGCGGAGAAGCAACAGAGGCTGGGGTGGGGAGATTCCGTTGTCATGATGGTTTCAGCGGACTTGCGCCGGGCGTTTCCAGGTTCCACCGGTTTTTCACCGCAGAATGTGTGGAGGATGCTCCAGTTTTTCCGGACACATACAGACAACCTATTTCTCTCACAAGCTGTGCGAGAACTGGAAAAGGAGGGACAGAAATCACCATCCTCCGAAAAACTCTCACAACTTGTGAGAGAATTGGTCGCCGCAGTACCCTGGGGTCATCATGCGAATGTTCTGGCCAAGCTCACCGATCCGGCCGCCCGTCTGTATTACCTTAAGGCCACGGCCCGTTTTGGCTGGTCAAGGAACGTCCTTCTCAACCAGATCAAGGCCGGGGCATATGAACGCGCAGTGACAGAGAAGAAAACACACAATTTTCCGCTCGCACTACCGGAATACTTGGCTGAACAGGCGGATGAGATGCTCAAAAGTTCCTACAACCTCGAATTCCTCGGCATTCGGAGAGAGGTCAAGGAACGCGAACTGGAAGACCGGTTGATCGAACGGTTGAGAGATTTCATCCTCGAACTGGGGTATGGCTTTTGCTTTGTCGGGCGGCAGTACCGGCTGGCCTTGGGGCAAAAAGAGTATTTCATTGATCTGCTTTTCTATCATCGGTTTCTCAAGGCGCTGGTGGCTTTTGAATTGAAGGTCGGATCATTCAAACCAGAGTTCTCGGGCAAAATGGATTTTTATCTAAACCTGCTAAACGACAAGGAGCGGGGCGAGGGGGACAGCCCTGCAATCGGCGTTATCCTGTGCGCTGAAAAAGACGATGTGGAAGTCGAATACGCCCTGCGTACCAAGAAGAATCCCATCGGTGTGGCGGTCTATCAACTACAGTCGAAACTACCTGGCGAGCTGAAGGGTAAAATGCCCACCGCGAAACAACTGTCGGATGTGTTGCGCTCTGTGCATTAAGAAGCTCGGAAAACAGTATGATGAATATGAAAAAACGGCCTCCGAAACGCCTTGATGGCGTGCATTTTTTCAATTTTTTCGTTTTTGACTCCCCAGACGCCCTCAAAACGCCTCTGGCGACGAAAAACCGGAGGTTTAAAGGAAAATTTCTGAAAACCGGGCGATCAGCATGAACTTTTTACTATTTAAGGGCTGTCGCCGCTCCCGTCTGATTTCATTCTCTTCTTATGACCGAACGTCATAAATCAGGGGATGGTGAGCCGCGCAGAGGGGTCACCAGTACCCTGAATTTTTTTGTTGAGGGTTCTGTTTATTGATCGAGATAATTCGCCTGATGTCAGAGATTGCACGTGGCCGTCATTATGTAAGACAAGCGCGTCCTTCTGTTGTCCAGGAGGCAGAAAAGCAATTACAGTATTGGATGAAGCTGATAAACGGGCGCCCCGAACGTAAACGAAATCAGTCCACTCCATGACATTGCTAAATGCTCCGGCATGAGCTTCATTCTCCACGGAAACAAATATCCTGGTGTCATTGCTGCCGTGAGCTAAATAGGGAGCCAATTTTGCCCAGTCATCTGGATATTGGCCTTCGTGTTCTGATGCAAAACACATACAAGCAAGTCCAATTGTACGGAGTTTATTTGCATTTACAGCGAAAGCTGATGCACACCGATCAGCACTGAAATATGTAATGCATATATAAATGACGGCCATTGTAGCTAGCAAGGCTACTGCAATAAGCCATCTTCGTTTTGATGTGTGCATGTAACCTCAACAGAATTATTGAGCATACTTTTAGCAGTCTTTATGCAACGGATGTCTTAGCAGGTTCGCCCCCGAGGGTACGGGAGGGCGTCGAGGTTGGTCAAGGTTGAACGAGCCTAGCGTCAATTATTTATGAACATCCGCTCGCTGGAGGGCAGGCGCGGTTCCGAATTCTTGCTTCTCCGCATCCGTGGGACGCTTTGCCATCCGTGGGGCTATTTCTTCCGATGATGGCACCTGTCCGGCAGGTGCCCTCATCGACAATCGGAACAGGGCCTGCATTCACGCCCGCCATTAAAACCCGCAAAAAAAAGTTTCCAACCCTTGGAACTTTTTCCAGCGATTTTTCCAAGGGTTGGAACTTTTTTTTGGACTTTTTCCAAGGGTTGGAAAACCGCCTGCCCGCCGTTCTTCTGGAGGGCGGAAGGCTCTGCCGCCGCGTGATTGGCAAGACGATAGAGTGGGCAACAGAATGCCGGAACGGTGCTGGCCCAGGATCAGGCCTACCCGGCATTGGATTGACTTCGGCCTGCTCAAAACACATACTCCTTCGCAACAAAGGAGCGAATCAAATGAGACTCTTAAGCGCTTGGATGGTGTCCGCTTTGCTCGCCGCATCAGCGGCATTTGCCCAAGGCCCGCTCGCCCCAGCTGGCGCTCCCAGCCCCACGATGAAAACCCTGGACCAGGTGGAGCCCCGCACGCCCATCACCAATATTCCATTCACCATCAGCGCGCCCGGCTCCTATTACCTGATCAGACCCCTCAACATGACCAATACGGCGAACGGGATTCGGATTTCAGCCAGCCGTGTTACGCTCGATCTCAACGGGTATGCGCTGACCGGCGCCACCAACAGCTTGAGCGCAATTGATTTGATGAGCACACTCAAGTCGAACATCGTGATCCGAAACGGCACGATTGAAAACTGGGGGGGGCGTGGCATTGATGGAAATGCCGCCGACAATCTCAACATTCAAAACGTGCTGGTCAGCAGTATCGGCAACGAGGGCATCCAGCTGGGCCTGAACGGCATCGTCGAAAACTGCCAGGTGATGAGCGCAAGAGCTGGCATCGTGGGTTTTGAGGCCAGCCGTGTCAGCCGTTCGCAAGTGATGAACATCGGCTCAAGAGGCATCGAACTTGGCGATTATTCCGTGGTGGAGGACGTACAGGCCATCAACTGCGGCACCGATGGGATTGTCGTCGGCAATGCCAGCCAGGTGAAGAATTGCCTGGCCGTTTCCAACCGGGCCAGCGGCATTTCGATTGGCGAGCGGAGCGCAGCGCTGGACAATCAGGCCAGCTACAATGCGCTGGACGGCGTCAGCGCGCACATCACCTGCCGCGGCAATGAATCGCGCATTGAGCGCAACCAATTGAACCAGACGTCTGGCCATGTCATCACCGCGCGAGGACGTGACAACGTCATCGCCGGGAATGTGGTGCTGGACAACCTGCCCTCCTACAACCTTTCCAGCACCAATGCCATCAGCATCCTGATTCACAAGCTTCCCATCTTTCTTCAGTGGCCATGCTTCGCCCGTCTGGAAGGATCGCTCTCAGGGCCGGATGGCATCTTCATTGAATCGGATGGCGTGACGCTGGACCTGGGTGGGCATACACTGGCGGGCAACGGGGGATCGCACGGCGTTACCCTGAACGCCTATGACCATATCACCATCCGAAACGGCACGATCCAGAACTGGGATAATGGCGTCAGCGGTAATGGCTCGGACAATTGCATGGTGGAAGACGTGAAGTTTGTTCAAAACAACATCGGGCTCCGCCTGGGCACCGGTGCACGGGTGATCCAATGCGGTTTTTACAGCAACCGGACGACCGCCGTGGATTGCTCCCGGGGGGCGCTGATCACCGAGTGTGTGGCTTTGAACAACCTCAGAAACGGTTTCGACGCGGGCATGGGAAGCTTGATCCAGCGCTGTGTGGCCCGGTCCAATGGCGGAAATGGTTTTGGGGTCAGCGCCGGTTCGGAGATCTCCGGATGTGTGGCCATGGACAATATCACCAATGGAATTGTGGCCAGCTCCGCCCTGGTCCGTGACAACACCTGCACGCTCAATGGGACCGGCATCCTGATCACCAGCGATGGGTCCCACGTGGATCAAAACATGGTCTCCTTCAACAACGCTTATGGGATTCGGTGCCCCGGCAACAACAACATCATCACCCGCAATACCGCCCGCAACAATGGC
>CAZFSE010000042.1:0-14972 GCA_964521805.1 uncultured Verrucomicrobiota bacterium
AATTCCGCCACTCGCCCGAAACCGCGTTTCAATCAATGTTTTCGGCCTTATTCTAATGTGGGCCTTCTCTCCCGTTTTTGGCCCTCAGCGGCTCAAACGGCCCTTTTAGGGGGACAAAAAGGCTGCTAAAAGGCTGTCAACATTTCGGGGTGAAAATAGGCCACTTTGCAGGCGTTTGGAAGCAAAAACATGATGGATTTAACATCGTTCCGCAAAAAAGCGGTTCTCTGATGTTTGCGCGGATGGATTATAACGATAGGCCGAATCCAAGCCTGGGCCGTTGGGCTTCGTTTCTTTGCATTTTTTGTGAGAAGTGATAGTCTGCCGTCATGACCATGGTGGACATCCTTCTGCTGGCGATCGGAGCGTATGCCGTTTTGCTCCTGTACACCCTGTCTCGTCCTCGCTCCCCGGCCACCCTCTATTTTGCCTTGGTCCTGCTGATCAGCCTGGTTTGGGATCTATCCTATTACCTTGAATTGGTTTTGCCGGCGCTGAATTCCAAGGTGATGGCGCACCTGTTTCGCTTTTTCTTCCTGCCATGGCTGACGCTCTGCTGGATTGCCATGATTGGCCACATCTTTCCAGAGGGCAGGCTGTTGTCGCGATGGTTCTGGGTTGTGGCGATCGCCCTTAATGTGGCGACCATGCTGATGGTTGTGAGCAATCCGTATCACACCTTGTTTCAGTATGACTTTGCCATACAGCCCGTGGGTGTCTATGGGATTCTCACTTATAGCGAAGGGCATGGGCACAGGTTGTATTTATTTTTTGCCAATGTGCTGGCGTGGCTGGCGTTGGTGCTGATGATCCTCGCCTGGTCGCGGGTGACACCCAGCAAGCGCAAGACACTGGCTGTTCTGATTCTGGGCTATGTGATCCCCCTGGTGATGAATCTGCTGTGGGTTTTGCGCAAGTCGCCTATCACCCATGTCAATCTGGCGCCTTTCACCACCATCATTTCCATATCGGCGCTTGCCTGGGTGGTGCTGGGGTATCGCGCGCTGGATGTCATCCCGGTCGCTCGGAGCCTCTTGATTGACAGCCTGCGTGATCTGGTCTTCGTCCTGGACCGGCAGGGCTGGCTGGTGGATATGAATACCGCGGCGCGAAGGGCCCTCAACCTTGCTCCGGAGGGCTGTCTGGGCCGTGCCGCGAAGGAGTTGCCCGAGCCCTGGGGACCGCGTTTTGAAGCTTGTGCGAACCATCCGCATTCCGCTCCGGAATTGTGCGAATTTGAATTGAATGGGAAGCACCGGTGGTTTGAGGGATCTTGCATGGAGATCGCCGGGGATGCGGGAAAGGCGCTTGGAAAGCTGGTGGTGTTGCGCGATGTCACCGAGCAAACCATGGCCGAGCAATCTTTGCGGGACAGCGAAGAGGAGTTGCGGCTGATTGTGGATAATATGTCGGAGGCGGTATTTATTCACGAGGCGGATGGGTTGATTGTGGCGGTCAACCAGACCATGTTGCGCCTGTATGGGTTGTCCAGCATGGCCGAAGCGGCGCGTTTTGACATTGAGAAGGATTACCTGGCCCCGGAGCCTGGCGGGGTGAATCTGAAGTCCTACTGGACGCGCGTGATGGAGGGGGAGGAGGTGGTGATCCCTCACCTCAAGGCGCGACGCCCGCTGACGGGGGTGGTTTTTGACGTAAGTGTGGTCCTGCATTTGATGCACCGGGGCGGACGTAAACTCGTGCTGGCCTCTGTCACGGACATCACAGCGGAGCTGGCCCATCAGCAACAGGAGCTGGCCTACCAGAAGATGATGGCGGACCGCCAGCATGTGCGACAGCAGGAGCTGTTGATTCGCGACCTGCATGATGGCATTGGAGGGCTGGTGGCGGGCATTGGCATGATCAGCGCGCTGGGGCTGAAGGAAACAGCGCCGGCGCCGCGGGAGGCGGCCTTGCGCAAGATCATGGACCTGGCGGCCGAGGCGAACGTCGAGATCCGCAGTTTGATGAACACCCTGGAGAGCCGTGAGCTGTTGTGGCCGGATTTGATCGTGGAAATGCGCCGGCATGGCACCCTGTTCCAGGACAATCATGGCATCCGCTTGAGCTTTTCCGCCGAGGGGGAGGGGGATGCGGGCGGTCCCGGCCTGTTTGCGGGAATGTCGCTTTTCCGGATATTCAAGGAAGCGCTCAGCAACGTGGCCAAGCATGCGGGCGCGGATTCCGTGGCCGCCACGTTGTCCTTGGCCGATGGCCGGTTCCGGCTCGTGATTGCGGACAACGGCCATGGCCTGGTGGAATCCCGAGCCAAGGGACGGGGAATTCGCAATATGCGCCAGCGGATCGAGGAGCTGGGGGGCGGTTTTACCATGGTTTCTGAAAAGGGCCTGCGATTGGTCTTTGAGGCGCCTCTACCCTTAAAATCACCTGATCAGGGTATGGACGGGGAGCCCATGGGCCAAGGTATAGTGTGACGAAATGAATATCTGCATTGTGGAAGACAATTTAATGTTACTGGACAACCTGCGCATGCTCCTGCAGGGGGAGGCGGATATGAAGGTGATCGGCGGCTTTGGATCCGCCGAGGACGCGCTGGCGCAGATGGAGTGGAGCAAGGCGGATCTTTTGCTGGCGGACATAGACCTGCCGGGCATGTCCGGCGTGGAGTTGATTGGCCAGATCAAGGAGCGCTTCCCGAACGTGGATTCGCTGGCGTATACCATTTGCGAAGACCGCGCCGTGGTGATGTCCGCGATCCGGGCAGGCGCCAGCGGCTACCTGCTGAAGGGAAGCACCCCGCGGATGCTGGTGGAGTCCGTGCGCGAGCTGTATGCGGGAGGCGCGCCCATGACGCCCAAGATCGCCCGAAAGCTGATTGTGGAATTTCGTTTGCAGGACGCGGCGAGCCCACCGGCGGAGGCCGACACTGAAGAGAGTGACCTGACCGCGCGGGAAACCGGGATCTTGAAGCTGGTGGAAAAGGGCCTTTCCTACAGCGAGATTGGCGAGGCGCTGAACATCAGCCCGCATACCGTGCATACCCATATCAAGAATATTTACGAAAAAATCCACGCCCGCTCCCGCCCCGAGATGCTCCGCAAGGCGCGCCGCCTGGGCGTGATTTAGCCGTTTCCCCGCCTGTATCGGGTTTCTCCAGCTCCGTTCTTGACGATATCGCGCCTTTAGAGTATGGGTAGCCATATGAAGACAACCATAGATATTGCTGAGGATTTGCTTCTTCAGTCCAAAGAAGTTGCGCGCAAGGAACATATCACGTTGCGCGCGCTCGTGGAGCAGGGCCTTCAGCAAGTCCTGGCGAAGCGTCACAAGCAATCGGAGCCCTTCCGCTTGCGAATGGTAAAAGAGCGTGGGGGCGGGTTCCGTCCGGGATTTGAGGAGGCTGGGTGGGAGGCGATTCGCGATGAGATTTACAAGGGGCATGGTTCGTGATTGCCGTGGATACCAATTTGTTGGTGGCCTTTCACCGCACGGAATATGCGCATCACAAGCGTGCGGTTGAAGTGTTGAAGACTCTTGTCGAGAGTCCGGCTCCTTGGGCCATCCCCTGGCCCTGCGCTCACGAATTTATCGCCGTGGTGACGAATCCGCGGATATTCAAGGCCCCTACGCCGGCTAACGTGGCGATGGATGTACTAACAGCATTCATGGAGTCTCCTTCCCTGCGCATGTTGGCGGAAACCCCGGGATATTGGCCCATCTTGATGAAGCTCATCGCTCAGGGAAGCATCGCTGGGGCAAAGGTGCACGATGCCCGAATTGCCGCCTTGTGCCAGCACGGTGCGGTGCGGGAACTATGGACGGCGGACCGAGACTTTAGCCGTTTCCCCTCCCTGCGGTGCCGCAATCCGCTGATCGCCTAGCCGCGATCGGGCACCCGGCATACCCTAAAAATACCCCGGTCGGGGTATGGTCAGATACCCAGAGGTTTCGCTACGTTTCGCTCCATGGTAGAAATTCTCCAGCCCAGCAAAAGGAGTGCACCCGATGAAGCGATTCAGCATGATTCCAACAAGTTTCCAATCCTTGGAAAAATGGAGCGGAAGATTTTCCAATCATTGGAAGCTCCTGGCCTTGGTCTTCGTAGCGCTGGGCTTGACCGTCACGGCGCAAGCCCAATACACCGATTATTGGCGCGCTGAATCCGATAACGGCAATTGGTATACCGCCGGCGGCGGGGACAATGACCACTGGTGGCGGGACGGTGGCAGTGCACTGAATCAGCCTGACAACAACGCCATCCTGATTTTTGACAACGACACCGAAACAATCATGAACAACAATGGTTCATGGTCCGGATATCGGATCATTTTCGAGTCCAACTGCACAGAGACGCGTTACATAGAAGGCAACGCCATCTCTTTCTACGACTATGGCAGTGCGCATCCCAAAATTGAAAATTTGTCGGACGTTGAACACATGTTAACCATGGACATCGTGGGTGACGCTACCGGTGATCCGCTGGAGATCAATCCAGTGATGGGAAATCTTAGCCTGAATGGAGCCCTTGACAATAACGGTTCCGACATCCAGGTGTGGGGCGACAACATGAAGTCCTTGAACCTGAACGGGGACGTGTCCGGCTCAGGCAAACTGATCGTCAAAGAACTGTCCTATGTGTATCTCTCGGGGCTCAACACCTTTACCGGCCATATCGAAATTGACGAGGGTGCGGTGATTTTGAGCGAAGGCTCTACCGTGGGTGCCGGCACGGTCTATATCGGCAACGGCGACGCTCCCGGCAACATGTGCGAGCTGGCCTTGACCGATTCGGATGGCGGCTCTGCCATCCATCGCAACATCGTTGTCAATTATGGTGATACGGGCCCGCGCATGATTAACATGAGCAACACCATCGGCACGAATCAGCTGACAGGTACCATCACGCTAAATGGTCCGCTGACGGTCTCAGGCGCCGAGGGTGGCACGATCCTGATCACCAACCTGATCAGCGGCGCCTACAGCCTGAGGGTGACGGGCGACAAAGCCATCATCAAGCTGACGAGGGCCAACACGTATGAAGGCGGCACGATTGTGGGCGGCGCATGGCTGATTGCCGGAGACTCCGAAGTTTCTTGTTGCGGCACGGGGGCTGTGCTGGTGAATACGGTCGGTGGTGGTTTGGGAGGCGCCGGTTTCATTAGCGGTCCGGTCACGGTGCAAGCCAATGGGCAAGTCCGTCCAGGTGAGGGCTCCGATTTTACGACGCTCACGATATCAAACAACCTCACGTTGTCAGCCGGCTCCACGAACTATTTTGATTTGAGCACGTCGAGTAGTGCTTCGGATCGGATTGACATGAAGCGGGGCGGATCGCTAACCCTCGGCGGCGCCGTGGATTTCCTGGGCACGCCCTTCAGTGGCGCCACCTATGTCATCGTGACCAACATCGCCTCGCGCACCGGCACGTACAGCTTGACCAATGGCCTGGCGGCGGGTTGGAGCGTGTTCTATGGCGACGATTATATCTACGTAAAAGAATCCTTCTCGGTGACCGTGACTCCGTCCAACGGTCCGTACGCAGGGGGGAACACCGTCACGATAACCAACGGCAACTTCGGCACGATCACCAATGTAATGGTCGGCGGGGTGGTGGCAACGATTCAGGATTCCGGCGCGAACTGGGTGCGGATCACGATCCCGGCGGTCGGTTCGATGGGTGCAAAGGATGTGGTCATCCAGACCAGCGACAACGGCAATACGACGCTGGCGGGGGCCTACACGGTGAACTATCTGGGCGTGATTGGCAGTTCGGTCGAAGACTGGACGCAGTGGCATGAGTTGGTGGGCTTGCCCATCGCCCGGTATGCGATGGCGGCCGGGAGCGTGGGTGGTGAGTTGTATGTGGCCGGCGGGCTGGGACAGGGGTATCCGTATCAACGGACCAACACCTATCATTACACCGGCAACGGATGGGAAGATGTGGCGGGTCTGCCGCGGGCGATGGGCGAGTCGGGCTATGGGGTCTATGGCGGCAGTTTATATGCGGTGGGGGGTTCGGTCGAGGAGTCCTACTACACCAATCTGGTCTATCGCTTTGACGGCACGGCATGGACGCCTGCGCCGGTCTTGCCTGCGTCCCGCGCCGGAGTGGCGGTGGGACTGCTGAACTCAAAGCTGTATGCCATTGGCGGTTCGTTCAGCTTCTCTGCCAATAGCAACGTCTATTGCTTTGACGGTACAAGCTGGACGGAAGTGGAGGGCCTGCCGGCCAGACGGTACGACATGGCGGCCGCGACGCTGGGCACGAACATTTATGCCATGGGCGGCTATGGGGTTGACTTCAACTCCTTTAGCACCAATGTTTACAAATTTGATGGCACGTCGTGGACGGAGGTGAAGGGCCTTCCCATGCCGTTGTCCGGAATGCGCGCGGGCGTGTTGGCCGGGCAGATTTACATCGTGGGCGGTCTGACGCTTGATTTTGCCAATGTCACCAACGTCTTCCGTTTCGATGGCACCAATTGGACGGATGTGATTGGTCTTCCGATGGAATACTCTTTTGTGGGGGGCGTGGTGCATGAAGGCGCATTCTTCGCCATCGGCGGCGCCGCGGGCGAAGGGACCCCACAAACCAATGTATATTGTTATCCCTGGCGGGCGGAAACACTGGGCGTCGAGCCCTCTTCCGGTTCTGGGACGGGCGGCTATCCGGTTGTTATCACGGGCTCGAACCTCTGCGATGGAACGCTGGGCGACGTGACGAATGTGACGCTGGCGGGATTTTCTGCGACCGTGACCGGTGTGAGCGGTTCGACACAGATCGTTGTGACGGCGGGAATCGCAAGCGGCTCGGTGACCGGCGATGTGCGGGTTTATTCGACCAGTTATGGCGAGACGGTGAAGAGCAACGCATTCAGTTATATCCAAGGTCCTGTGCCTGGAATACTGGTGTCCGGTCCGGCATTCGGACCGGTGGTGGTTGGGGCCGTGGTGACCAACCTCTTCACCGTGACGAATTCCGGCACAGCCCTGCTGGAGATTTCGGATGCAACCAACGATGGGCCGGGTGCGGCATATTTCAATGTGACCCTGCCGGTGCGGGTGGAAGCAGGCACAGCCAGTAATTTCCCTGTGGTCTTCACGGCGGGAGCGGCCGGCACGTTCAATCCGACCTGCTATACCGTCAACAACAGCCCGAATCCCAATTACTCCTTTGGCCTTGTGGGCCGGGTGTTCAGTTTGTCCTCCTATTCTGGACCGTACGCGGGGGGCAACACGATCACGATCACCAACGGCCACTTCGGCACGATCACGAATGTGCTGGTGGGCGGTGTGGCGGCGGTGATCCAGGGCTCGGGCGACAACTGGGTGACGATCACGATCCCGGCGGTCGGGTCGGCGGGTGCGAAGGATGTGGTTGTCCAAACCTCGGACAACGGCGACACGACGCTGGCGGGGGCGTACACGGTGAATCCGGCGGGGGTTATCTATGACAACGTTACGCCTGGTTGGTCTGATGTCGTCGGATTACCCGAGGCGCGCTACGGGTTAAACGCGGGGGTTCTGAATGGACGCCTCTATGCCATCGGGGGGGTGGGGTCCGTCACGACGAACACCGTGTATCGCTATGATGTGACGAATTGGACGCAAGTGGCATCCATGCCACAGGCACGCCTCGGCATGGGGGTGGGAACCTACAGCGGAGCATTGTATGCCGCGGGTGGTGTGAATGGGACCATGAAAGCCGAAGTGATGCGTTTCGACGGGAGCAGTTGGACGACCGTTTCCAACTTACCGAGTGCGCGCGGTTATACGTCCGCCGGAGTGCTGGGTGGTTTGCTGTATGTCGTGGCTGGTCGCGATTCGGGTGGTGGTCCCGTGAATTCGTCGTATGCTTACAACGGTAACGCGTGGTCGTCGGCGTCGAATTATCCGCTTAGCGTTTATTCCTTGGCGGCCGCGACGGTGGGCACGAATCTGTACGGCTTCGGCGGTTATGATAACAGCGTGGCCAAGAATGCGGTGTATGGGTTCGATGGCACAACCTGGAATGCCCGCTCCAACCTGCCGGCGTTGCGCAGGGATCATGGCGTGGCCGTGGCGAATGGCCTGATTTACTGCTTTGGCGGTCGCGCCACGGCGTCGGCGGCGGTCACGAATGCGTATCGTTTTGACGGTTCGAATTGGCGTGAGTTGTTGGGATTGCCCGCGGCTCGCATGATGCTGGCGGCCGCCGAGTTGAGCAACGTGGTGTATGCGGTGGGAGGACATGACGGGGTCGTCGCCGTTACCAACGTCTACCGTTACGCGGATGGTTCAACGGGCATGGCGCCCTCCTCCGGCTCTTGGACGGGCGGCTACACGGTGGTGATCACCGGGACGAACCTGTGCGATGGCACACTCGGCGATGTAACGAATGTAACCTTGTGCGGCGCGGCCGCGACGGTGACGGAGGTCAGCGGTTCGACGCAGATCGTGGTGACGGCGGGCGTTGGTTTGCCGGGCGTGGGGGATGTCCGTGTCTGTTCAGTGAGCTTCGGCGAGTCGGTGAAGGCCGATGGCTTCACGTACACAGGCTCCGGCTTGGCCGTGCTCGGCACAAACGGCGCGGCCATTGCCAGCGGCGAGGCCGCGAGCGCGGCAAAGGGCACGGCCTATGGTTTGACGGAGGTCGGCACACCCGTGGCGCATACATTCAGCATTACCAACAGCGGAAATATGATGCTGAATATCAGCGGCTGGACGACCAACGGCACGGGGGGTACGGCCTTTCAGGCTTCAGGTCTCCCGTCTCAGGTTTCCATTGGAGGGATTTCAAACTTCACGGTGACGTTTAATGCGGCGGCGGGTGGCAGTTTTGCGGCGGCTTTACAGATCGCCAACGATTCGCCAACCACGCCGTATGTGATCAACTTCTCCGGCTCAGCCTGGCAAATTAGCCAGTCTTCCGGCCCGTATACTGGCGGGAACACGGTTACGATCACCAACGGCAACTTCGGCACGATCACCAATGTCATGATAGGTGGCGTGAATGCGATGATCCAGGGCTCGGGCGACAACTGGGTGACGATCACGATCCCGGCGGTCGGTTCGATGGGTGGAAAAGATGTGGTCATTCAGACTTCTGACAACGGCGACACGACGCTGGCGGGGGCGTACACGGTGAATCCGGCGGGTTATATCGGAACGCCCGGAGTGACCAACTACTGGACAGATTTGCCTGGCTTGCCGGTTGGGCGAGAATGGGGTGGTGCGGAGGTCTTGAGCAACCAGGTTTATTATGTGGCCGGCTATGCCAGCACTCCGGGCTCCTCCGTATCCAATGTGTTTCGCTTCAACGGGTCTTCCTGGAGCGAAGTGGCTCCTCTTCCGAAAGCCGCGTATGCGGGATCGGTGGCGGTTTTGGGCGATTACCTGTACTCGGCGGGTGGTTATTTAAGTGTTGGGAATGTGACGATCACCAATATGTATCGTTTTGACGGGACGGCATGGCAGGAAGTGGCGGGCTTGCCCCAGCCGCGCGCCTACGGCGCCTTGGTGACACATAGCAATAAGCTTTATTACCTGGGTGGTTCTTATTCCGGTGCAAAGACCAATGTTTATGTGTTTAACGGGACGAGTTGGATGGAAGGGGCAGGTTTGCCCTTCCCGAATAACACTTTTGGCGCCGGATCGGACGGGCAATACATCTACATGTACGGTGGCTATAACAGTGTGAGGTTGACGAATACATACCGTTTTGACGGGGCCGCATGGACGGAAATCTCCGGGATGAACTATGCGCCGAACCAACTGGGTTCGGCCTACGAGCCGGGTGCTGTGTATGCGATGTGCGGGTACACGGACGGCGGTCCGTCCGGAAAGGCCCGGAAATATGATGGAACCGGCTGGATGACCCTGCCTGACCTGCCGGTCACGTCCTATCGCAATGTGGGATTGATGTACAGCAATCGCCTTTGCAATCTGGGTGGTTCAGGCGCTGTCTCCCTCACCAACTTCTTTACGCTCGTGTCAGCGCCGACGCCGGCGGTGGGCGGGGTGTCGCCCATCAGCGGGTCGTGGACCGGCGGGTACACGGTGGTGCTCAACGGGTCCAACCTCTGTGATGGAACGCTGGGCGATGTGACGAATGTGACCTTGGCGGGCGTGTCTGCAACGGTGACGGATGTGGCTGGTTCGACGCAGATCGTGGTGACGGCGGGCGTCGCGTCTTCGGCAGGCCTGGGCGATGTGCGTGTATTTTCAGCCCGTTTCGGCGAGACGGTGAAGCTCAATGCCTTCACGTATCTGCGCGCAAATCAGGCGCCGCTGGTGTTCACACCCGCCAGCCCGCAGGCGTATCTTACGACGAATGCGCTGTCCGTTTCCGGCGGCTCCGGAACCGGTGATGTGAGCTATGCCGTCTTGAGTGGACCCGGACAGATTGTGAGTGGAAACAACCTGGCCGTGACAGCGGGAACCGGAACGATCGAAGTACGAGCCACCAAGGCACAGGACGACTTGTATTATGAAACTGCAGTGACTGGCCTCGTCACGGCGGCGAAGGCGGGACAGACGATTACCTTCGATGCCATTGCGGACAAGGTGACGACGGACTTGGTGGGACTGGAAGCAAGTGCGTCGAGCGGATTGGGTGTAGCATTTGCAGTAGGCTCAGGCCCCGCCTCAATCGCGGACGGCACCAACCTTTCGTTTACGGGAGCTGGCAGTGTCTCCATTGTGGCCTCTCAAGCAGGCGACGCGAACTGGAATACGGCGCCGGATGTGACGAACACGTTCAACGTATCGAAGGCGACAGCAGGCGTGACGTTGAACGATCTCAGCCAGACGTATGATGGTGGCGCGCGCCCCGTGACGGCGACCACCGTTCCGGGCGGGCTGACCGTGGACTTCACGTATGACGGCAACGCTTGGGCGCCGACCAATGCCGGGAGTTACACCGTGACCGGTACGGTCAACGAAGTGATGTATGGCGGCGGCGCGACGGGCCTGTTGGTGGTGGCCAAGGCGTCGGCGGATGTCTATCTGTTGAGTCTGAGCCAGACCTACGACGGCACAGCCAAGTCGGTGACCTCGACGACCGATCCGTCGGGACTGACCGTTGAATTCAGCTACGACGGCAACGCCTGGGCTCCAACCAATGTGGGCGACTACGCGGTGACGGGAACTGTCAATGAAGCCAACTACCAGGGTTCTGATTCCGATACGCTGAGCATTCAGAAGGCCTCGCAAACGATCAGCGCCTTCCTGCCGACCAATGGCTCGGTGTTTGTTGAGACGGATCTGGCGGGTCTGAGCGCGATAGCTTCATCCGGTCTGGCCGTGACCTTCACGAACGTCAGCGGTCCGGGCGTCATTACAGATGGAACCAACCTGAGTTTCACGGGCGGCGGCATGGTGGAGGTGGTGGCCCTGCAGGCGGGCGATGACAACTGGAATCCCGCGCCGGCTGTGACGAACCTCTATCGCGTGCTGGGATATTACACGCTGGCGATCGAATCGGCCCATGGATCAACCGTGCCGGCGGTGGGGGTGTATACGAATCTGGAGGGCAGTACGCAGGTCATCCAGGCGAGCGCGACGGATGATCAGGGCACAACACAGTATGTGTGCGCGGGTTGGGTGGCGACGGAGAATCTGGACCCGGCGGGCGGCGCGGGGACGCAGGCGGTGGTGACGGTCAACGGCGCGGGCACATTGACTTGGCTGTGGACGACGAACTACTGGTTGACCGCATCTGCCGGGCCGAATGGCTCGGTGAATGTCGGGAACGGCTGGCAGGTCTTTGGCGTGACGACACAGATCACGGCCACGGCGGATCAGTATTATCACTTCACCAACTGGAGCGGGAGCGTGGCGTCGTTTGAGAATCCGCTGGATGTGATCATGGATGCGCCGAAGTGGATCACGGCGAACTTCGCGGCAGATACGACCTCGAACAATGTTCCGATCCCCTGGCTGGTGGAGCATGGGTTCACCAACGACTTTGAGTCGGCGGTGACCAACGATCCGGACGAAGACGGCATTCCGACCGGCGATGAGTATGCGGCGGACACGGATCCGCGGGATGGAGATTCCTGCCTGCGGATGCAGTTGATCTGGGAGTTGGGCGACAACCTGCGATGGGCGGGCGGCACGGGGGTGGTGCAATACCTAGAGTGGAGCGAAGATGCGGAGGATGATAGCTCCTGGGTGGTCCTGTCCACCAATCTTCCTCCAACCGCTATTACCAACGAGTCCGTTGTGCCAGAGAGCTTCCTGCGCGGGTTTTACCGCGTGCGTGCCGTGCGTTGAGGCTCAGTAGTTCGGTCGTTCTCCTATGCACGGGCACATGGGCCAATCCGTCCGAGAGTCGAATCAGTGTAATATGTGCTTGACTATAAAACGCTCATGAGTAATTTATAGTTATATGAAAAACACTAATGCTCCTTCCGAGCCTTGTATGCGCTATATTGATGCCCCTGTGCGCGAGGATCTTACCGAGCGGATGGTCTTTATCGGCGGACCGCGCCAAGTGGGGAAGACCACGTTTGCACTCGGTTTGCTGGAAGGACGGCAAACGGAGGGTTCGACCGCCTATCTGAACTGGGATGCGCCCGAAGACCGTGAGAACATATTGGCGGCCAAACTGCCGTCCGGACAACCGGTGGTCATTTTGGATGAGATTCACAAGTATGCCCGTTGGCGCAATCTCGTGAAAGGGTTCTATGATAAAAACAAGTCCGTTGTTTCCTTCGTCATCACAGGTTCCGCCCGCCTGGACTATTATCGCAAGGGCGGTGACTCGTTGCAGGGACGCTATCATTATTACCGGTTGCATCCGTTTTCGGTCACGGAATGCAGGGCCGGCCCGGATGATGACGTCGTTGGACATCTGCTGGCCTATGGCGGTTTCCCGGAGCCCTTTCTGCGAGCAGACGAGCGTTTTCACCGCCGCTGGATGCGCGAGCATTCGGCGCGCATTCTCCATGAAGACTTGCGCGATCTCGAAAATGTTCGGGAAGTATCCCTGCTCGATCTTCTCTTACAGCACTTGCCTGCTTGCGTCGGATCGCCGTTGTCGGTGAACAGTCTGGCCAAGTTGTTGCAAGTGTCGCATCCAACCGTGGAACACTGGTTGTGCATCTTTGAGCGTCTCTACCTCTGCTTTCGTATTCCTCCTTTCGGAGGCAAGCGTATCCGCGCGGTGCGCAAGGAGAAGAAAGTCTACTTTTGGGATTGGTCGCGCATTGGCGAACCGGGACCGCGTTTTGAAAACATGGTGGCCGCTCATCTTCTAAAGTATTGCCATTTCATGGAGGATACCCAGGGATATGCCATGGAGTTGCGTTTCCTGCGGGATACAGACAAGCGCGAAATAGACTTTGTGGTATTGCGCGAGGGCCGTCCCGAGTTTGCCGTGGAGTGCAAGACGGGGGAACGCCATGCGTCGTCGGCGTGCGCCTATTTCCGCGAGCGTACGGACATTCCCGCCTTCTACCAGGTGCATTTGGGCAAAAAGGACTATGGAAATGCCGAGACGGGTGTCCGGGTCCTGCCCTTCGGTGTTTTTTGCCGGGAACGGAAACTCCCTTGAACCGGAAGTTCGGTCTTAACGTTCCAACTGCCGGTGGCCCTTAAGCCCGTTGTTTTGGGGGCATTCTGTTGGTGACAAACATCTTTTTAGGGGTATGTTGGTTTTATGAAAACAACCAAAATCCATGCGTATGCGGCGCAAACCGCTTCTTCGTCACTGGCTCCGTTTGGCATTAGTCGGCGTGAACTTGGTCCGCTTGATATCGAAATAGATATTCTCTATTGCGGGGTCTGCCATTCGGACCTCCATCAAGCCCGGAATGAATGGCACAATACGATCTATCCTTGCGTCCCGGGCCATGAAATTGTTGGCCGTGTCATGGGAGTCGGCTCCCGTGTCACGAAGTTCAAGCCAGGAGATGTTGGATTTCTGCGCCGCTCACGGAATCGTATCTGAGATAGAGCTTATTCCGATGCAAAAGATCAATGAAGCGTGGGATCGTTTATTGAAGCAGGATGTCCGCTATCGTTTCGTTATAGATATGGCCTCGCTGAAATCATGAGAGAGTCTTAAAATAGAATGCGCTTGAAGGAGGATACAAAAATGAAGATGGGCATGAGCATTTGTTTCTTGGCGGCCTTTATCGTGGGCATTGTGTGTCCCTCCGTGTATGCGGAGGGCTGGTATGCCGGGGCGGAGGGTGGTTACGTCACGCACACCTTCAAGGTGCATTATGAGTATGTTCAGGGTGGCACGCCGGACGATTACACCGATCGCGCGTATGGCGCCCTGGGCGGCCTGCTGGGGGGGTATCAGTTTGCCTTGATGGAGCGGTTGTCTCTTGGCGTTCAGGGGCGCGTTTCGTTTGACAACGCGGAATGGACGCTGGCCACGGACGAGCCTGCCGATTTGTCGTTCAGCCTCCCTTGGGCCTATTCCGTCAGCCTCCTGCCGGAGTGGAGGGTGTTGGAGCGGCTGAGTATTTTTGCCGAACTCGGGGTGGGGCAGGGGCTTCTCCAGCAGAAGAAAGAAGCGTCCGAGGCCAGCCGCTACGATGCAACAGAATGGATTCCTGCCTATACGTTTGGGGGAGGTCTTCGCTATCAGCTGGACGCTCGCTGGCAGGTCTTTGTGCAGTACCGCCAAGCCCGGTATGGGAAGACCTCCTTTGATTCCCACCTGCCGGATGGAACCCCGTGGGAGAGGATTGGGAGCGAGGCCTCCAGCGAAGTCTTCAGCGCCGGGCTGGCCTGCTCTTTTGGCGCGGCGAAGTAAGCCGCAAGCTTTTGGCGTGGCCGCATTGCTTGACTTTTTCGCGCCAGGCATTCAGGCTTTCTTCCCGGTGGCCGGGAACACTTGGACCTGATCCTTTCAACCTGGAGGTGGGTATGAAATTGGTGTTGAGCGTGGTTCTTGCGGGGCTCTTTCTTTTTTCTCCTTGCGCGTTTTCAGAAGCGGAGGCCATGCCGGAGGTCCTGTTTATTTTGGACTCGTCCGGCAGTATGCATGAGCCATCCGGCGCTCACAGCAAGATGGA
>CAZFSE010000042.1:15072-26366 GCA_964521805.1 uncultured Verrucomicrobiota bacterium
TGGAAGCGGTGCGGGGCCATGTGCAGGAAAAAGTGGAGAAAGCCAAGACCACGGCGGTGAAGAAAACAACGGGCTTGGGCAAGTTGAACCTGACCTTGCCCGAGGAGGCCCTTAAGAGTGTCGCCACGATCAAGCTGGTCCGGACGAGTGACGGGAAAGTGGTCAAGGAGGGCAAGCTGGATCGTGCCGAATCCATCCATCCATTGCCGGCAGGCGCCTATGAATTCATTCTGGGCTATGCGAATCCCAACTACAAGCCTCCGACGGAATGTTCATTGGGGTCTATCCTGATTCACGGTGGGGAGACCACAGAGCTGGCGCTGGGCGCCTTGTCGTATAATCTTGCGGAGGGCCTGGCGGATCGAAACATCAGCGCGGTGGTGATTCAAGCGTCTGGAATGGGCAAAGAGGTTGTGGTGTCTGAAGACCATGGGAACGATTACTATCTGTTTAAGGCGAAGCCGCTACTGCCCGGTGTCTATGATGTGGCCATCCGGTATTATCGGAGCCCTGGACCTTCTGTTCTGATTGCGACCAATATTGTTGTGGCAGAGGGAAAGACCGGGGTGGCCACGGTCCAGACTGGCGTGGCTTTGAAAGAGCCGGCGGCTGGCGGCGTTCAGGGATGGGATTTGATTCCCAGCGGCGCGGACAAACCGGTTCTGCAAGTTCGGCGCGGGCATGATAACAATGAGCCGCTATGGCGTAGATTCATGATATTGCCGGGGACATACTCCATTCAGGTTTTGATGAAGGACATGGACGAGCCTCTGTTGGCCGGCGAAGAGGTGCAAATCGTCTCTGGGGAAACCCTGGAGTTTGATACGGGGCTGTGAGGTGTAACGGAGAGGGGGGAGTTTTGAGCGCGTGAACGGCGTGCCCCGCAACAATCTGGCGCGCTTGAATGCGGATAGATTGCTGGATGAATGGAATAGCCCAGGCGGGCGACCTGGAACACCAGGTCCACATCGAAGGCCCAGCGGGTCAACCCCAGGTGTGGCAAAACCGTTTGCAGGGCCTCATGAGTAAGCACCTTCGCGCCGCATTGCGTGTCGGTGATCTTGACGCGGAACAGGGTTCTGACCAGCAGGTTGAAAATGCCCGAAGCCACGCGCCGTTTCAGGGGCTGGCGGGGGCTGACCTCCGCGCCTGGCATCCACCGGGAGGCGATGATCATGCGGCTGGATGGAACCAGTTGGACCTTGCTGGCCACCGCGCAAGGCAACGGGATCTATACCATCGCCATGCAGGGCGCCAACCTGTTGAAGTTCTACCGGCTGAAGGTGCGCTTGCCGTAAACCTCCGCTGAAAATGTGTCCCCGCATCCCTGGGTGATGCGATTGCCCGCGGCCATCGCTCCATGCCCGTTCTGGAGCGGTCAGCCCAGCAGTTGCAACACGCGGCGCGAAATGAGAGCGCCGCTGTACAGTGCGTAGCGCTTTTGCAGGGCGGAGAGCTGTACAAAATAGGGAATGGGAAGGGTCCATTCCAACAAGGCGACCAGGTAGGGGAGCAGGTCGGTGCGTCCGGGGGTGTACCCGCAGGCGAGCCGGCGCAACAGGCCAATGGTGTGGTGGGCCTTGGCCACCATTGGATCTGTCCCGTCATACACGAAGGGAAGCGCGTCCTGCACCGATTCTGTTTCCAGCAGGGCCTGCTCGAAGATCAGCATGCGCATGAGATCCTCCTCCGTCCTCGGCTCGATCATGTGGAATTTGAGCACTTCTTCGAGCCGGGCGAAATCGGAATATACGTTGCGCAGACGGGTTTCCGAAAAGTCGATGACATACAGATTTTCCTTTTCGTCGAGCAATATGTTCCGCATGTTGAGATCCCCATGCGTGATGGAGGAGAACCAGGGCAGGGTCCAGGAGGCCCGCTCGCGAAAAACGGTATTCAAGACCCACCAAGGATTTGGCAGTTCCAGCTCGAGCGGTTCGCACCGTATGGTGCGGCATCCCGGGCTGATGCCGGCCAGTTTTTCCACGTCGTTGAGCAATCCGGGGAACAGGCGCAACGGGCTGTTGTCGTCAAACAACGCCACTGGTTTTTTTTGGGCCTGGCCATACCAGGGATACAGGATTTTTGCATAAAGCCGCTCGAAGATCGGGTCGAGTTCCTCGACGGGACGTGTCCGGTAATGATCATGGAGCCACGATAATTTGCTCTCTGGTCCCGTGATGCCGAGAAAGTTGTAGCGGAGGCCCGACCATTGTCCGCGTGTGGCGCGGCCCATGATGACCGTGCTGTTGTTCAGGATGAACTTTTCCACATACTGGTGATAGGCCTTTTCCTCCCGATCCGTAAATTCCAGCGAGCTGATTTTCAGCACGGTAGGCAGTACCCGTCGTCCGTCATGGTCCCAACTTGCGGCCTGGTAGGTTGTGGCGCTGAACCCTCCGGACAACGTCGTCAGTTCCACGCGCGCCACATCCTGGTAGATCCGGCGCGTGATGGCCTCCCACTCGGGTGGGAAGGCCGTACCGTCCTTGATCGTGACGGCCAGACGCCGCCCCGGCGCGGATTCCAGCTCAGGGGGGAGAAACAGCCAAGCAGAGATCTTTGAGAGCAGGGTATCCGGAGAAAGGTCGGCCACGCCGCCCACCGTCTCCACCAGAGAAAGCCGTTCCAATAATCCTTCCAAGGTGGGTTGATCGCCGAGGTCCAGCCGTTCGGGGAACCAGCAGGCTCCGCCCAGGATGCGCCATGAACCGGCCTCATGAGACAGGGCGGCTGTCCCCGCCTGTTCGCCTTGGAAGGCCAAGCCCAGGCAGAGAAGATCGCCTGTGGCTGGCGCGTCCAGCGTTGTGTATTGTCCGGCGGCCAAATCGGCCGCGGTTCGGTAATATCGCCCGTGGATGTCCGTTGACTGGGCCGCCAGGCAAAACGCGAAGCGCGGTTGTCGTCCGGACACCTCTGCTGTATCCTGGACCCAATCGCCCAGCGTTACGGAATGGATTGCGGGACCCTGAATCGCAAAGGCAGGATCGCCAGAAAGGGAAATGGCCGCGGAAATCTGGCAGACGGTTTCATGCGGTTTGGCGCTGACGAGAAAATCCGGGACGCCTGCGCCGTCGGCGGGCTGAAGGGCGATTAATCGCCCGGCCGCCAGAAAAAGTCCGTGTCCGTCCTCCGCCTGTTGGCGATCACAGCCCAAAGCGCCGAAACCGAATGCAAGCTTAAGCTCATCGAGGTGGGCGGTCGTCCAATTGGTTTTGCCCGGCGGGGTGGCGAACAGCGCCTGGAAGGAACCCCACTCCTGGGCGGATTGTTGCCGGCATCCGGTGCGTTGGGCCTGGTAGGTTCGTCCTTGAAGGGTAACGACCTCCATGGGGCTTTCTCCCTTTGCCTGGCGGATCCACTCTGCCGCCTGTTCCACGTTGGATGCCGCATGGAACTGCCCCGAAAGCCCCGCCTGGTCCAGCACCTGCGTGATCATGGGCTGGATTCTGCACAGGCTGGCAAACCCCTTGCGGACACGCAGGGCGCGCTCCAACAGCATCAGGCTTCTTAGGCCGGCGCTGGATAAATAGTCCACCTCGCCGAGATCGAGAATCACATGCTGAACGGAGGAGGGCAGGGTGCCTGCCTCCCGGTCAAAAACCGCCGCCCCGGACCCGTTCAACCGGCCTGCGAGATGCCAGATGCAGAGGCTCTCGCTCAATTCCGTTGTGATGGTTAACATGGGCGCTCCTGTATTGTTCAGCGGACTATAGCCGTAAAACAGGCCCTACGCAAAACATCTTCTGCCTGTCCTGCGCCAGCAGAATGACACAGCGTGCACCCACTCATTTTCTTTTTCAGCTCCCCTCCTCAAGAAGGAGTGCGATCAAGATTATGAGAAGGTTGTGAGGAGGGCCGGGGGTGGAAATCAGGCATCCCTCGTTGGCTGGCTTTTTGTTGCGCAGGCTTCTGCTGTGGTCTATCCTGGCTGGCGGGAGGGGCTATGAGAATTCATCTTATTCTGGCGCTGGTGGTGTTCGCGGGGGGGTGGGGGCAGGCCCAGGTTCCGTCCATGTTCAATGCGCAGGTGGAAAGACCAGGAACCGTATATGCCATGGCATGGCAGGCCAACGGACAGGTTATTGTGGGGGGGAGTTTTGAGCGCGTCAACGGTGTGCCCCGCAACAATCTTGCGCGCTTGAATGCGGATGGCTCGCTGGACGATGCGTGGAATCCGGATGCCAATGCCACCGTCAAGGCGATTGCGGTCAGCGGCACCAATATTATCGTGGGGGGTCTGTTCACGAACGTGGGTGGACAGGTTCGATACCGGGTGGCCTCACTGAATTACCAAAACGGGCAGGCCTTGCCCTCCACCTGGGCTCAGGGCGCCAACGGCGAGGTGCGGTCCCTTGCGATTTACGGGTCGGCGGTCTATGCGGGCGGAGTCTTCACCCAAATTGCGGGAGTGGGCCGCGCCCGGCTGGCCCGGCTGGACCTGGGTGGCGTCGCTCATGCGGCCTTCACCAATGGCGCCAATGACGCGGTGAATGCCCTGGTGATGCTCACCTCCAATCTGCTGGTGGGGGGCGATTTCTCGCAGATTGGCGGCCAGGCCCGAAGCTATCTGCACAAAGTCAGCGGATGGAGCGGATCGGCCATGTCCTGGAATGGACGTCCTGACCTGCCCGTTTCGGCCCTGGCGTTCAGCGGTTCCTACCTGTTTGCCGGCGGAGGATTCCTCTCCATCAGCTCGACGAATCGTCCCCTGGTGGCGCGCTTGGACGACACCACGGGGCATCTGCTCACGAGCTGGAATGCGGGAATGACTTTTCCGGGGTTGGTGAGTGCGCTGGCCATTAGTGGCGACAGCTTGCTGTTGGCCGGCAGTTTCACCAACGTGGGTGCGGCGGCCCGGCAGGGATTTGCCAAGGTGAGCCTGGTGTCAGGAGCAGAGTCCACAAGCTGGAGCAATGGGCCGGATGATGACATCAAGGCCATGGTTGTTTCGGGGACCAACGTTCTGATCGGCGGTTCGTTTAGCACCTTTGGACCGGCTTGGGCTTCCGGAATTACGCGCCTGCTCACCAACGGAACTCGGGACGTGACTTTTACGGCGAGAGTTTGTGATCCGGGAATTGTGTACTGCATCAACACCCAATTCGATGGTCGCATTCTCATTGGCGGCACTTTTGCATCCGTGGATGGGGTTGAGCGTCCAGGTTCCGCGCGTTTCTTTACGGATGGATCGCTGGATGCGAGCTGGCTGTCCCGTGCGGATGGATCAGTGAAGATGATTCTCCCCTATGGAACCAATATTTATCTGGCGGGCACTTTTTCCTCGTTGGATGGACGGGACTGTTATGGGGTGGGCAAGGTGAGCGGCCAGGATGGACTTCTTCTGGCCGGATGGACGAACCGCATCAAGGGGCTGGTTTCCGGGATTGCCGCCGATGGCACGCATCTGTATGCGGGGGGACAGATCACCAACATTAACGGCCAGACGTTTCGTTATCTGGCCCGCTTTTTGCATGCCGGCCACCGGGTGGATACCAGCTGGGCGCCAGTCTGTAGTAACAGCATCTTTGCGCTGGCGGCGGACGGCACGCACCTGTATGTGGGCGGTGCGATGCGCTATTTAAATGGCGGCGTGACGAATCTTGCGCGCATCACGCTGGCCACGGGCGTGGCGGATTTGACCTGGAGGCCGGCCCCCAATGATTGGGTCCAGATCCTGGCGTGCGACGTCAGCAATGTGTATGCGGCGGGTTACTTCAACCAGATCGGCGGACTCTCCATGGATCGCCTGGCGCGCGTGCGAAAGGTGGGCGCAGGAGTGGTGGATGCGGCGTGGGACCCGAGCCCGCAGGGGGGCAGTCTTTATGCCCTGCATCTGGACGGGGAGTGGGTGTACGCCGGCGGAAGTTTTACATCCATTGGGGGCGAATCCTTCCCGTATCTTGGGCGTGTGGCAGTCCAATCGGGGGATGCCGATTCCTCCTGGATGCCGGCCCCGGATGCCAGTGTATATGCGGTTCATGCAAGCGGGGTCAACGTGCTGGCGGGGGGGATGTTCAACAATATCGGCGGCATGCGCCGTTTGGCTCTTGCGCACTTGGAGCCCTTTGCTGTCCTGGGGCTGTCGGTCAGCAATCGCATTCCGGTGCTCACCTGGCGAGGTGGAAGCAACCGGACCTTCGCGGTGGACTTTATTGGGGATGCCACGTATCCCTACGTGCAGGTGACCAACGGGCTGTCGGGGGACGGCGAAATACAACGCTTGGTTGACGCAGGGCGGTTTAACTATCCTCGGCTGTTTTACCGGGTGTGGATGGAATAGGCCGGGTTTTTTGGTCTCCACAGTCCGCCGAGTTGTGTCTTGTTGGGTGGCGGATTCCATGGCGATGCCAGCAGGGCAATGGCCTTCTAGGCCCGCCCACCGAGAGGCGCCCGCTTTCCATTTTTTTGCATGGAACATCTCGTTTTATCGCAGTGGCGGCACCTCCAGGCACCCATGAAAAACCCCCCACCGGCGAGATTCACCGGGGGGGGCTTACTTGGTTGTCTTGAACCGCTTACTTGATGAACAGCATTTCCTGGTAAGTCGGCAGGGGCCAGAGCTCATCGGAGACGATGCCTTCCAGCGCGTCCGAAATTTCGCGGACGGCGACCATGGCCGGCACCAGGCTGTCGCGGCCATACCGGGCGTGCTCAACCACTCCGCCTTTGGCGTGGTGTTCGATGGCGCTTTTCAGCAAGGTCATGCGGTCCTGAAGCTGGGCCGTGAGCCCGTTGAGCTCATCCAGCACCGTGGTGCAGTGTTCCTTGCCCATGTTTTTGAGCGCCAGCGACGTGGAGGCGAGCTGGCTCTGATAGGCGACCGCCGCCGGGAAGATCATCGTCTTCGCGATTTCCAGCGTCAGGCGGGCTTCCACCGCGATGTCCTTGACGTATTTCTCGAGATAGATCTCATTGCGGCTGAGGAATTCACGCTTCGAGAGGACATTGAACTTCGAGAGGATCCGGACGCTCTCTTCGTACTCGGCGCCTTCGATCGCGTCCACCGTGTTCCGGGCATTGGGCAGGCCTCGCTTTGCCGCCTCCTTGTGCCAGGCCTCGGAATAGTTGTCGCCATTAAAGATGACGCGGCCATGCTCCACCATGATCTTTTGGATCACCTTCTGAACCGCCGCGCCGAGCTTCTTGGCGTCGCCCTTGGTGGCGGCTTCCACTTCGTTGGACACGTACTCCAGCGAGTCGGCCATGATGGTGTTGAGGATGACCAGGGGGCCGGCCACCGACTGGCTCGAACCGACCGCGCGGAACTCGAACTTGTTTCCGGTGAAGGCGAAGGGGCTCGTGCGGTTGCGGTCGCCGGTATCCTTTGGAAGCGGGGGCAGGGTGTCCACGCCAACGCTCAGATTGCCCGGCTTCTTGGACTTGCCGGCGGCGCCCTTGGCGATCTGGTCGAAGACTTCCGTCAGCTGGTCGCCAAGGAAGATCGAGATGATGGCCGGGGGCGCTTCGTTGGCGCCGAGGCGGTGGTCGTTGCCCGCGTGTGCGATGGAGGCGCGCAACAGGGCGGCATGGCGGTCCACCGCGCGGATGACGGCGGCACAGAAGGCTAGGAACTGCATGTTGCTGTGGGGCGTGTCGCCCGGCTCCAGCAGGTTGGCGCTCTTGGTGCCCAGCGACCAATTCAGGTGCTTGCCCGAGCCGTTGATGCCCGCGAAGGGCTTCTCGTGCAGGAGGCAGGACATCCCGTACTTTTGGGCGACGCGCTGAAGCACGGTCATGGTCAGGTATTGGTGGTCGGCGGCGACATTGGCATTTTCATAGACCGGCGCCAGTTCGTACTGGGCGGGAGCCACTTCGTTGTGGCGGGTCTTGACGGGCACACCGAGCTTGTAGAGTTCGCGCTCGACTTCCAGCATGAAGGCCAGCACGCGCTCGGGGATGGCGCCGAAATACTGGTCTTCCATCTCCTGGCCCTTCGGGGGTTTGGCCCCAAAGAGGGAGCGGCCCGCGTTGATCAGGTCCGGGCGGGCGAAGAAGAAGTTGCGGTCAATCAGGAAGTATTCCTGCTCACAGCCGGCGGTGGCGAAGACCATTTCGGGCTCCGACTGGCCAAAGATCTTCAGCAGGCGCTGGGCCTGGGCATTAAGCGCCTGCATTGAGCGCAGGAGCGGGGTTTTTTTGTCCAAGGCCTCGCCGGTCCAGGAGCAGAAAGCGGTCGGGATGCAGAGTGTCGTGCCGTTCGGATTTTCGAGGATGTAGGCCGGGCTGGTGACATCCCAGGCGGTGTAGCCGCGGGCCTCAAAGGTGGCGCGAATACCGCCCGAGGGGAAGCTGGAGGCATCCGGCTCGCCCTTGATCAACTGCTTCGCGGAAAATTCCGCGAGCGCGCCGCCCTTGCCGTCGGGCTCGAGGAAGCTGTCGTGCTTCTCCGCGGTCAGGCCGGTCAGCGGATAAAAGACGTGCGCGTAGTGCGTGGCGCCCTTTTCGATGGCCCAGTCGCGCATGGCGATGGCCACGGCATCAGCCACGGAGACGTCCAATTTCTCGCCGAGGTCAATCGTGCGGCGCAGGGCCTTGTAGACGGCCTTGGGCAGGCGGGCCCGCATGACGCTGTCGCTGAACACATTGGACCCATAAATTTCGTTCGAGGGGGTCTTGGAAAAATCCAAGGGCCCTTCCATGGGTTTGTAATTCGTTACGGCGGCGATCGCATTCAGTCGTGCATTGCTCATTTCGGTCTTCCTCCCTTTTGGTTAGTTAATCATCTCAAATCATCGGTGGCGAGTTTTCTAACAAGAAAACCCGAGCCGCCGGTTTCCATCTCTTCCCGGTTGGCCCGCTCTTTAGCAACAAGTGTGCCAGCTTGCCATGAGGCCCCGCCTAGAATAGGCATTACTTATTCCAATACAATTAAATAGAAAATATTATTACGAACAAGCAGAATTACAAACTGCTACAATAATGTTTATTTAAGATGTGAAAAGCAACAAAATTGTAATTGCCGGCGTGATTTCTTGCGAGGGGAGGACATTCGGAGGTTGTCGCGGGGTGGGGGACCTGTTAGGGTGTGCCATCGAACGCACGACCAAGGGGGAGGCCTGATGAAAGAAGAGCAACAACAAACACTGGCGGTATTCATTGACTTTGAGAATCTGGCGCTGGGGCTGAAGGACCGCAAGGAGCGGTTTGAGATCGAGCGCGTGATTGCGCGGTTGTTGGAAAAGGGCAACATCGTGGTCAAGCGCGCCTATGCGGACTGGAGTAAGTTCTCCTCGTATACCGGAAGCCTGCATGAGGCCGCCATTGAGCTGATCGAAATCCCCATCCGCCGCATGACGGGAAAGAACTCCGCCGACATGCGCCTCTGCGTGGATGCGATGGATCTGAGCTACTCCAAGCCCCACATCAACACCTTTGTCATTTTGTCCGGCGACAGCGACTTCTCCCCGCTGGTCTCGAAATTGCGCGAGAACAACAAGCAGGTCATCGGGCTGGGCATGAAGGAATCCACTTCCATCCTTCTGCGCGACAATTGCGACGAATACATTTATTACGAGGACTTGAAGGAGGAATCGCACGCGCCCGTGGTTCCGCTCCAGGGGATGGACGAGAAGAAGAAGGAAGCTTTCCGGCTGTTGTTGGAGACACTGGAGGCCCTGCGCCGTGAAAACCGCGAGATTCTCTGGTCGGCCCTGATCAAGATGACGATCAAGCGCAAGCATCCGTCCTTCGCGGAGTCGGCCTACGGCTACAAGAATTTCAGCCAACTGTTGGAAGATGCCGCCGACAAAAAGCTGGTCACGCTCACGCGCGATGATGCGCACCGGACGTACATTGTCACCGATTTTGGGGCCGAGGCCGCGGAAGAAAAGCCGGCGCGCCGCACGGCGCGGAGGTAAGTTCAGGGCTCCTGGTGGCCGCCCGCATCCTGCCGCCGAGCGCCGCGGGCTGGCTCTTGCCGGGGCGTCCTACGGGGCAACAAAAAGGCCGCACGGGTGTGCGGCCTTTTAAATGGCTGTGCGCAGGCTTATTTTTTCAGCGCGGCGCGGACGCCGTCGAGCTGTCCGGCACTGCCGAGCTTCGTGTTTTTTCCAGCGATGTACTTGGCGTATTCGGCCATGAACACCTTGCCGGGCGGGCGAAGGTCGAAGTTTTCCGGGTTCTTCATGAACTCTTCGCGGTGGACGCGGCACCAGACCAAGCGTCCGTCGGTATCAATGTTGATTTTGGTGACACCGAGCTTGGCGGCGGGCAGGAACTGATTTTCGTCCACGCCTTTGGCGCCCTTGAGTTTGCCGCCGGCGGCGTTGATGCGGGCCACCTCATCCTGGGGGACGGAGCTGGAGCCGTGCATGACCAGCGGGAAGCCGGGCAGGAGCTTTTGGATGGCTTCCAGCACATCGAAATGCAGGCCCTGTTTGCCGGCAAACTTGAAGGCGCCGTGGCTGGTGCCGATGGCGCAGGCCAGGCTGTCGCATCCGGACTTGGTGACGAATTCCTTCGCCTGGGCGGGGTCGGTGAGCTTGGCATCGGACTCGGCCACGGAGACGTGTTCTTCCACGCCGCCGAGCTTGCCCAGTTCGGCCTCGACCACGATGCCCTTGGCATGGGCGGCATCCACCACGCGCTTGGTGATTTCGATGTTTTTCTCAAACGGCTCGGCGCTGGCGTCAATCATCACGGAGCTGTAGAACCCGCTGTTGATGCAGTCCATGCAGGTGGCTTCATCGCCGTGGTCCAGGTGCACCGCAAAAATGGCATCCGGGAAGATCTCGTTGGCGGTCTTGATCATGGCCTCGAGCATCTTCTTGTGGGTGTAGGAGCGGGCGCCCTTTGAAAGCTGGATGATGAAGGGGGCCTTGCTGTCCATGTTGCCCTTGAAAAGGCCCATGGTCTGCTCGAGGTTGTTGATATTATAGGCACCGACGGCATACTTGCCATACGCGTGCTGGAACAGTTCTTTGGTTGTTACAATCATGATGACTCCTTATTTAGTGCTGGTTTTGGGAAAACAGGCGAAAGATTAATGGCAGAGGCGGGGGGAGTCAAATACAGAAGTTGAAATCTTTTCCTTGGGGGTCGTGTTGGAGGGCCGCCACGGGGGGGCCATTGAGATTGTTTTGTCTTTGGGCTTGTGGATAGGGCCCATTTTATGAGAAATAGCGGCGCATCAAGGAGATTGTTCAATGAGATGGATCAAGCTGTTGAGTGTGGCGGCGGTCATGGTTTCCAGCGCCTGGGGCAAGGAACCGGTCATTAAGATTGGGCTGATTGCGGAGCTGACGGGAGACATTCCGGCGGTGGGGGCTTCCTGCCAGAACGCGGCGTTGCAG
>CAZFSE010000043.1:0-25725 GCA_964521805.1 uncultured Verrucomicrobiota bacterium
GCTCGCATGGCCTCACAATTGATGACACCGAAAGCAAAGATGTCGGGGGCGTCCCCCGTGAAGTGCTAGACAGAGAGAGTGAAGATGATTTGATAGGCCGATAGGCTCGTTTAGAGGCGTTTTTTGCGGGCGAAAAGCGGAGAGATGTTTTGCGGAGAGAACAAGGGAACCGGCCAAGGGAGCGAATGCCTGCGTGTTTCAAAGGGAAGGAAAGAGGTCCCAACAGATTTGGGACCTACTGTGGCAGGATTCCTCCCGTAGGGCCGAAGTCCGTTCGGCCCATGAGACAAGAGGGACTATAGGGGAGGCATCAAAAAAACCAGCATCACCTTCCAATAAACACCTGATCGTTTGGAACAATGGGTGTCGCCGTCCCGTCCCCAGAGAAGCCTTGCAGAGCCGTTCCGGCGTTGTTAGGCTTTCGGCGGAGGGTCGGACGATGTGGGAAGCGCGTTTCAAAAACAGCCGTTTGCGGTGGTCAAAAAAGTTTTCCAACCATTGGAAAAATTTCCGGAAAATCTTCCCATCATTGGTCCGGCCACGGCCGGCTTTTTCATTTTTTCCAATGGTTGGAAAACCTTTAGGGGTGGCCGTCGTGCTGATTGCCGGTCCGGCATTGGGGCTCACACGGTACGTTTGGACCAATAGTCCTTCGCCCTCAACCCCCTATTCCAGCTGGTCCACAGCGGCCCATTCCATCCAAACCGCCCTGGCCGCCAGTCAGGATGGCGATGTTGTCACGATTACGAGCGGGGTCTACCGGCTCTCCTCCTCCATCACTCTTTCTAACGCCCTGACGCTCCGCGGAACCGATCGGGATGCGTGTGTGCTTGATGCCCAATACGTCTGCCGCGTGCTGGCGATCTCGCAAACCGGCGTGGTGGTGGAGGCCCTGACGATTGCACGCGGAACGGCCACGGAAAACGCATCCCCGCCCGGCATGGGCGGGGGGATCTATGCGGGTGTGGAGACCACCCTGCGAGATTGCCTCCTGCTGGATAACCGGGCGGTCGCTAGTGGTACGGGCGGCCGCACCGCCGCCGGTGGCGGGCTTTATCTCGCCTCGAGTGGCACCCTTGAGCGGTGCGACTTTCGTCAGAACAAAGCCATTGCCCAGGCCATGGAGGACACGATGACCCCCGGCCTGGGCGCGCAGGCAACCGCGCGGGGCGGCGGACTCTTCGGCGCGGGATTTCTGCTGAATTGCATTTTTGAAGGCAATGCCGCCGCCGCCAGCTCCGACACCCTGTCGGGCGAAAGCGGTGCAACCGCGCACGGCGGTGGGCTCTGGCTGGGGGGTGGAGGACTGAGGGGCTGTCTGGTCGCATCGAACGCCGCAACGGCCACTGCGAATGGGACCCCATCGCAGGCCGGCGCGCTGGGCGGCGGAATTTATGCACAGCAAATCTTCCTGGAAAGTTCCACCCTCGTCACGAATGCGGCCACGGCCACGGCCAGCATGGTGGGCGGCTCGATCGCCTCTGGAGGCGGGTTGTACGCCGGCGGCATCACCTCGTGGAACAGCATTCTGTATTACAACAGGGCGGACGCCAACGCCAACTGGCAGGGACTCAACAGCCTGTCCAATGGATGCACCACGCCTCTGCCCCCGGCGCAAAGCGATTGCCTCTCGCAAGCGCCGCTGTTTGTCAGCGCCGGGACAGGCAACTACCGGTTGGATTTTTTCTCGCCCTGCGTGAATGCCGGAAGCAGACAGGCCTGGATGGAAACCGCGACCGACTTGGATGCGCGTCCCCGCATCCTGGGCAACCGGCCCGATATGGGGGCCTACGAGACGCGCTATGAACTCTATGTGAAGCCCTCCGGACCTGGCTCTGTCCCGCCCTACACCAACTGGGCCACGGCGGCAACGAACCTGTTCGATGCCGTGGCGGCGGCAAAAAGCGGCTACCGCATTTGTGTCAGCAACGGGGTCTACGCCCTGCCGGATGCGCTGGTGATCACCCAGACCCTGGAGCTGGCGAGCATAAACGGATGGCCCTCCACCATCTTGGCCGGCCATGGGACCAATCGCTGTCTGCAATTGCAGGCCGATGGAATTCTGGTGGAAGGCTTCACGCTCACCAATGGGTTTTCGGTGACGGCGGGCGGCGGAATCTTTTTTGGTGCCGCTGCAACCGTGCGCCAGGCGCGCGTGACTGGTTGCTCGGCCCCGTATGGCGGCGGGGTCTTCTTTGGCACATCTGAAGGGACGCTTGACTCCTGCTGGGTGGACTACAATTGCGCGACACAAGGCGGTATCAGTGAACGCCAGGGTGGGGGGGTGTATATCCGCTCCGGTGTGGAGGTGCGCAATTGCCAGGTGGCCTTCAATGCCTCTGGAAATATTGGAGGCGGACTCGTGGCCTACGACGGCGGGCGCATCGAAAACTGCACCATTGTGAGCAACATGTCTGCGAAGGGCGGCGGGCTGTACTGGTATGGCAGTGGCACCGCCCTCAACAGCATTGTGTACGGCAACTTCGCATCCAACAGCCCCAACTATACCAACCGAATCATCACCCCCTACCGTATGGACTACTGCTGTCTTTATCCCGACTCGCCGGGAACCGGCAACACCACCAATGCCCCCCATTTTGTGGACTCCGCCCATGGCAATTTTAGGCTCCGCGCCAATTCGCCCGGCGTGAATGTCGGTACGAATCAACCGTGGATGCCCGCCGCGCAGGATCTGGATGGGGCGACGCGCCTCAATAATGGTGTCGTGGATATGGGCGCTTTTGAATATGAGCCGACCCTCCTCCATCTCGTGTGGTCCAACAGCCCCGCGCCGGGCTGGCCCTTCAACACCTGGACCCATGCCGCCCGTGACATCCAGACCGCCATTAACGCCGCCGAAGCGGGCGATACCGTTCTTGTTACCAACGGCCTCTATGCAACGGGCTCGATGGTGATCCCCGGCGGCACCAGCTTGTGCCGGATCGTGATCAACGAGGCCATCACCGTCGAAAGCGTCAATGGACCCGAGGTGACCTTCATTGAAGGCGCGCCTGCTTCCAATGGCGGCAATGGCGACGATGCCATCCGCGGGGCCTGCGTAAATTATGGAACCTTGATTGGGTTCACCGTGCAAAAGGGCCATACGCGCACCAACGCGGAGAGCTTGCTGGACCGAAGCGGCGGAGGCCTCACGGCTTATTACAGCGGGAAAGCCCGCGAGTGCGTCCTGCGCAATAATGCTGCCTCATTATGGGGCGGCGGGATGGCCTATGGCACGCTGTCCGACTCGGTCGTCTACAGCAATCAAGCCGCACAAGGCGGCGGGGTTGGGAACGGCAAGGCCATCAACTGCCTGATCTACGCCAACAGCGCCTGGTATGGCGGCGGAATCGAACAAGCGAGCGCCATTCACTGCACGATCTACGGCAATACGGCAGACATTGGTGGCGGGGTGAGTTCCTCGACGCTCACCAATTGCATCATCTATGGAAATGCCGCAGGCCTCCTTCCCAATTGCGGCGATGGCACCGCCAATCACTGCTGTCTGATCCCGCTGTACGGCACCGATTGCATCACGAATGCCCCCCTCTTTGTTGATGCGGCCACTGGCAATTTTCACCTCCAGGCAAATTCTCCATGCGTGGATGCCGGTACCAACACGGTCGGCATCGTGAACGATCTGGACGAAATTCCCCGTCCGCTGGATGGCATGGATAGCGGCCACGCCGTGGCCGACATCGGATGTTATGAACGCGTCCACGCACTCGCCGATAGCGACCAGGACCGAATGAGCGACCAGAATGAACTTACGGCCGGTACGGACCCGTTGGACCCGCTCTCGTTCCTGGCCGTCGCCGAGTTGGCCCGCACCTCGGCGGGCGATGTCTTGTGCTGGCCGAGTGTAGATGGAAAACAGTACACGCTTTCCGTCAGCACCAATCTGCTGTCGGGCACCTGGTCGCAGGCAACCAACCACATTCCAGGGCGCTGGCCCCTGAACGCCATCACCAATCCCGTCTCCTCCAACACGCCCCTCCTTCTCTACCGTGTGGAAGTCGAATGAGGTCTTGCTCATTCGACATGCGCGAAAGGTAAACGAGATGATTCGAAATGAGCCATCCTTCAGACCGCCAGCCGAGGCGGATAGTTTGATTCTTCAGATTGATCAGGGGTGTCCATGGAATCAATGTACTTTTTGTGGCATGTACAAGGATGTTCCCTATCAGAAACGCCCATTGGAGGAGGTCAAAGAACTGATTCGCCAGCAGGCGGAGCTGACACCGCATGCCGAACGGATTTTCCTGGCCGATGGAGATCCTCTACGACGTCCTGCGAGTGAACTGTTTGTGATTCTCCATTGGATGGGTCAGCACTTTCCTCGTGTGGCGCGTATTCATGCGTATGCGACAGGCACTTCGATCCTGGATAAATCGGAAGAGGAATTGCATGAAATGCGGTTGTTGAAACTGCATACGTTGTATATGGGGCTGGAAAGCGGTGATGATGAGACCTTGCGGCGTTCGACCAAACAGGAGACGGTCAGACAGATGATGGATGCGGGAATTCGCGCGCAGTCGGCGGGCTTAAGGATGTCGGTCATGATCTTGCTGGGCCTGGCGGGGCGGGAACGGAGTGCAGAGCATGTGGAGCAGACGGCGCAGGCCGTAAACGCCATGCAACCGCGTCTGCTATCCTGTCTGCGGGCCGTTCCGATTCCCGGAACGGCGTTTGACGCAAAAATCCGCCGGAGGGAGCTCACCCCGCTAACAGAGCATGAAATTGTTCAGGAAACGGGGAGCCTTGTTGAGCGGCTTGACTTGTCAGGCACGGTATTCCGCGCCAATCATTCGTCGAATGTTCTGCCTCTCGAAGGACGCCTGTCGCGTGATCGCAAGCGGTTAATGGCGCAGTTGGATGAGGCTCTCTCCTCCGGCCTGCTGGACAGACGAACCCCAGGAACCCAGTCGTTGTGGTTATGAGCGGCCCATCTGGGATATTGAGATTGTGAGGACAACGAAATGAAATCCAGAGAATTGCAGAATTTGGGAATTCCCAAAGGTGAGCCGAGCAGGCTGGCTCTGGACGCCGTTGGCGCCGTGATGAAGGCTGGCATGACCCGGGACGCCGTACGCGCGAAGATCATGGCGATTGCGGGCAAACCCGAAGACCATGCAGACGATCCGGTTTTTGGGAAACTGGCGTCTTCCTTGATCAAAACCGCCGCCGCTCGCGCGCGGTTTGAGCAGAGAGCGGACCCCGCGCCCTGCAAAAAGTGGGGAACGGACATGGATGCGCAAGCCATCCAACAGATGGAGAATGCCTGCAAATTACCGGTGTCGGTGGCAGGCGCCTTGATGCCGGACGCGCATACCGGGTATGGCTTGCCGATCGGGGGGGTACTCGCCACCCAGGATGTTGTGATTCCCTATGCGGTCGGCATGGATATCGCTTGCCGGATGAAAATGACAGTGTTGGATATGCCGGTCTCTGCCATTCGGGGCGAGGAGAAGCGCTTACGCGCTGTTCTCGAGGAAGCCACGAGTTTTGGTGTGGGCGGAGGTTTTTCCCCGAGGAAAGACCATCCGGTCATGGCAGAGGATTGGTCCTTCAGTCCGATCACCAGGCAGTATCGGGACAAGGCTTCCTATCAGCTGGGGTCCAGCGGAAGTGGCAATCATTTTGTCGAGTTTGGCACCTTGACATTCAAGCAGGAACATCTTGGATTAAAGGCCGGTGTTTATACGGCGCTTTTGAGCCACAGTGGCAGTCGTGGCACGGGAGGGCAGATTGCCAACCATTACAGCAAGCTGGCGATGGAGCTTCACCCGGAACTGCCGCATGAACTCATGCAGTTGGCTTGGTTGGATCTCAACCATGATACGGGGCGGGAGTACTGGCTGGCCATGGAACTCATGGGCCGATATGCCGCCGCGAACCATTATTTAATTCATCGCGACGTGGCCAGGCTCCTTGGCGTCGAGGTACTGTTGGATGTTGAAAATCATCACAACTTTGCCTGGAAGGAGAATCACTTTGGGCAGGATGTCATTGTCCACCGAAAGGGCTCGACGCCAGCGGGTCAGGGTGTGGTCGGGATCATTCCTGGGTCCATGGCGACGCCTGGATATGTGGTCAAAGGCAAGGGGGTTCAAGCGTCCATGAACTCTGCCTCGCACGGTGCCGGGCGGCGGATGAGCCGTACAGCGGCGAAGAATACGTATACCTGGAAGGACGGCAAGAAGTTCTTGGCCGATCATGACGTGGTCCTCATTTCCGCGGGTCTCGACGAAGTGCCGATGAGTTATAAAGACATCGAGTCTGTTATGGCGGCCCAAAGCGATCTGGTCGAGATTCTGGCGCGATTCGACCCGAAGCTGGTCAAGATGGCCTCTGAGGGTGAACAGCCGGAGGACTAGATGTTGCTAACGACACAGATTGTTGGCTTGCACGCTCTATCGGGAGACGTCACATGCAAACAGGGGATCTTGATGGGGAAATGCACATTGGATCAGGAGGCCGGGGGACAGTTAAACCCGTCCGTCATGCTGAGCCGCCGGGGCGGATGCGCGCCCTGTGTCGAAGCATCTCCTGCCGCCCCGGGGATCCCTCGACGGTGCTTGGGCTGATGGAGGAGGAGGGGACGAGTCAGGCCGCCTGGTGTCCGCTTGCCGGTCGCTGACGCTCCGGCAAGAGTAGAGCTTTCGTCCACGTCTCCACCTATTCGTCTCCAGGGTGGCGGGAGCATCCTTCCCGCCTGCGATAAATGACCAAACTCCAGAGCCTCCTCCATCGTGTCCCGGCCTGTCGTGCCATTCCGGAGAAAAAAGTTTCCAAGGGTTGGAACTTTTTTTTGGAAAAGTTCCAACCCTTGGAAAACGTTTTTTTTCAGGGCAACGGGGCTCAGGCCTTCGCGGTTTTTCCGCGGCGTTTTTCGAGTTCGGCGCGGATTTCGTGGGCGCGGGTTTCGGTGATTTCGTAGGTGGCCACGGTCACGACGGCGATCACGGCGCAGATCAGCGGGATCCCGCAATCGAACACCCTCAGGAGGATCAACGTTTTCACCGGCTGGGCGGCTTCCAGTGTGACTTCAAATCCGCTTGCGCTGAGCAGGTATCCCGCGATCAGGGAGGCGGCGGCCATGCCGACCTTGACCATCCACCAGTAGATGGCGCCATACATGCCCTCGCGGCGCTCACCGGTCTGAAGTTCATCCAGGTCGCACACATCCGCGACCATGGCGCCGACGGCGGTGAAGAGCGAGCCGATGCCGCAGGCGATCAGCGGGGTGGAGAGCAGGAGCATGTAGGGGTGTGCGGGATTATAGGTGAACCACTTCACCACGAATCCGAGGCAGGACAGGGAGGTCATGATGAAGAAGGTCCGGCGCTTCCCGATCTTCGTGGACACCCACGTGGTCAGCCAGATGATAAAAAACGTGCACAGCGAGCTGGAGATGCCGTACCAGAAGTTTAGTTTGGACGCCTGGCTCGCGTCCCCGCCGAACAAGTAATAGGTCATGTTATAAAAGGTGAAGGTTGCGCCCAGCTGGTAGCCATTGAAGACCAGGAAGGTGGCCGCACAAAGCTTGATGAAGGGGCGTGATCGCCAGGTGATGAAGAACCCTTTGAAGAACTTCTTAAAGTTGGCCCATACCCCCTGGCGGTCACGCGCGGGGCCGGCGAAGCGTTCTTTTGTGAAGATGGCGGGCATAACACCGAGGACGACGATGACCACGCCGATGATGATGGCCAGGGTTCGCGCCCCTTGGACGGGGCCACCACTGAAGAGCTTGGGGTTGTAGACAAACCAGTAGAAGCCAGGGCAGGCCAGCCAGGCGATTTGGCCCATGATGTTGCTGAAGCCCAGCAGGCGCGTTCGCTCATGATAATCCGCCGTCATTTCATAACCGAGCGCGATGAGTGGCGTTGCATAAACGGTGTAGGCAATGAAGAAGACATTGGAGGTCAGCATGAACAGCCAGAAGTAGAACATCTCACTGCGGCCCGCATAGAGTTGCCACATCAGGGCGAACATGATGCCAGAGGCAATGGCACCGAAGAAGATATACGGGCGGCGGCGGCCATATTTCGAACGCGTATTGTCGGAAATATAGCCCATGACGGGGTCCGACATGGCATCCACAAAACGGGGGATGGCCCCGAGCCAGCCGACCAGCACAGGACTCATATTCAGGCCAAGATTCAGAATGACCTGCATGGCTCCGACGGCGGCGGCTTGGACGTTGTTTGCGAGCATGCCCAGGCCATAGGAGAATTTTTGACCAAACGATATCCGGTCTTCCGGTGCGGTGGCGTAATGCGTTTCCTGGCTCATTGGGCTCCCATTTTCTTCATAAAACAAAGCAATTGCTAAAAAGGAATTCAGTTAATAATACTAGTCTCATACTAGGTCGCAAATAAAGATGCAAGCGAAAAAGGAGAAAAGAGTACTGATTTTACGTGGTGGACGGGGAAATGGCTTATGGTTTTGGATCGTCCGGGTCTCCGCCCAAGGCGGCTTTGAGGCGCAGGGTGGCGGCTTGGAGGTCGTACTCAAAGCGAATCTGCAGGGTTTTCATTTCGAGGATGATCTCGCGCAATTTTTCGAGGTCGGAGGGAGAGGCGCTGTTGTTTTGGTCCATCAGGGCGAGGGCGGATTCGGCGTCGTGCAGGCGCGGAAGGAATCCGGACTGGAATTCCGCCGATCGTTGTTGAGCCTGCCGGAGGGCATGGGTGGCGGTGAGGACTTGATCGAGGGCGGTGCGGGTGGTGGCGGCGAGGGCGGCGAGGGCTTGCTGGTGCTGGGCTCTTTGGATGCGCGTGGTTTGGGGGCCGAGCGAAAAGAGGGGGATGTTGACGAGGGCCTCAACGCGCCACTCGCTTTCAGCTTGCTCGTCCACGGCCAGAGAATACAGGGGATCGAGTTCTGCGGTCCGTCCGGCCAGCGCCCAGTTGGCGTCGGGGTCATCCCGGCGAGTGCTTTCGCTGTAGGAGCCTTCCAGGCGGTTGAACCAGGGGATGCGCAGGCGGCGGGCCTCGCTCAAGGCGGCTTCAGCCTGCTGGGTGCGCCAGTAGAGGGCGGCGATATCCTTGCGCCGGGCGAGCGCGGTGCGCTGGAGTTCGATGGGTTCAAGGTCTTGGAGGGTTGAGACAGTCGGGGGCGAGAGTACGATGGCGGAGGCCGGGATGGCCTGGCCGGTCAATTCGACGAGCTCACCGAGCAGGATGGCGTTTTCGTTGTCGAGCTTGTCGCGCTCGGCGATGGCTTGGAAGAGGCGGTGGGTGGCGGTGATGGCGTCCACGAGGGGGACATGTTTTTGCTCGGAGAGGGTGGAGGTGTTTTTCGCGGAGGCTTGCCGGATTTCGATGAGGTCTTGAAGCAGAGCTTGCTGGCGCTGGAGGTGGGCGAGTTCGGCATAGATTTCGCGGATGCGGCAAATGACCCTCCATTCTTCGGCATAGACATCGGCCAGGGCGGCGGCGTAGGCGGCGCGGAGGGCGGCACCGCGGGCCTGGGCCAGGAAGGGGTTGGGGGGGAAGAACCGGACGCCCATGCGCCAGGAGTCGCTGTCCATGGTGGTGCCGCTGTACCGGTTGCTGGAATACGCCAGGTAGTCATACTGCCCGCCCGGGGGGATCAAGGCGCGCTGAACGAGAGGGTCCTTTTCGCGCGCGAGCTGGGCGGGATCTTCGCTAATCAGGTAGTCCTTGTTGGGATAGGAGTAGAGCGGGGCTAGTTCCGCCTTGGGCACCAGCCAGGACCGGTCGGTGGTCCGTTCGCCTTCGCCATAGCCCAGGCTCAGCTCGGGATCGCGCAATTCGAGGGCCGATCCCGTTTCGGCTCGGGCGGTTTCGGCGGCGTGGCGCAGACCGGTCAGGAGCGGATTCTTCGCAAGGGCGAGGGCCACGGCGGCCTCCACATCCAGGGCCTTGGGCTGGCCGGCGGCATGGCGGGCAATGAAGGCGTCAGCGTCATAGTCCCGCAGGGTCATGACCTCGGCGGGGCTCATGACCTTGGAGACGCATCCGCCGGCGGCCAGCAGGAGGACGGCGGCGCACAGGGCTCTTGAGACATTACGCAGGGGGAGGCCTCCTCTCGGACGGCGCACGGCGGAAGAGACGTTCCATCAGCAACTCAAAGAAGGGCCGTTCAAATTGGACATTCAGGCTCTCACCGGGGAAGAAATCATTCTCTTCGAGCGGTTCGATCACGATCCTCCGGCCACGGTAGGTGCGTCCGGGAACTGGATTGATGCGGGTGGGCAGGCCCAGAATTTCCGGGGAGAGGGCGACGATGCGGGCGCGCACCACGGAACCGAGCAGGGCGGTATGCGTCAGGTAGGCTTCCATGCCGACGGAGACTTCGCGGGCCATGGTCTCTGGGAGGAAGGCGATGACCAGCGCGGCCTTTTCCTCCACCAGCGTGGCAATGGGCATCCCCGCGGGGACGACATTGCCGGGGCGGTGGAAGATTTCAGACACAATTCCATCGCGGATGGCGCGAAGGATATAGGACTCGCGCCGCCGCTGAAGGAAGGCCAGGCCGTCCCGAACGGCGGGGCTGTGGAGGGCGAGTTCTTCGAGCTGTTTGGAATCGCCCATCGAGGCGCTGGAGGCCAGGGCCCGCTCCCGGGTTTCGGCCAGGTTCTTTTCGATCTGTGCGAGCGTGTCCGGGAAGATTTCAAGCGCCCTGGCGAGGGCGCGCTCGCGGGCGCGGACTTCGGCCACGCTGGCGGCGTCCACCAGGCGTTTTTCAAGAAGGTCCTCCATGCGGGCGAGCTCGGCGGCGAGCACTTCATGCTCGCCGCGGGTTTCGGCTTCCTGGAGTCGCGTGGAGCGCAGGTCCGACTCGATGCGGGCGACGGAATCCATGAACTGGCGCTCGGCATCCAGCTTGAGCACGGTGAGATCGGCATCGAGAATGGAGGCATCCATTTCGGCGATCACATCGCCGGCGCGAACGCGGTCGCCGACCTTTACCCGCAGGACCTTGAGGGGGGCCGTTTCGATCGGGGAGATTTCCTGGCGGATGGCTTCGACCGTGCCGGAGGTGGTGCCCACGCGCGTGCCGCCGAAGTAGAGCAGGCCGGCGCCGGCGATGGCGAGGAGCCAGATGAGGAAGGGCCAGCGCTGTTTAAGGCGATACCACCAGGGGGGCAGATGACGCCGGATTGGTTCTTGGATATTCAGGCGGTGGGGCATGGTCATATCTCCACGGTGGCGCGGTGCATCAGCATATTGACATCCGAGACATCCTCAATGCCCCGCAGGGCGTCGAGCAGTTCGTCGTGATAGGTGGGGTCCAGGAGGCGGACCTGGTATGAGTATTCGAGGGCTTCGCCCTGGACGGCTTCACGCAGGGCGACGAGGACGGCATTGGAACAATATTTCCCGAGGATGTCGCGCACTTTTTCGCGGGACCAGGAGCCGGCGGGCAGGGTAAAGCGCAGAAGCCCTTCGTACACGCGCAGAGAGGCGAAGGGCGACCAGTGCAGATAGAGCGCCACGGCGCAGAACACCAGCGTGCCGATGATGGCGACGGAGAAGACCGAGGCGCCGCTCGCAATGCCGATGGCCAGGCTGGCGAACAGGAAGATGATGTCGCGCGGGTCGCGGATGGGGGTGCGGAAGCGGATGATGGCGAGGGTGCCGAGGATGCCGAGGCCGCGCGCGAGGTTGTTGCCGATGGCCATGATCAGCATGGTGGTGATGATGGAGGCGAGCACCTGGGTGTGAACAAAGGCCCGCGAAAACGAAAGCCCCTGGTACGTCCAGCGGTATACCGCCGAGACGGCCATGGAGAGCACAAAGCAGACCAGCAGGGAGCAGAGCAACTGCTGGATGCCCAGCACACGGGAGGGTCCGAACATCAATTCAATTTCATTCATGGTTTCCTCATACCAGCATCATGCCCGTTGTGCAATTCTCCGCCCCCTCGGAATACTCCGCGCCGGAATAGAGCGATTCCAGGCGCATCGCGGTAGAGTATTTGCAAAAGCCGGTCCGCACCAGATTAAAACGCTCCGTCATTTCCACCATCCACTCGGGGGCGTCGCGATAGGCCTTGAGTTCCAGGATGAACCCGGAATACGGGCGGCGCAGGGCCATGCTGGAATCCATCGGGCGCCAGCGCACCCCTTGCGGGGGCAGGGCCCAGCCCTGCGCGGGGCAATAGCAGAGGCGGCGGTCAAAGGTGATGCGCGCATAGGTGTCGTTGCGCCCCATGTAGGATTCCCGCGTGTAGCGAATGAGCATGACCGGGCGCGCATCCAGCACGTGCATCAGCCGCCGGAACTCGATGAAATTGAATCGCTCGTGCCTTGAACGGAACGGCAGATCGGAGGGAAACTCCCGCTGAAAAAGGCCGGGCCCCCAGTACTCGCGGGGGATGACCACCCGGCTTTTGACAATGATGCCCTTGATCTTGCGCTTGATTTCCAGGAACACCGGCGAGGTTCCCTCAAGCCCATACGTCCGGCACCGGAGCTTGAAGCGGTTGACCGCCTCCAGGTCCTTGGCCCGGTGGAGGGCGAGGGTGAACGAATCCAACTGCAGGGTGGTGATGTGATATTCCGGCGGGTCGCCATCTGCATTGGGATCTGGAACGCAGAAGGGCCGGATGAATTCCCGAATCTGCGGGATCAGGCGGGGCTCAACAATGTACTTCGCCTCATGGCGTTCCAGCTCGCTCTTTGACTCACGCGGGCGCAGTTTGTTGGGCGTCTCGTTGCTCATGCGGGATGTTTCAGCTCACGGCGAGGGGGCCACGCCCCGGCGAGGCCCGGGAGGCGGCGTTTGAACGCGCTGAAGCTGGAAGCCTTCCATCCGCCAGCCTTCGGGCGTCTGCACCAGCCCGATATTGGCCTGTGCGTTGCCCTTGGCGAAAGCCAGGTCATAGTTCGCCGACAGCATGTTGGTGCTGATTGAGCCGCAGAAGGTGAGCTTCCAGGTGGAGAGCGGGCCCAGATCTGTCGTCAGCTTGGCGCCATTTTCGAGAAACGGCAGAATGGGCAGTCGTTCCTTGAGCGAGTCCGTAAAAAGGGCATGGGCTCGGTCCAACTCGCCGTTTTGCCAGAACGTCCAGAAGAAGTTGCCAAATTCCACCACCGTGGGCGGGGGATCGATCGGCGTGGGTGCGTTGGCCAGGGCGACCTGTTCCATCAGATGTGGTGCAAAGTACCATTGCGGGCCGATCTTCTGGAGGCCCAGCATGGCCGGGCGTGGGGCCTGGCCGGCTTTCTTGATGACATAGGAAATCAGGACGGCGTTGGGGACCTTCTCCGGCTTCATGACCTGCTTGATGTCCCATTGCATGCCCCGGCCGTTGAGCTCCCGGATCATTTCGCGCACGACGGTTTGCAGGCGCTCGTCGCTGACCTCGTTCATGCGCAGGCCCGCCGCAAGCTCCTCTTCCTCTTCCGGGAGCATGTCCGGATCCTTGCGTTTGAGTTCCTCCATCCGGCGCGAGACCAGATAAGTGGCCATGCCCCGGTAGTCCGTCATGGCGGCGGCCTCGTCCACGCGCCCCGCGGCAACGTTCTCAAAAAAGGCCTGGGCCACCGGAAGAAAATCCGGGGCGTTTTCCGGGGCGGAGGGCGCGGCCTGGGCGGTGGTGACGGCCAAGGCGGACAGGACAAGGGGCAGTGCAATGAGTGAGCGCAACATCATGAGAGGTCTCCTGTTATGGTTGATGAGGTCACGGGATAAAACGCCCGTCTTTTTGAAAGAGTTTTCCATCCACATAGAGGGCGCCGCCGCGTCGCAGATCCTTGATCATGTCCCAATGCAGGGACGAGGCGTTGCGTCCGCCGGTTTCGGGATACGACTGCCCGAGGGCGAGGTGAATGGTGCCGCCGATTTTTTCATCAAAGAGGATGTTCTTGATGAAGCGGTTGATGCCGAAGTTGGTGCCGATGCCCAGCTCGCCCAGGCGGCGTGCGCCGGGATCCATATCGAGCATGGTGAGCAGGTATTTCTCATTCTTCTCCGCCGAGGCCTCGACGACACGGCCTCCCTTGAAGACCAGCCGGATGCCCTCGATTTCGCGCCCGCCCTCGCAGACCGGGAAGTCGTAGCGGATGACCCCCTCGGCCGAGTCCTCGACCGGGCCGGTGAAGATCTCCCCGCAGGGCATGTTATGATGGCCGTCGGAGTTGATGAAGATGCGGTTCTTGACCGAGAGGGTGAGATCGGTTTCGGGGCCGACGATGCGGATGTTGTCCGCGCCGCGCAGTTTGCGAATCAGGCGGTCCTGCGTTTTGGACAGGGCCTTCCAGGCGGCCACGGGATTGGCGCGGTCGGCGAAGGTGGCGGAGTAGACAAAGTCCTCAAAGGCGCGCAGGCTCATCTCGGCATCCTGCGCATAGGCCTGCGTGGGAAAGAGCGTGATGCACCACTTCTTCTTCATGATTTTTTCGCGCAGGGGCTTGGTGGTTTTGGAGAGGCGGGCCTGCTTGCGCGGGTCCACCGCGGAGAGCGCGCGGGTGTTGGGGTTGGCGGAGATGCCGATGGTGCCGTCGAGATGGTTGACCATGGCCTTCTGGAAGGGGCTGAGGGAATCAAAGTGGTGGGGCTGGCCGGTGGTGAAGAGGATTTCCGAGAGCGACGCCGGGGAGAGGCGAACCACCGGATACGCGCCGGCGCGCAGGAGTTCCTCGTACACGCATTCCACCAGGGGGGCCGCTTCCGTGGAGCCGTCCACCGTGATCACTTCCTTGGACCGGGCATACACCGAGTAATGTGCCAGAATCTTTGCCAGATTTTGAATCCGTTTGTCCTTCATGCGTCCTCCATTCCCGGCGGAGTCTATGCCAAAGGCCGGGACAGCAAAAGAAAAAAGCTCTTGGTGAAGGGTTTTTATCGCCAAGCAGGGGGTCTTTTGCTAGAAACCCTGTTCCCAACTTATTGGAATTGGAGAAGCATGATGCACGTTCATTTGTGGCTGGGTGATGAGGCAATTGCGCAGGCGGCGTTGGATGCTGGACTTTCCGGTGTTTTCGCGTATCCGGGCACGCCCTCAACGGAAATTACGGAATATCTGCAACACTCGGAGGAGGCCAAAGCCCGCGGCCTTCATACCATGTGGTGCTGTAATGAGAAGACGGCGATGGAGGCGGCGATCGGGATGTCGTATGCCGGCAAGCGAGCGATGGCCTGCATGAAGCATGTGGGGCTGAACGTGGCGGCGGATGCGTTCATCAACTCGGCCATCACCGGCGCCAACGGCGGCCTGGTGGTGGTGGTTGCGGACGATCCCTCGATGCATTCCAGTCAGAACGAGCAGGACAGCCGCTTCTATGGGCAGTTCGCGCAGATTCCCATCTTTGAGCCTTCGAGCCAGCAGGAAGCGTATGATGTAACGCTTCAGGCGTTCGATTATTCCGAGCGGCACGGCGTGCCGGTGATGGTCCGCCTGACCACGCGCATGGCGCATTCGCGCGCGAATGTCATTCGGCGCGTGGAAACACCGCGTGAGCAGAACGCCCTGCATCTGCCTGCCGACCCCCGCCAGTTTGTGCTGTTGCCGGCCATCGCGCGGCGCAACTACGCCCAGCTTGTGAAGAAGGGCGCCCTGTTTCTGGCGGATTCCGAGGCCTCTGCGTTTAACACCCTGACGCCGGGCGTGGATCGTAGACTGGGGCTGGTGGCCTGCGGCATCACCTTCAACTACATTCAAGAGGTGTTTGGGGAGAAGGGATGCCCCTATCCGTTGCTCAAGATTGGGCAGTATCCCATGCCACGCAGGCAGGTGGAAGAATTGCTGGCGATGAGCGACGCGCTGATGGTTTTTGAGGATGGCTACCCGCTGGTCGAGGAGGCCCTGAAGGGCATTACCTCGCGCGGCCCCAAGGTGCATGGACGCCTGGATGGCTCGTTGCCTCGCGATGGCGAGCTGACGCCGCGCCTGATCGCAAAGGCGCTGGGCCTGCCTTTGCCCGAAATCCAGAAGATTCCGGAAGAGGTGGTGGGCCGTCCGCCCTCCATGTGCCGGGGTTGTCCGCACGCCAACACGTTTGACTTCATCCTGGAAGCCATCAAGAGCTTTCCGGGCGTCCGGATCTTTTCCGACATCGGCTGTTATACCTTGGGTGCGCTTCCGCCGTATGAAGCCATCAACTCCTGCGTGGACATGGGCGCCTCCATCACCATGGCCAAGGGCGCGGCGGATGCCGGCCAGCATCCCTCCGTGGCGGTGATCGGCGACTCCACGTTTGTGCATTCGGGAATGACCGGCCTGGTGGACATCGTGGTGGAGAAGGCGCCGGTGACGGTGGTGATTGGCGACAACCTGACCACTGGCATGACCGGCGGCCAGGACAGTTCCGCCTACCAGCGGCTGGAGCCCATCCTCCTCGGGCTGGGTGTGGAGCCCGAGCACCTGCACGTGGTGGTGCCTCTGCCGACGAACCATCTGGCCAATGTGGAAATTTTAAAGCAGGAGATGGCGTACAAGGGGCCGTCCGTCATCATTGCACGCCGGGCGTGTGTGCAAATTAAACTGTAGGACAAGAGAGGTTTTATCATGAGCATTCAACAGGATATTGTCATTGCCGGGGTGGGGGGGCAGGGGTTGCTGACCATTGCCAACCTTATCGGTGGCGCCGCCTTGAAGCGGGGCCTGAACATCAAGCAGTCCGAGGTGCATGGCATGGCCCAGCGGGGCGGTTCCGTGGTCTCGCATCTGCGGCTGAGCGAAAAGCCCATCGCATCGGACATTATCCCCGAGGGAACCGCCAGCCTGTTGATTGCCACCGAGCCGATGGAGGCCTTGCGTTATCTGCCCTGGCTGAAGGCGGACGCCTGGCTGATTTCCAATCGCAACCCGGTTCAAAATACGGCGAAGTATCCCTCGGTGGAAGCCTTGCACCGGCGCATTCAGGAATGGCCCCGCCACATCCTGCTGGATGCCGACGCCCTGGCGCAAGAGGCCGATGCCCGCCGGGCGGCCAATGTGGTCATCCTGGGGATGGCCTCCTTCGTCCTGTCTTTTTCGCCGGACGAATTGCGCGAGCAGATTCGCGTGATGTTTGACCGCAAGGGGCCCTCGATCGTGGAGAAGAACATCAACGCCTTCGATCTGGGGATCTCCGCCGCCGAGGCCCAGAAAAAAGAGCGCTAGAAATGCGTTTGCGTGGGAAGGGAAAGGCGCTATACTTTTGCACGGTTTCATTTGTTGTGGGTTTTCTTTAACAAAAAGGAGAAGACGATGATGCGACGCCTGCTGAGTTTCTTGCTGGTATTTTCCCTGTGTTTGAGCGTTTGTTCCTGGGCGGGTTCCTCCGATGATATTCAAAAGATTGTCTCCCGGGCCGAAGGGATCAAGTGCTACTCCCAGACCATGACGATGTCCATGAGCATGATGGGCAGTCAGATGACGTTTAACGGGAAGATGTGGGTCAAGGATTCCAAGATGCGCATGGAGATGACCATCCCGCCCGCGAATATGCAGCAGACCATCATATATGACGGCAAGATGACCTATACCTACATGCCGGCCATGAAGATGGTGCAGACCATGAACACGGCCAAGATCAAGGAAGTCTTGGGCGAGGATTTTGCGAGCGGCATGGGCGGCCAGGGGCCGCAATCCGAGGTGAATCCCTTCCAAGGAGTGGACAAGGCCACGCTGGCTTATCTGGGTGAAGAAGAGATCGCCGGCGAAAAAGTGGATGTGCTGGAAGGAAAATTAGCGGGCGACATGGAGAAAATGAAGGAAATGATGCCGGTCGTTCCTGAAAAGGCGAAGTTCTGGGTGGCGCAAAGCGATGGCCTGCCCCGCAAGTCGGCGTTCTATGGCAAGGATGGCCAGGAAATGTTCAGCCAGCAGTACAGCGATGTCTCCATCAATCCCAAGATGGATGACTCCCTGTTTGTCTTTGAAACACCCGAGGGCGCGCAGGTCATGGACATGACGGATGCCGTCATTGGCATGTACGGCAACATGAAGGGTGGCGCCCAGCCTCCTGTCCCGCCCGCGAATTAAGCACCGGTGATCAGCAGGCCAACGAGGCTTTGAGGCAGGGCGTTGGCCTGTGCCAGCATGGCCATGTCGATTTGGGTCAGGATCAGGTACTGCGAGTAGCGGGTGACTTCTTGGGCCACGTCCACATTGCGGATGCGGCTCTCTGCATCACGCTCGTTGAGTTCGTACTCGCGGAGCCCATCCAGTGTGATTTCCATGCGGCTTTGCTCGGCGCCTAAAATGGCCCGTTTGAGATTCAGATAATCCAGCCCAAGTTGTATTTTTCCGATGGCCGTGGCGGCGACCGATTGCGTGGCAATGCTCAAATGCTCGCCCGCAATCAGGCTGGCCCAGCGGACGGATTGATGGGTGGAGCCCAGTACGGTCATGTTGATGGAGCCGTAGCTGTAATTCACCACCGAACCAATCAGGGTGAAATTCGTGGTGGTCAGGTTGATGGACTCCTCCTTGAACACCTGATTGCCATCGGGGCCAACCTGCAGATAGAGAACCCGGGGCTCCACGCCGTCCCCGGTGACCGTGGGAACGCCGTTGCCGCCCCGAAAGAGATAAAGGCCGTTGTATTTTGCGGCGGCGGTGGCCCCACTGGTGATGCGCTGGATTTCCTTCTGCATCTGCGTGAACTCAATCTGCATCTCCGCGCGCTCCTCCGCGCTTCGGGTTCCGTCGTTCGCCAGAATCGCCAGCTCCGACATCCGGCTCATGGCGTCGGAAATTTTCTGAGCCCAGGCATCGGCGGTGGTGAGGTAGCTGATCTTGTTTTCGACGTTGGAGGCTGCGGCGGCGGTATTGCGGTACTGCGTGCGCAGACGCTGGCTGAGGGCCAGCCCGGCAGGATCGTCGCCCGCGTTGATGATGCGCAGGCCCGAGGAGAGGCGCGCGATCGAATTGCTCAGGGCGTTGATGTTATAGGCATAGTTCTTCCAGACGGTGAACGCCGGAATATTGCTATAAATCTGCATGAACGCACACTTTCGCCTCATGGCCCTCCCGGCATCCTTGCGCCGGACAGGTCCGTTTTTCCTCAAACGCGAGTCTTTCCCATTCGTGAATCGTCAGAACGACGCTGAAAATTAAGAGAAAGACGGCTGGCCGGCGCCATATGGCGGAAGTTTCTTGTGGCGGAAAAATATGCCGCCGAGCACTGGAGAGACAGAATGATAAAATACAGCTTGTATAATGACCGTATTAATAATATAACAGTCAGAATGAAGAGCGGATATATACCTCAAAAACAGCTCAACCGGCTGAAAGACCTTGTTTGTCCCGGTAAGGCCATTGTCATTTATGGACCGCGCAGGGTTGGTAAAACAACGTTGCTTAAGCATTTTGCAGAAACGGTAAACGAGGAGTATTTGCTCCTTTCGGGCGAAGACATTCATTCGAGACATTACCTTGAGAGTCAGTCGATCGAAGAGCTAAAGGCGCTTGTCGGGTCGCTAAAACTGTTGCTCCTGGACGAGGCACAGTATGTCCGGGAGATTGGTCTTAATTTGAAGCTGATGCTGGACCACATTGACGGACTTAAAATTGTCGCGACCGGATCCTCGTTGTTTGACCTCGCTCATCAAACCGGCGAACCCCTTACAGGGAGGAAGTATACGTTGTTGATGCTTCCGCTGGCCCAGATGGAAATTTGCGAGCGTGAAACGGCCGCGGAGACAGCCGCGATGTTGGAGACTCGGATGATCTATGGAGGATATCCCGAGGTGGTGCTGATGGCTTCGAATGAACAGCGGGCGCTTTACCTGCGCGAACTGGTCAGCAGTTACCTTTTCAAGGATATTCTCCAGATGGAGGACATCCGTCATGCGGACAAGTTGATCAGGATTCTCCAACTGCTGGCATTCCAGGTTGGGCACGAGGTGTCTCTCGCTGAACTTGGGAGTCAGTTGAGCATGAGCAAAAACACCGTTGAACGTTACATTGACCTGCTGGAAAAGGTCTTTGTGATCCAGGCCCGTTCGGGATTTTCACGCAACCTGCGCAAGGAAATCAGCAAGACAAAACGGTATTATTTCATGGATAATGGAATTCGCAATGCGCTGATCAACAACTTCAACCCGCTTCATCTGCGCGATGACGCCGGGCCGCTCTGGGAAAACTATGCGATCATGGAGAGGTTCAAATTCAATCTATACAGCGGACGAGCGCCACAAAATTATTTTTGGCGGACACATGACCGCAAGGAAATTGATCTGGTCGAAGAGGACGGTGGACAACTGACTGCCTTGGAAATGAAATGGAGCCCCACGCCTGTGCGCCCGCCGAAGGATTGGGCCGCGAATTATCCGAAGGCTTCCTATGCCGTGGTGCATCGGGAGAATTATCTGAGCTACATTCGTTAGCGCCATATGGGCCGAAACCCGATCTCATGGCCATCTTTGCCGGAATGTTGATTCTTGTGCGGAGCGCTGAAGGCGCGATGACATACCAGCCCAGGGCAACGCCCTGGGACTGAGGTGTACAAATTGATTGAGCCCTGAAAGGGCGTGACATGGCCGATGGGGGGGCGGCAAAGGGTTGGAACGGTGCGCACGACGGTAGATTGTCGCACCCCTTCAGGGTGCACTTTATTGGTTTGACTGATACCCAGGGCGTTGCCTGCCTGCGCCGCAGGCGTCGCGGCAGGCATGCCCTGGGCTGGTATGTGTCGCCCCTTTGGGGCTGAAGGCCGGAACGGCCAAGCGAGCAAAGGCCGCCGCTCAGGGTTTCCAGAGATATTGGAACCGTGGGGTTTGCCTCTGAAGGGTCATGAGAGGATTCTTGGGCAGGCGAACTTGCGCGAACAGGTCGAAGAAGCTCTGCGGTTGTTCATAGCGGATGATCTTGACGGAGTCCTCTTCCAGCAAGGAGGCCGCGCGGGCCCTGGCTTCATCCCAATAGCCGATTTCATCAATGAACCGCGCCTTCAGGGCGGTCTCGGCGCTGAAGATTCGCCCGTCCGCCATGGGCCGCAGTTGGTCTGGATCCATTTTCCGGGACTCCAGGATGATTTGGAAAAATCGTTCATGGAAGGCATCCACCGTGGCTTGGAAAATACCGAGTTGTTCGGGGGACACGTCATGGAAGGGGTTGAGCAGATCCTTGTTGGCCACCGATTTGATGGTGGTGTCCGTCACGCCGATTTTCTCGCTCAAGCCCTTGAAATTGTAGGTTTGAATGATCACGCCGATCGATCCCAGGATGCTGGTGGGCTGGGCCATGATCCAATCACCGGCCGCGCTGATGTAGTACCCTCCAGAAGCGGCGAGGTCCCGCACAAAAACCAGCACCTTGCGGTCGTCCTGGCTGGCCTTGAATTGCATGAGGGCATGATAGATTTCATCGCTGGCGGTGATTTCGCCGCCGGGTGAATCCACCTCCAGCAGGATAGCTCTGACCCCTTCGTCATTCTGCGCGGCGCGGATCTGGCGCAGAGCGTCCTCCACCCGGTCATACTGAATGGAAAAGAGGCGCTCCTCAAATTCCCGGGTGATGATGCCGACGAAGGCGATGTGGGCCACCTTGGTTTCACCCGTCCCGTAGGTCCAGGTTTCGGTCAGCTCGGGAAATTCATCCACACCCTGCTCCTGCAGGCCCCCGGCGCCCCGGCCCGCCAGGGCCATCAGCAGTCCGGCATTCATGAACAGGCTGGCCAGCAGGAACATGCCCAGTGCGCTTAGCAAAACCCAGAAAAAGACATGCGAACATTTTTTTGTTGGTTGCATCTGGCCAGCTTATCAGACGGAGGCTTGAACACAATCGCGAATTATTTGCCTGTTTTTTTGCGCGGGGAGGGGTTTAATGCGGGGCCATGAAGCAAAAACGGCTGGCCTATTATATCACTGCCCACGGCTATGGGCATGGAGTGCGCTCCTGCGACATCATCCGCGCCTTAAACCGCCTGTGCCCGGAAGCGGAGGTGGTGATCGTCAGCGATTTGCCGGAGGCCTTTCTGCGGAGCCGCCTCGCCTCGCCCATGAACCGTTTTCGGGCCGGATCGTTTGACGTAGGGATGGTGCAGTTGGATTCCATCCGGGTGGATGTGACGGCTACCCTGGAGCGAATAACAGCCCTCTATCAGCGCCGGGACGAGCTGTTCCGGCAAGAGCAGGATTTTCTGCGCCGCGAGGAAGTGGATCTGGTGGTGTCGGACATCCCGGCCATACCGATTGAGGCGGCCAAGTCGCTGAGCTTGCCCGTGCTAGCCGAGGCCAACTTGTCCTGGGACTGGATTTACGAGCCGTTCGCGGAGACGGACGCCCGGTGGCGTCCGATCATCGAGCATTTTCAGCGTGCCTATGCCCAGGTGGACCTGCTGTTGAAGCCGCCCTTTTCCGGCCCCATGAGCGCCTTCCAGAAGGCGCTGGATATTCCGCTCATGGCCGAGCCGGGACAGGCCCGGCGGGCGGAGTTGGTGGCCCACACCGGATGCCGGCCCGATAAAAAGTGGGTCCTGCTGTCGTTCACGACCCTGGACTGGGACGAGGAAACCCTGCGCTGCGTCGAGCAATTAACAGACTACGAGTTCTTCACCGTCCGTCCGCTGGCCTGGAACCGCTCGAACATCCACGCGGTGGACCGGGACGTGATCCCGTTTTCCGACGTGCTGGCCTCGGCGGACATGGTCATCACCAAGCCGGGCTTTGGAATACTTTCCGAGTGCGTGGTCAACCGCAAGCCGATCCTCTACGCCGACCGGGCCGACTTCATTGAGTATCCCGTGCTGGTGACGGCCATTGAACAGTATTGCCGCCATGTGCACATCCCCTCCGAGCGGCTGTATGGCGGCGATCTGCTAGAGGCCCTGAAAGCCATCGAACACTGCCCTGAGCCCTCCGCCACCCTTCCGCGCGGCGGCGCGCACGTCGCGGCCCAGGTTATGGCGGATTATCTGATCTCCTGCTGAAAAAGAATTTTCACAGAAGGTAACAAAGGCAACAAAGAAGAATAAGAAAGAGGATCTATTTCTTCGGATCGGTCCCGACAAGGGTGGGCGATGGGAGGTCATTGAATGACTACTTGGAACGAGGATCAGAAAAGCAAAAGAGGCCGCCAGGGCGGCCTCTTTTGTTTGCTGAAGGATCTGCCGGTCAGGGTTTGACGCGGATGCGGTAGTACTGGCCTGTGGCGTTGAGGCTGTTATCCACCATGCCCTCGTCTTCATCCAGTGCGGTCCCAAAGTAGATGCTCTGCCAGCTGGGATTCGGGAAGAGTTCCTGGGCGCGTTCGACGTGGTAATTGATGTTGGTCTTTCCGCTCCAGTCAATCTCCATGCTGTTGCCGTTCATGTTCAGCATGACTTCCAGCACATCGCTGGCGCTGTTAGGGTGGGTGCCCGCGAGCAGTTCCTCATAGTTGCTCGCTCCATCTTCATCCTTGTCGCCGTTGGGGCCGTCGGAGGGGCCAAGGCCATATTTATCCTTCCACCAGGTGGGCAGTCCGTCGTTGTCGCGATCCCATTGGCTGTAGGCGGAGCCGGCGTAGAGGCCCTGCTGGTTGGTGGGGTAGGTGGCGGCGGTGTCAATGAGCTTGAGATATTGAATCTGCCATTCATTGGTAGCCCAGGGATCGCCATTGAGGCCGACATAGAAGTTGGTCTTGATTTCGGAGCCCAGTTTGGCGGTAGCCCATACCGGCTTTTTAGGGTCGGTGCCCAGCAGGTTGACCACGTTGTACAGCTTGGCGTCCTCGATGCCGAACCAATTTTTTCCGTTGTAGTCCGCGTTAAGCGTGTAGACATTGGCGCGGTCCGGCGCGGTCTGGCAGTCGTTGTTGACGAAGACCAGCACGACATCCTGTGTGGCGGCGCTGACGCCGGGCGCCTCGAACTTGGCGACGGCGAAGATGCTTTCATCCTTGCCGCCCGCCGTGGTCGAGAGGAAGTAGTCGTTCTGGCTTTGGAGGGCGGGGGAGTTCTGCCGTGCGCGGGAGATCTTGCCATAGGTCTCGCGCAGGGTGGGCATCCAGGTGGCGCCCTGATGCCAGACGCTCGTCATGCAGTTGTAGCGCTTGAAGTTGACGATGGACTTGCCGAAGTTCAGCTCGTAGTAGGTGTAGTTGTTGGCCTTCTCGATCGAGCCCGGCCCCACATCCCGGTAATACGTGTTGAAGTCGTTCTGCGCGCCCGCCTCCTGGCCGTACATCATCATGGGCACGCCCGCCATGGCGGAGACGGTGGCGTAGGCCTGCAGGATGCTGGGCTGGTGGTAGGTGGCGTAGATGTCGTCGTGCGACGTCAGGTTGAGCAGAAGCGGCACGTTCCGGAAGGCGTCCTTGCGGTTGTCCAACTGGGTCTGCGTGGGCGAGGTGGTCCGGTTGGGGACGCCGGGGTTGTTCTGGCCGCCGTTGTACTCATTAAAGAAGTTGTCGCGCCAGTAGTACACCATGTTTTCGTTCAGGATGTCGAAGTGCCGTGCGGAGCGGTAGCCGACACCATGATGTTTGTCGCTGTTGACGGTACGGTAGCCGTCGAGGGATTCCGCCATGAAAAGGAAGTCCCACTTGACGGAGCGGGTCTTGTTGATGGCGTATTCCCAGAAGTCGGAGGGGAGCCCCTGGGCGAAATCGCACCGCAGTCCATCAATGCCCTTGTAGGACTCGCTCTTATCCGTTCCTTCGGGGTGGCCGGTCTTTTCGAGCCAGTAGATGGGATAGTAGGCGAAGTACTCCCAGAGCTGTTTGGTGGCATTGGAGAGCGGCTCGAGATAATCGTACTCGAACAGGTAGCGATTATACCATTGGCTGGACCAGGCCCAGTTGGTGTCGGCGGGGGCGCGCTGGACCAGGCAGTCGTAGGTGCCGAAGTAGAACTCGGCGGCGTCGTACCACTTGCCGAAGTCAATGCGGTCGGGGGCGGGGGCGATGTCCTTGGTGCTCATGCTCCCGAAGTAGGTGGCCATCTGGTCGTAGCGGCCTTCCTTGGCGTACCAGGAGGGCACGGCGTCGCGGATGAAGGCGGACGCATCCGGGAAGCCGAACATGTCCACGGCGGGCTGGCCGATTTCACAATCCCACGCGCTGTGGTTGAAGGTGCCATCCAGCATGATGCCGATGCCGGTGGCGTCCATGGCCTGGACGAAGTTGGTGAACTCCGTCATGGCGCGGTCGGTGCCGGACGGGTTGCCCAGGACGGAGTTGACCTGCCAGTAATTGCGGACGGCATAGGGACTGCCGGGGTCATAGTAGGTCCCGGTGATCGGATCAATTTGCCGGCCTTCGGTGCCGATGGGGTGAATGGGCTGGAGCCAGATCATATTGACGCCCAGGTTTTTCAAGACATTGGTGCTGATGCGATCCAGTCTGTTGGTGTTGACCTTGTACATGTCCTCAAACGTGCTACGCCCGTTGAAGTCGGCGCTGGTGGCCTCGGCAAACAGGGGGTTGAGCTCGTACATGACGGTTTGGAGCGCCTTCTTCGGCGAGACGACAACGGCGCAGTCGCGGCGGAGGGCATTGTCCGTGTAGTAGTGGTAGGCCGAGCCGTTGATCTTGTAGCGGGCATTGATGCGGTAGGCGCCGCACTTGCTGGCCTTGATGGTGGCCGCGTACGTGCCCCCGCCGATATCGGTCATGGGATAGGCCCGGTAATAGGTGCTGGCGCTGGACGTGGTCACGCTGTCGGGATCTTCCTCGCCCGGCAGGACGGCGAAGTCGCGCCGGTTCAGGTTGGAGAAGAGTTCGACATCACTGAGCGTATTGCCGGCGCCGGCGTTCGGCTTGAGGAGGACGGTGATTGTCTCTTCCTCGCCCGCGAGTTCGTTCAGGAAGAAGCGCAGGAGGCCATAATTGGCGTCATTC
>CAZFSE010000044.1:0-25308 GCA_964521805.1 uncultured Verrucomicrobiota bacterium
GTGCTGTTGACGGCCTGATTAAAGTGCAGTTGCGCATTGTTGGTGATAAACCCCCTCAGGCCCTTGGTGTCGCCCTGCAACACCCCCGCAGAGACCAGGGTGCCCAAGGCATACGTGTTGACATTGGTCATGATCAGCGTGTTGGTTCCAGCCTTGTTGTAGCCGCCATTGGAAATTACGCCACCCATGGTGACGGAGTTGTCATTGGAAACACTCCGAAATCCGCCGCCCAAATCTACGTTTCCGTGGAGGGTCAGGCCGCCCGAGCTGTTAATGGCCAACCCCACGCCGCCGGTGATTGTCACATTCTTGAAAATCGTGCGCGCCGTGTTCCCATCCGAACTGAGCTTGGTATTGGCATTCATGAAAAGCGTTCCGCCCGTCACCAAGCCTGAGCCAGAGGCGTTGGCGCCAATGCGAAATTCGCCTTGATTCACCAGGATGTTGCCGCGCAAATCAGAACTGGGGCGCAGGAGGAAGAAGCTGGACCCCTCCTTGACCAAGGCGCCATCGCCGGCCGTCTTGGTGGCGTTCGAGAAGGACGCGCCAGACTGCATGTTCATGCTCACCGTGGTGTTCACATACAGGGTGTTGGTGTTCAGATCCATGATGTTGCGAAAATCCAGGCCGCCCGCATCCGCATTGATTCGAGCATTTTGCCCCAGCCAGATTTGCCCCCACCAAACATCCGTGCCAGACCCAATCTTCCTCATAGCGCCAACCGCGTTCGTTCCGGTCCCATACAAGCGCGCCGCCACCGGCTTATGGTTACTGCCCATATTCAATTCCAGCGACGCATTGGTTCCCACATTGACCGGACCCTCACCCACCGCATTGGTGTGTCCACTCAACCGCACCACCCCTTTTTCCACCCAGATCCCGCCGCTGAAGGTGTTATTATTGGTCAGCAGAACCAAGCTGTTCTGCTTGACGGCAAGCCCGCCCCCCTGATTCAGAATTCCACCCAGGGTCAGCGTGTTGCCATTATCCCCATAAACATCCATCCAAAACCCGTTATTCCAGATGTTGTTGTGAAAGGCCAGGCTTCCGCTGACGGGGTTGAACTGCGTCGCCGCCCAGAGAGCCACCTGGCAATTGAATACATGGGCACCCGTGGAGTTGTTCTCTATCTTGGCCCCGGAATTCGTCGTATTGAACCCATTGTCATTAAACGTACGCACCGAGGTGGCCGCCGCCGGGAAGTTGATCTGGTTGAGGTTGTACCAGCCGTTGTTCAACGACATGGTCAAATGGGAATTGTTGCCGAATTCCAATTGATGCTGTCCATAGCAGTCCGGACGGCCACGGGAATTATTGGTAGTCCATGTATTATACCACCACGGACTGGCGGGGGTGCCAATCTCACCACACCCCTGCCCGGAATCCCAGTTCCCATTCGAAGCCTCGGACCGCCAGAAAACCGTCTCCGCCAGCGCACTCAAGCTTCCAGCAAGAAGAATCCCCAGAATCAAGCCAAGGGTCAGGCCGTACACATTCACTTTTGCATGGTTCAGGGCCAAGAATCTGCTCGGAGGCACGCGAATGTCTGCCGGGGAAAAGGTTGTACGCTCGAATCCAAAAATCTTCCAAGGATTGGAAAAAAATCGGGAAAAGTTTCCAACCCTTGGAAACTTTTTGCACAGATTTTCCAAGGGTTGGAAAATCCTGGCCACGCGGTTGGATGTTTGCTTGAGGTTCACCGTCTTCATGCCGCCCGCCTCTCTCCGGCTGTGCATAAAACACCCGCCCGCCGCTCGCGCCGGTTCATGGCTTCCACTTCCATATATTGGACCCTCTTCATCGCCTTAACGCCGCAAACAGGACTCTGTTTTCCAGCTCGATTCATCATGTCTTCGCTTCCATAACCCACTTCATTCCTCCACCAGACGGATTCGGAAGTGGCCTTCATTGCTCAAGAGGCCGTTGGGCACCGTCGCCTCGGTCACGGAGCTGGAGGCGGTGAGCACCGCGCTGACATTCTGATACACCGGGTTGTCCCGCAAATCGTCAGGCGTATATTCGACCTGGTAGAGCCTGCCGGGGATGGAGTCCCAGGCCACCACAGCGGAATGCTCCTCGCCGGCCCGGACCCAAGCCATGATGAACAGGGAATCGGCGTCCAGCGGATCGGTGCCGGCGCGGACTTCCTGCCAATCGCCCATGCCGTCGCCGTCAGTATCTCCACGGAGAGGATCAGTGCCGTAGCTCTTCTCCCAGGAATTGTTCAAGCCATCGAAATCGTCATCGTCGGGATCCAGGGGAATCATGGCGGAGAGCTGAACATCGTACAGGATATGGGTGCCCTGATTGGTAAAGACCTCGGAATCGGCATAAAAAGAGGCTGTACTACGGGAGGGGGCGTTAAAAACCCGGACAAACAACCGGGCATTGTAGACCGGTTGGTTGGTAGCCAATACAATGGAGAATATCCCGGAATTCGTGAGCCCAAGGGCCGTCAGGTTTCCGATATGGGAAACCCCGCCCGTGATGACCACATTGCGCGGGTCAGGAGTCCCCCATTTGGAGGGTGGGTAAATGCCCCCGTCGCTGGTCGCGAGAACTTCCACGCGGTCGCAGGCTTCCGGAGGCAAAACAGCGGCGCCTTGGACGCGGCGGCCAAACTCATCCAAAATCGTCCTGGACGTGCCAATGTAGAGCGGGTAGCTCAACTCCTGGGATAAAGCCGTAGGCTGGAACACAAGCGTGGCGGCAAGCGCCACCAACGTGGCCCAAATTCTTCCGATCAGCCCTCTGTGTACAAGCGGCTTCATGCTCCTTACTCCAACAATCAACGACTCCGAATACGAACCTTTGCGTGCCTGCCCTTTTTAGCCCCATAAAGCCCCCATCCCGCTCCCAGTAACAATGCCATCAGCATATAATTTCCTGTGCCCGCCTCCGGAATGATCACAAAAAGATTGGTGTGCCCGACTCCATAAGGGTGATCAGGCGCAAAGTCCAGGCTCACAAACTGGAACTGGTTGGTCACGCCCCATACATCGGTCGTGCCCCAGGCATTTGTACCGCTCCAAATGGGGTAACTGGTGGTGTCAAAAAAACGCAAATACAGATAATTCACCATGCTGGAGTCATACTTGAATCCACCCGCGCTGATGGTTCCGTCGTCCAGCACATAGGCGACACCAATGAATATATCGTCTCCAGTTGTTGAATCTGCGATCAATGCTCCACCCCATTCCGCCATGGGATCCGGCGTCGAATCCAAACTGCCAATGATCATGACCACGGACCCCTCCGCCAGGGGAGCCCCGCTCGGTCCCGTGAGCGCGTACGTCGTGAAGGCGGACAAGGTCACGATCAGACCCTGCGAAATAGGCGCCCACCCCACGAGCAAGCACGCCATCACCAGAAGCAGTTTTGCGCTATGTCTTATTCTGCTCATATCCAAAAGCTCCCCCCGTGCGCGTCATAAATTGAGACACACACGGGTGGACAATTGCTCACTTTTTGAAAATGCTGACCCCACTTCCACTCGTATACATACAATCTGTTTGGTTTTTTGTAAACAGAAACCTCTCGTAAAAAGGCAAAAAACCATTGAATCAAACGTTTTACTTCCCATCCAACACCCCCACAATATGCAGAATGAGCACCCATGAAGAACACCACCCATAGACCCTACCAAATGTTACCGGTATTCATCAATGTTTATTTGCTGAACCGCGAACAAGCAGAATCGGTGCCGTCCTGCCCATTCGCCCCCCCCCTGCATCCTGTGGCACTTTTTCCAAACACGTCCACCCACTCCAAAGCATAGAAAGGCGTCAGACGAACACAATGGCATAGAAAGGTTAATTCATCTGCCTGATTTAACCCAGACAGCGCCGACAAAGAAAAAATGAGTCTTGACCCCGTTTGGACAAAGAATGTAGAGTCCCGTCCTGATTCATTGAGCCGACCGACTTTGGAGTGGGTTGTCACCCACTCTTTTGTGTCTATTGGCTTGTTTGGCGTGTTTAACCCCAAAAAAGGGGGGATGACTGATGAATAATGACCTTTTGGCTGTGCTTGAATATATGGAGCGGGAGCGGGGAATTGATCGTGAAACCCTGATTTCTGCCGTTGAATCGGCGTTGATGAGCGCTTCAAAAAAGAGCGTCAGCCCAGCCAAGGACGTCCGGATTGCCATTGATCGAAAGACCTGCGATATCCGGGCTTGGGCAAAGGTCCAAGTGGTGGAAACGGTCAAAGAGCCCCACGATCAGATCCTCCTGCCCGCCGCCAAAAAACTCGATCCAAACGCCAAATTGGGCGATTTTCTGGAAATGGAGATCACCCCAAAGAACTTTGGGCGCATTGCCGCGCAAGCGGCCAAACAGGCCATCCTCCACAAAATCCGCCAAGCCGAAAAAGAAATGGTCTTTGAGGAATACAAAGACCGGCCCGGGGAAATTGTCAGCGGAACAGTCCGCCGCTTTGAACGCAGTGATGTGGTCGTGGATTTGGGCAAGGCAGAAGGCCTGATGCCCTCGCGCGAGCGGGTTCCGACAGAGGAGTACCAGGTGGGCGACCGCATCCGGGCGTACATTGTCAGCGTGGACAACAATCCGCAGGGACCCCAGATCATCCTGTCCAGAAGCCACCCGGATTTTGTTCAAAAGCTCTTTAATCTGGAGGTTTCCGAGATTGCAGACGGAACGGTGGAAATCAAGGGGATTGCCCGGGAAGCCGGCTTTCGAAGTAAGATTGCCGTGGTTTCTCATGATGAGAAGGTGGATCCCGTCGGCGCCTGCGTGGGCATGCGGGGTATCCGCGTCAAAAACATCGTTCGGGAGCTTTCCGGCGAAAAAATTGACATTGTCCGCTGGCATGATGATGTGAAGACCTTTGTCAGCAATGCGCTGGCGCCGGCCAAATTGATTCGACTGACGGTGGATGAAGAAGCCCATACCGTGCATATCATTGTGGAAGCCGACCAACTTTCACTGGCCATTGGGAAGAAAGGCCAGAACGCCCGGCTGACGGCCAAGTTGACGAGCTGGAAGATTGATATCCAGAAGGATGAGGCGGACGTTGGCTTTGACGAAAAGGTGGCCCGCGCAGTGGCCAAACTGGCCAGCTATGAGGGCATCGGTGGCGAGCAAGCCAACAAACTGGTTCACGCTGGATTCCTGACCTTGGAAGGCATTCTGGCCGCGGAATTGGCGGATTTGGAATCAGTGGAAGGCTTTGATTCAGAGACTGCGGCGACCGTGCGCGCGGCCGCTGAGAAAGCCTTTGAACAGGAGCACGGCAAAGAGGAAGCATGAGAGTTCACGAACTGGCCAAAGAACTGAATATCCCGAGCAAGGATTTGCTGGAGAGCCTCCACGGCTTGCAGGTGGAGGCCAAAAACCATATGGCCGCCCTGACGGCGGAACAGGTTGCCTTGGTTCGATCCAGCCTTGGAGCCAAGCCGGAGGCCGTAAAACCTGTGCAGAAACAGCCGTCCGTGCAGGCCGCCAAGCCCGCCGACCCGGTCAAAACTCCTCCTCCTCCGCCGCCCCCTCCGCCAGAAAAAAAGACCATTCTCGTCCGCGGTCCCATCATCGTCAAGGAATTCGCCGAACAACTGGGCATGAAGCCCAACCTGCTCATTGCCGAGTTGATGACCATGAACGTCTTCGCCTCCATCAACGAGCGGGTGGACTTGAAGATTGCCCAGCAGTTGTCTGAAAAGCATGGATTTGCCTTTGAACACGAGAAGAAGGTTGTGGAACACAAGCCGGTCATCAAGCCGGTGGAACCGGTGGTGGAGCCGGCGGTGGACCGCACGGAAGATCTGATCAACCGCCCGCCCATCGTCACGTTCATGGGTCATGTGGACCATGGCAAAACCTCGTTGTTGGACAAAATTCGCAACACCCATGTGACGCAGACCGAGAATGGCGGAATCACCCAGCACATCGGCGCCTACACGGTCAAGTATCGCGATCAATCCATCACCTTTCTGGACACTCCGGGCCATGCGGCCTTCACGGCCATGCGCGCCCGCGGCGCCAACCTGACTGATATTGCGGTCATCATCATTGCCGCCGATGACGGGTTGATGCCACAGACCAAGGAAGCCATTCAGCATGCCAAGGCGGCCGGCGTTTGCATGATGGTGGCCATCAACAAGATTGACCTGCGCAGTGCCAATGTGGACCGTGTCAAGCGCCAACTACAGCAGGAGGGGCTCGCTCCGGAGGACTGGGGCGGAGAACTGGTCTGCTGTCCCGTGAGCGCCACCACCGGAGAAGGCATTGATCATCTGTTGGAAATGATTCTTCTGCAGGCGGAAATGCTGGAGCTGAAGGCCAATTCCAACCGGCGGGCCCAAGGCTACGTCATTGAAGCCCGCCTGGAAGCGGGCATGGGGCCTACGGCCAATGTGTTGGTCAAGCGCGGCACGCTCCATGTCGGCGATGCCATGGTCTGCGGCCCCTACTGGGGAAGAATCAAAGCCCTGATCAACGACCAGGGCATCAAGGTGCGCACGGCCGGCCCCTCCGCCGCCGTCAAGTGCTTGGGCCTGACCGATGTCCCCGAGCCGGGCGAAGAATTTGTCATCTATTCAAACGACAAGGCGGCCCGCTCCATTTCGGAGGAGCGAATGGCCCAGAAGCGCCTGGACAACATCTCCGCGGGTCCCAAGAGGCTTTCGCTGGAAGACATGCTCAAGCAAACGCCCCAGCAGGAAAAATGCGAACTGCGCGTGGTGCTCAAGACGGATGTGCAGGGCTCGCTGGAAGCCATTCAACAGGCCCTGATGGGCATTAAGAGCGACAAAGTGGCCATGCGCATCATTCTGGGGGGGGTGGGCAACATTACCGGCAATGACGTTTTGCTGGCCAGTGCGTCCAACGCCATTATTCTCGGCTTTCATGTCGGCAAAGAGGACGGGGTCGGCGGCATGGCCAAGCGCGAAGGGGTCGAAATCCGCCTCTACAGCGTCATCTATGAGTTGCTGGACAACGTGCGCGACGCCATGACCGGATTGCTCGAGCCCATCACCCGGGAAAATGTCATCGGCCACGCGGAAGTCCGCCAACGCTTCGAGATCAGCAAGAAGGGCGCCGTGGCCGGGTGCATGGTCAAGGATGGGCGCGTCACCTCCCGTTCCAAGGTTCGCGTTCAACGGGCCGGAGAGACCCTTTTTGCGGGAAGCCTGCTTTCGCTCAAGCGTTTCCAGAACGATGCGTCGGAAGTTCGCGAAGGCCAGGAGTGCGGATTGCGGATTGACGGATTTGGCGATGTCCAACCCGGTGACATTCTGGAATTCTACGAAGTCGAGAAAATCGCCCAGCAATTGTAACCGGAGGGGAGGACGGTGGCGGCATGAGTGTGAAACGTCTGACCCGCGTCAACGAACTGCTGAAGCGCGAAATTGCCACGGCCCTGTTTCGAGTGCTGAATGAAGCGGGCTTTGACCTCTCCTCGGTGACCGTCACCCATGTCATCACCAGCAGTGATTTGCGCACCGCGCGCGTGCTGGTTTCCATTCGAGACCATGCACATGAGCGGGGGCGGATGCTTTCGCTTCTGCGGCATCACCGCAGTGAGATTCAGGCCATTGTTCACAAGAACGTCATCCTGAAATATACACCCCATCTTTCCTTTGAACTGGACCCTTCCATCGAGGAAGGAGACCGCGTGCTGTCCTTGATTGCCCAGTTGGAAGCCGCGGAGGGCGGGCCGGAGGAGGCCCCTCCGCCCATGGAAAACGAGCATGAAAACGGATAAAGCGGCGCCCCCCCAATCCCTGGACCCTTTCGATGGCTTGTTGCTGGTGGACAAGCCCTCCGGCCCAACCTCCCATGACATCGTGGCCGTGATCCGGCGGCATTTTGGACTCAAGAAAGTCGGCCACGGCGGAACGCTTGACCCCATGGCCACGGGCCTCCTGCTTATTCTGACCGGGCGGGGAACCCGCCTCTCCGAATCCGTGATGGGCTTTGACAAGGTGTACGAGGGCCTCATGCGCCTGGGCATCGCCACCGACAGCCAGGATGCCGATGGAAAAATCACGGCCGAAGCCGACGCCTCTCACATCACGCGCGAACAGGTGGAACGGGCCATGGCCATGTGGTCCGGCGATGTTCAGCAAATCCCGCCCATGGTGTCCGCCATCAAGAAAGACGGAGTGCCGCTCTACAAGCTGGCGCGCAAAGGCGAGAGCATCGAGCGTGAGCCGCGCCTGATCCACATCTACCGGTTTGTCCTGCAGGAATACACCCCGCCCGTGGCGCGTTTTGAGGTCAAGTGCTCCAAGGGCACCTATGTGCGCACGCTGTGCGCGGATATCGGGCAGGCTCTGGGATGCGGCGCCCATCTGCAGGAACTGCGCCGCACCCGGATCGGTTCGCTGAAGGTGGCGAACGCCATCCCCGTGGACGAATTGATGCGCCTTTCCACGGAGCAATTCCTGGCGCGCATCATTCCCATTCAACGCGTTTCCCTCCAAGATCTGGATCAATGAAGGTTGTCCAACAGCTGGCCGACGTGCAAAAGACCCCCGGCCCGGTCATTCTGGCGGCGGGAACCTTCGATGGCATTCACAAGGGCCATCAGGCCGTCATTCAGAGGGCCGTGGAAAAGGCCTCCGCGGTCAAGGGCTCGGCCTGGGTGCTGACCCTCGATCCGCACCCGCTCAAAATCCTGCATCCTGCGCGCGCCCCCAAATTGCTCACCTCCACCAGCCACAAGCTCCAACTGATCGAGCCGCTGGGCATCCAGGGGTGCCTGGTTCTGCCCTTTACACCGGAACGCGCCGCCCAGGAACCCGAGGCCTTTGTCGCCGATTTGGCCGCCGGCATCCCCGGGCTCCAAGGCATGGTGGTCGGTGAAAACTGGACCTTTGGACGACGCGCCCGCGGTACGCCGGATCTCCTGCAACAGCTCGCCGAACAGCATGGATTCAAGGTCACCCTGGTTCCTCCAGTAACCTGGCAGGGAGAGCCGGTCTCCAGCACGCGCATTCGGAAGGCCGTCTTTGAGGCCCGACTCGACGAGGCCTCCGCCCTGCTGGGCCGCCACTTCAGCATCCTGGGAGACGTGATTCCCGGACGCCAGGTAGGGCGCACCCTGGGCTTTCCCACGGCCAATGTGGACCCCCATAACGAGGTCCAGCCCCCTCCTGGCGTCTATGCCGCCTCCCTGGTTCATCAGGGACGCCGCTATAATGGCGCGGCCTTCCGTCCCGATCCCGCGCAAATGGGCCCACTGCCCGAGGACATCACGGAGATTCATCTGTTCGATTTTGAGGGCGATCTCTATGGCCAAACCGTCGAACTGTCTTTCATCAGCCGCCTGCGCCCTCCCCAACAATTCAAGGACTTGGAAAGCCTGCGTCTGCAAATCGCCGCGGACGTCCAAGCCCTGAAAGCCTTTTTTTCCAGTATTCGCCCCCCCGCTTCCATGCGTGGCGTTCTGTGACCACCGCACGGATTCATCCCCCTTCGCGAATCCGCTATGCAGGGCCAGGCCAGCGACACAAGGCCGCCGGGGGCTTAAAATGCCGTCCCGCCGGCGCGTTCAGTTTTCCGGTGTCCAGACATACAACCGGAACTGCCGATGCCGCGTCCTCAGCGAAAATCCGCTGGCCCTGGGATGATGCTGGATATCCTCAAAATCAAACGGATCGGACTCCCACACCAACTCCACCGGGGCAATGGGCGCGGGGTAAAGCCCCAGCCCTTCCGGAACGCTGGTCAGGAAGCAAATCCGTTCGCCCGGGCGGGCGATGCACGCCAGCGTAGAGAGCGCCTTTTGCATGACTCGCGGATTTTTTTGGGTCCAGAGCGCCTCCCCGTTGAGCACGTTCAGCCCCTGTATGAAACGCAGGGGCGTCCCATACAGGAAATGGTCGGCCACGAGGATGTCCGTGTCATGCACCTGTTCCGCGATCTGGGCCATCATGCGCGAGAATCCGTTGAATTCAGTGCGGGTCCAGGCATGCCAGCTCATCCGGGCAGAGGCGCCCACGACAGCGAGCGCCAACAGGAGGGAGAGCATCCCGCCCGCCTTGGATTTCAGCCGGTGGGTCCAGCCGGCCAGGCCCAGCCCGCCCAGCAGGGCCAGCAAGGGCACGGTGAACTCCACAAACCGGCGGGTCGCCCAAGGATAAAGATTGGCAATGGCCTTGTTCATCAGCGTCACGGCGGTGGCGGCCAGCAGAAACAGCACCCAAGCCTTCAGGAGGCTGGTCTCTCTGCGCCAATGTGCCAGCAGAAAGATCAGGCCGGCCAGCGCGGCCAGCAGATAGCCAGCGCCCCAATAGGGGAACGCGCGCTCGATCCCCATGCGATAGAGCGCCCCGCCGGGAAGAAAAAAGACTCCCGCCACCACGGAGGCCAGGACGGCGGCGCCGGCCGCCACCAGCCAGGGCTCGATCCGCTGGAATAACTTGAGGACAGCCTCCCTCCAAGCCGTTTTGTCAGCCACGCCATCCACCCCCAGCACCAACACCAGCAAAAACAGGGCGTGTTGAAAGAGCTGGGGGACAATGAACGCCAGCCGTTCGATGGTGACGGCGGCGGTGGCATAATCATACAGCACGCCGGCGGCCAGGGCGCCGAGCAACGCCCAGCGCTCCAGGGCCACGCGCCTCCGGTCGGCGCGCGGAAAATCCATCAGGGCGGACAGCAGAATCAGCAATACTCCAAAGGGCAGAAAGCTGAAGCGGTTGGCCATCATCGCAAAAAAGGCGAGCGCCAACCCCCCGATTCGGATTGATCGGACGGGAATCATGGCCCCCGCGCCGCATAGCAGGAAGAATTGGAGCAATTCCGAGGTGGGGATATGCAGGTGGTAGAGCCAGAGCGGATGGGCCGCCAGCAAGAGCAGGGAAAGAACGAACTGCCCTCGGTGGCGAACCATGGCGGCCAGCAAGGCCGCGAACATCCAGGCGGCCAGAAAGCCCATGAAGAGATTGACCCGGACGGCGGCCCGCAAGCCTCCGCCATGTTCGAGCAGGGCGATCAGGGCCGGCGTCAGCCGGAAAAAGAACAGCTGGAAGGAGCGTGTTTCGGGATCCAGCGGATACACCGGATGGCCCTCCGTGAAGTTGACCACGCCACGGGTAAACACGCGGAGCTCATCCGGAGTCATTCGGGAATATACCGGATCGGGTGGCGGCCGGAAGGTTCCCGTGCGGCCCACATGCACGCCCTGGGTCAGGTACACGCCGGGATCCCAGCCGCCGACGATCCATTCGCCCTGCCGGGGCAGGAGCATGATGGCGATGAATCCGGCAAGGATCAAGGCTAGGGCGGGCGCCGCTGAGCGGGCGTTTTCTGCAATCTGTCGGCGGCCCATCCAGAGGCCCGGCGCGGAGAGCGCGAGCAGGCTGGCCCACTCGAACCAGCTCGTGTAGAGCCCAAGTTCCGCCAAAAACGCGGCGTTGAACAGGGCGATCAACAGTCCGGCGAACACCACCCGGGCGCCCGCCTCCAGCCAGCGGCCGCCCCGAATGGCGGCAGGCCACGCCGGAAAGGCCAGCGCCCACCCCCAGGCCAGGCCCGGCAGAAAAATCCGCGCGGCCAAGCCCAGGGCACAGGCCAGCCAGGGGTTTCCCTCCACGGTCATCAGCATGTCGCTGGTCATCATGGCCGCCCACTATACCTCGTCCGGCATCGTCCATGAAGAAAATAAACCGGCCCCGCGTCAGCGGTGATGGCCGGCCAATACGAACCGATGGGGCGCCAGATGATGCAGGGTGATGGGATGCGCGGGGTTCGCGGCGTGTAGAAGGGCGCGCGCCTCCGCCAGGGTGAAGCTCCGCCGGATGGAGGCAAGGCCGTCCGGGAGGATGAAGCTGTTTCGGAAAAAGGGCGCGGCGCCGAGTAGAAAGCCATAGTACGCCCAGGGACTGCGGATCATATCGCTGAGCAGGTACAGCCTGGGCGCCGCCCGATCAAGCTGGCGGATCAAGTTCAGGCAGGCTTCGTCCGGCAGGTGGTGCAGAAGGTGGTTGGCAAAGACGTAGTCCACCCCTTCCAGGGGAAGGGGGGCGCGGATATCTTGTTCGACCACGTCAATCTCCGGGTAATCCTGGCAGGCCATCCGGGCATAGCGCGCCACGCGCGGATCATTTTCCATGGCGGTAATCTTCAACGACAGGCCTCGTTCCCGGCACCGGCAGATGAGCCAGCGCCCGATGTCGCACCCCCCGGCGCCAAGGTCCGCCAGCCGGCGGGAGCGGGTGGGCTGTCGCGCCATATCGGACAGCACATAACGGTTCAGCACGGTCCGATAGCGCGAGAAGATGCGGTTGACGGGGCCAAAGTGGTTCAAGGTTCGGAAGAGCGTTTCCTCGGAGCTGTCGGGCCGGTCCATTTCCTCCACCAAATTGGCGCGGCGGGAGAAATCGGGGAAGATCATCCCGGCTCCCGGAGGTCCGGTTTCCGGACGGTGAGCCGCTCCATGACGCCAAAAAAGTGAAGCCTGGAGCGGTGAATCTCGAAGCCGAGGCCACGGAAAAGCTGATGGAGCTGGCGTCGGTCGGGATATTCAGCGAGGCTCTCGGCGATGTAGGTGTACACGCCGGGGTTGCGATGGAAGACCCACCCCCAAAGCCCGCCCCAGAACGTCAGCAGGAAAGCTTCCACGGACTGAAGCAGGCGCGAGCGGGGTTTGGAAAAATCCAGGAAGGCGGCCCAGCCGCCGGGCTTGAGCACGCGGAAGATTTCCGCCAGCGCCGAGGGCAGATCGCCGGCATTGCGCAGGGCGTACCCGCCGGTGACCAGGTCCACGGATTTCTCCGCGAGGCCGGTTTGCGCCATATCGCGGCAGTGGTATTCGATGGAGGCGGGCGCCGGGCGCTGGCGCGCGATCTCCAGCATGGCCTCGGTCAGGTCCATTCCAACGATCCGCCCGGCAGGATATTTTTCAGCCAGGAGCAGGGTGATGTCGCCGGTGCCGCAAGCCAGGTCCAGGCAGACCGGGGCGGCCAGGGCGGGCAGATCTTGAACCAGCCGCTTTTTCCAGGCCCGGTCACGATGAAAGGAAAGCAGGCTGGTGATGGTTTGATAGCGCGGCGCCACGGCGGTAAAAATCTCCCGGTTCAATGCGCGCTTGGCCTCGGGATTGGACAGGCGTTGTTGCGTGAACAGGGGGGCGGCTTTTTTCATGAGGCCTCCGGGGCGGGCACGAATCCTCCCGGAATCGTGAGCATGGCAAAATAGGCCGGCAGGCGGAGCGAGAGAGGCGGGCGCAGAAGCACGCGCCGTATGAGCAGGGAGCGCAGGGCGGAAAATCCGGCGCCCCTGTGGGCGCCGAGCCACATCCCACAGGCCGCGCGATTCGCGGCGGCGCGGAATGCCCGCCGACGGGCGGACTCATAGCCGGCCAGCAGAGGCACCTCGGAGGCGCCCGCACGGAGCAACAGGCGCAGGGCGCCCGCCAACTGCCAGGCGTCCGCAAAGCCCGTATTCATGCCCTGGCCGCCAATGGGGCTCATCACATGCGCGGCGTCGCCACACAAGAGGGCGCGCCCCCGATAAAAAGCCTGCGCGAGCTGGCGGCGCGGGATGAAGGAGCTGTGCCATTGTTCCTCGTGGGCCGGCAGTTGCACGCCCGTAATCGCTTGAACACGCTGGATCAGCGTGGCGGTGTCCTGGCCCCCGTGGGGAGAGAGCGCCACCCAGCGCCGCCGCCGGCTGGGCAAAGGAAAAGATTCCACGGAGCCTTCCGGAGTAAAGAAGAGATGAGCCGTGCCGCCCCAGTCCGTGGCATCCGGGAAATCGCCCATGACAAAAGAGGGCGCATAACTTTTTGACGAGAGGGGAATGTTGAGAAAGCGGCGAAGGTCGCTGTTGTGGCCGTCGCAGGCGACCGCATAACGGGCCGCATGCTTCGACACTTCGCCCGTCAGGACGTTCTGGGTTTGCACCCGGATGCCGTCCTTGTCCTGGCATACGCCAGTGGCCCGGCAGGAGGACATGAATTGCACAGAAGGCCAGCGGGCCAATTGTTCGCGCAACAGGCGCATCAATTCGCCCTGTGGCAGGGATAGGATAAACGGGAAAGGCGGAGGAAGAGTGGTGAAATCGAGCTCGCCGAGGGGCTCATGCTGGTCATGGACCACCGCGGCATGAACACGGACTCCGGCGGCCACCAGCAGGTCCGACAGCCGGACCTGCGCAAAGAGGCGCAGGGAAGGCGGCATGAGGCCGATGGCCATGGAGGGAGCCTCGGTCCCTGCTCGTTTGTCCAGCAACAGGGTTTTAAGGCCGGCCTGTCCAAGCAGATGAGCCAGGAAGAGCCCCACGGGCCCGGCGCCGATCACAAGAACCTCGGCCGAAAGGGACTCGGAGGACGGTCTCATTACAAAAATTCCACCAGTGCCGCAAAAGCGGAAAAGCCTGCGCCAAAGGAAAGCAGGATGCCCCGCTCACCGGGACGAGGATGGCCCTGGTCCAGAATCTGGCGCAAGGCAAAAAGCACGGAAGGGGACGACATGTTTCCATACGTATGAAAGACCTCCAGGGAAAACCGCAAATCCTCCTTATCCAGCCCCAGATCGCGCCCCACCTGGTCCAGCACGGCGGTTCCGCCGGCATGCACCGCCCACCACTGGATATCCTGCTGATTCAGGTGATGGCGCTCCAACAGGCGGTTGAGGACTTCGCGGGCGGTCCTTGCGCCAATCACCGGAACCTTGGCGCTGAGGACATTGCGAAGGCGGCCGCCCTCCTGCCGGTAATGAAGTTGTTGGCGATGCTTCGGGTACAGGCCCGAGGCAAAATCCACGAGGCGCAACAAGTGCTTTTTATCCTCCGATTCCCGCGCCTGTAAAATGGCGGCGGCCGCCCCATCGCCAAAAATGGAATTACTGACAATCAGGGCGGGATCCTCACCCATGAACAGGGTGGCGGAACAGATTTCCACGGCCAGACTGAGCAGGGGGCGAGTCTCATCCAGCGCCAGCAAGCCGGCGGCGGCCTGCCAGTTGGGCAAGGCGCCGCCACACCCCATCCCGGCGATGTCCAGCGTGCGGAGGTCGCCCTCCAATCCGAGGTCTTCCGCCAGGTACGAGGTCAGACCGGGGCAGAGATAGCCTGTGCACGTGTTGACCACCAGGCCCCCCAGTTCCTTTGGAGACAGGTGTGCCTCCTCAAGGGCTTTCTTGGCCGCCGCCGCGGCAATGAGGCGCGCATATTTCAGAAAGCGGGCATTCAGGCGGTCCGGATCGGTCTCGCAGGCGTCTTCCCTCTTGTCAAGGCCAATGAAGCGCCCGCGAATCGGGCCTTCCAGCAAAAGCCGCCGGTAGAGTTCATCCTCTTTAGGAGCGAGCGTGAAATGGGAGGCATAGAACTCATACGCCTCCTTCTGCGTGGCATAAAAGGGGGGATTGGCCGTGGCGAGTGCGCGGAGAATGGGCGTCATGGTACCTTCACTTCCGGCGGACGGGTCCAGGTTACAGATCGCCCGGCAATGCCCCAGCGGTCCAGGGAGCCGCGCAGGCGAAGTTGATCGTTCCTCAGCGTCATCTTGGCGTAATAGGTCTTTCCGTTTTCCGGGTCATAGACGTAACCTTCGGCCCAGGTGTTCTCGCCTTTCGCCTTGAACCCCCACAAAATGCGCAGGCCCAGAATGGGATCTTTCTGGCGGCGCGGATCTGGGTTCTTGTAATCCGTCTTCACTTCCCCTTCCGGCGTCAGGGGCTCCTTCAGCGCAATAATCCGCCCCAGCCAGCCTTCCTCGGTCCGGGTGATTTCAACCGTGGACTTTTCCCCGTCCGTCTGCCACAACCCCAGGATCCCCGCTTCCGCGCGGGAGGGCGTGGCGCGCATCGAAAAGCCCAGGAGCGCCAGCAGAACGAGTACGATGTGCTTCATAGAAAATCCCATATTCGCATGCCATTCGTTTCCGTGGAATGTAGCGCATCCAGCTTCAGATTCAACTGCCATTTATCTTGGAGCCATTCGGGCCCCCAGGGCAAGAGCCAGCCCGCGGCGCCACCCTCCGAATCCCGGCCGGTCCGCCAAAGGGCGCCGGAGGATGGCCGAGTGCCGATGGAGAGGCCGGCAGGGCGGCCCTGGGGGCGGGGCATCTTCCTTCTTGATTTATTTCAAAATTCGTACTATTCTCGTTTCGTACATTATGAAAACAAAAACAAAAACATCCTTGTCGTTGGACGATTTTGCCCGGCGCGTGGTGGAACTGATGCCCCGCATGGCCCGGCTGATGATCCGGGAGGAGCGCAACTACCTGGCGCGCGGGATCATCTCCCTGCCCCAGCTCTGGGCGATGATGACCATCGCCGAGCAGGGGCCCTGCTCGATGCAGACCATCGCCCTCTCCGTCGGGCTCCGCAGTTCGACCCTCACCAGCCTGGTGGACCGGCTGGTCACCCTGGACCTGGTGAAGCGGCGGCATGACGCCGGCGACCGGCGCCAGGTGCTGGCGGAATTGACGGCGAAGGGCCGCCGCGTGCTGGAGCACATCCACCAGGAGAAGATCAAGGGGGTCATCGAGACGTTTGGCCCGCTTTCCGCCCAGGAGCGCTCCACCTATCTTTCGGCCATTGAGAAAATCACCAACCAGGCGCGCCCCGCCGCCAAGGCCATCCGCAAGGTGGTGGCGGGCCTGCTGTTCCTCGCGGGGATGCACGCCACGGCGGCGGAGCCGGCCTACACGCTGGAGGACTGCATCCGCATGGGGCTGGAGCAGTCGGTCCCGGTCGCCAACGCGCGGCGGGATGAGCAGGCGGCCCGGGGCCGCATCCGGCAGGTGCGCGCACAGGTGTTGCCGCAGTTGACGGGCCATGGACGATACACCCGGCTTGATGAAGTCGAGGCGTTTGATCTGGGCCAGGGGCCCATCCAGATGGGCGAGCTGGACAACTATCTGGTCTCCGCGGAGGCCAGCCAGCTGTTGTACTCCGGCGGAGCCGTGCAGGCGGCCTTGAAAGCGGCCAAGATCTACCGCCAGCGCACGCTTCTGGAAACCCAGCGGCAGGAGCGCACGCTGGTGAGGGACATTCGCACCGCCTTTTATACCATCCTGCTGGCGGAGGCGACGGTGTCCGTCCAGGAGGCCTCGGTGGAGCAGTTGAAGGGGCTGGTCAAACAGGCGGAGGCCAAATTCCGCAACGATACGGCGTCCGAGTTTGATCTGCTCAGCGCGCAAGTGCGCCTGGCCAATCAGGAGCCCTTTTTGATCAAGGCTCGGCGCGACGTGCAGGTGGCGCGCGAGGCCTTTCGGAACCTGATTCACCTGGAGGAAGACACGTACCGGCTGGAGGGCCGCCTGGAGTACGAACCCCTGCAGGCCGACTATGAGCGCTGGCTGGCGGAAGGGCTCCAGCGCCGCCCGGAGCTGAGCCAGCAGGAACAGGTGATCGACCTGTGGGAGCAGGACATCCGCGTGGAAAAGGCCAACTACCTGCCCACCATCAAGGCGCGGGCGGCCTACGAGGGCACGAAACCCCCGGCTTCGTTTTCCAGCGATAGCGATTGGGATTGGGGCTGGAACGCCGGGCTGACCGCGGAATGGAAATTTCTGGATGGCGGCCTGCGAAGCGGAAAGCTGATGGAAAAAGGCATGGAGCTGGAGAAAGCCCGCGATAATCTGAGGGACTTGCGCCGGGCGGTCGAGCTGGAGATTCATACGGCCTGCCTGGACCTGACCCATGCGGCGGAAGCGGTAACCGCCAGCATGGACACCATCCGGCTGGCGGAAAAAAGCATGGACATTGCCCGCACGCGTTATGACGTCGGGCTGTCCACCTACCTGGAATATACGGATGCCAACCTGGCCCTGAGCGAGGCCCGGTTGCTTTGGAATGGCGCCCTCCGGGAGCACCTGGCGGCGAAAGCGCGCCTCGCCTTTGCCTGCGGCGTGAACACCCTTGAAGAACTTGGAGAAAAAACACCATGAACGAACAAACCTTTCGAAAAAAACGCATGGGCATCCTTTTGTGGAGCCTTCTCGGCCTCTTGCTGGCCTCCATCGTGATCTTGATGGCCCTCAAGAAACCGGCCGAAAAAAAGCCGGTGCCGGAAGAAGTTCCGACCCCGGTCTCCACGATCCGGCTGGAGCCCCAGGACATCACCGAAACCGTGCGCATCCCCGGCAAGCTTGAGCCGCTGTTGAGCGCGCGGCTGGCGGCGGCCCAGGAGGGCCTGATCATGGAGGTGGGCGCGGAAAAAGGGGCCTCCGTCACCAACGGCCAGATCCTGTTGCGCGTGGACAGCCGGCAGTGGGAGCAAGTCCGCCAGCGGGCTGAAATTGAAATCCGCGAATCCGAGAAGGATGTCGCCCGCTGGACCGAGCTGAAGCGGGCGGGGGCGGTTTCCGTGAATGACTTCGATTCGATCCGCACACGCCGGGAGCAGGCGGAGATCGCCCTTGCGGAGGCCAACGTATTTCTATCCCAATGCGAGGTGGCCAGCCCGATGGACGGACTGGTCAATGACCGGATGATCGAGCTGGGCGAATACATCAACAAGGGCGCCCCAGCCTTCGAGGTGGTGGATATCCGGCAGGTCAAGCTGATGCTGGATGTTCCCGAACGGGACATCCTGGCGGTGAAGGACGGCCTGCCGATCCGATTCGAGCTGGCCTCGTATCCGGGCGAGAGCTTTACGGGGGTGGTTTCGTTCATCTCCCTGCTGGCACAAAAAGAGAGCAACGCCTTCCGGATCGAAGCGCTGGCGGACAACCCCCAGGGCCGTCTGAAACCGGGCATGATTGCCGGCGTGGACCTGGTGCGCCGGACGCGGGCCGGCAGTTTGCTCGCCCCCTTGCAGGCGATCCTGCCCAGGAAGGGCGAGTATGTGGTCTTCGTGGTGGAAGATGGACGGGCGATTCGCCGCGTGGTTCAGGTGGAGTCCATCGTGGGGCACTCGGCGGTGATCAACGGCCTGAATGCGGGCGACGAACTGGTGGTGGCCGGACACCGGGCCTTGCAGGACGGCATGCGGGTTGAACGCACCACCGGGGAGCAGGCCCCCTCCCCCGAAGCTGATGGAACTGGAGACTAGCCATGTTGCTCTCGAATTACGCCATTAAATTCCGGACAGCGGTTTTTGTCTTCGTGATCGTCCTGGTCATCGCCGGCTCCATCAGCTACAAGACCCTTCCCCGCGAAGGCTCGCCGGACATCACCATTCCCTTCGTCTTCCTCACCGCGGTGTACGAGGGAACCTCGCCCACGGAGATGGAGAAGCTCATCACCATTCCGATCGAAAAGAAGCTCAATGACGTCGAAAACGTCAAGGAGATGCAATCGGTCTCCTCGGAGGGCGTCACCTTCATTTCCATCGAGTTTATTGCCGGGGAAGACATAGACCTCGCCAAGCAAAGAGTGAAGGACAAGGTGGATCTGGCAAGGCCCGACCTGCCCCGGGATCTCGATGAACCCGTGGTGGATGCCTTCAACTTCAGCTCCGATTTCCCCGTCTTCATCTTCACCCTGTCCGGGGTGCCGGACCTCTCGCGCCTGAAGAGCCTGGGCGAAGATCTCCAGGACCAGCTGGAGCGCTTTCCCGGGGTGCGCCAGGCGGAATTGACGGGCATCCGCGAGCGGGAAATCCGCGTGGAAATTGACCTGCCGCGCATGATCGCCTACGACCTGCCGCTCTCGCTGGTGATGGCCCGAATCGCGCAGGAAAACACCACCGTCTCCGCCGGAAACATCGAGATGGCCGGCCAGAAATTCCAGGTGCGCATCCCCGGCGAGTTCGAGCGCGTGGCGGACCTCCGGCAGATCCTGCTGGTGGAGCGCAACGGCCAGCCGGTCTATCTGACGGACATCGCGAACATCACGGACACCTTCAAGGATCTGGAATCCATCTCCCGGCTGAATGGCGAGCCCTGCGTCTCGATCGGCATCAAAAAGCGCTCGGGCGTCAATGCCGTGTCCCTGATTGAGCAGGTCCAAGACCTGCTGAACCACTACGCCCTGCCCCCGGGGGTCAAGATCACCGTGGTCATGGATCAGGCCGATTACATCGCCAGCATGCTCAGCGAGCTGGAGAACAATGTGGTCTCCGGCTTCCTGCTCGTGGTGGCCGTTCTGCTGATTTTTCTGGGGTTCCGAAACAGCCTCTTCGTGGGGCTGGCCATTCCCCTCTCCATGCTGATCGCCTTCACCTTCATGAGCTTGCAGGGAGGCACCCTGAACATGATCGTGCTGTTCAGCCTGGTGCTGGCGGTGGGCATGCTGGTGGACAACGCCATCGTCATGGTGGAAAATATTTACCGCAACCGCACCTTGGGCCTGACGCGCATCGAAGCCGCGCGGCAGGGGGCCTCCCAGGTCGCCTGGCCGGTCATCACCTCCACGCTGACCACGCTGGCGGCGTTTGCGCCCCTCCTCTTCTGGCCGGGCATCATGGGCCAGTTCATGGGGTATCTCCCCCGCACGCTGATTGTCACGCTGACCGCCTCCTTGTTTGTGGCCATGGTCATCAACCCGGCGGTCTGCTCGGTGTTCATCAACGCGAGGCCCAAGGACCGTCATGAAAAGCCCCATCCCTTTGTGCACGGGTATGAGCGGCTGTTGCACAGCGTTCTGAACCACCGCATGGCGGCGCTCCTGCTGGGGTTTGCGTTCCTGATCTTCAGCGTCCTGATCTATGGCCGGTTCGGCGAGGGCGTGGAATTATTCCCCGAGGTGGAGCCGCGCAATGCCACCATCCAGCTCAAATTCCCCCAGGGAACCGGCATCGAACAAACCGACCAGGCGCTGAAGGTGTTCGAGGAAAAGCTGACCCACTATGAAGACATCAAGTTCTTCCTGGCCTCCGTGGGCTCAACGGGCGGCGGCATGATTGGCGGAGGCGGCGGGGGCGGCACGCACCAGGGCAACATCCGCATCGAATTCAAGAAGGCCGAGGAACGCAAGGAAAACTCCCTGGAGCTGATTGGACGGCTCCGTGAGGATATCGGGCGCCTGCCCGGCGCCGAGATCAAGGTGGACAAGGAGGAGGAAGGCCCTCCCGTGGGCGCGCCGGTGGCCATCGAACTTTCCGGAGAGGATTTTGACTCCCTCGGCCATTTCTCCGGTGAGATCATCCGGTCCATCGAAACCATTCCAGGCCTGGTGGATTTGCAGGACGACCTGGAGGAGTCCCTTCCGGAAATCCAGTTCCGCGTGGACCGGCACCGCGCGGCCTTGCTGGGTCTCGACACCAGCACCATCGGCCAATTCCTGCGCATGTCCATTTACGGCCTGGAGGCCAGCAAGTTCCGGGCGGACGAGGATGAATACGACATCAGCCTCCGCCTTCCGGAGAACCAGCGCAACAGCATGGACCTGCTGGGGCGGATGTTCATCCCGGCCCCGGGCGGCACGGTTCCGCTCTCTTCGCTGGGCAACGTGGTCTACACCGCCGGCAAAGGCGCCATCCGCCGCAAAAACCAGAAACGCGTGGTCACCATCACCGGCAGTAATCAGGAACGGGGCGTGGATCAGATCCTCCGCGAGGTGCAGGCCCAGGTCTCCCAGGTGCCCCTGCCCCGGGGGTACGCCGTTTCCTATACGGGTGAGAACAAGGACATGCAGGAATCCGGGGCCTTCCTCTCCAAGGCCTTTCTTGTGGCGGCCGGCCTGATCCTGGTGATTCTCGTCATCCAGTTCAACTCGGCCATCCTGCCGCTGATCATCTTCTTCTCCGTCCTGCTTTCGATGATTGGCGTCATGTGGGGCCTGCTGATCAGCCAGATGCGGTTTGGCATCATCATGACCGGCGTGGGCGTCATCAGCCTGGCGGGCATCGTGGTCAACAACGCGATCGTGCTGATTGACTGCATCCTCCAGCAGAAGCAGGAGGGGCTCCCCAGCACCGAGGCCATTGTGACGGCCGCCCGCATGCGCCTGCGCCCGGTTTTGCTGACGGCCACGACCACGATTCTGGGGCTGATCCCGATGGCCATTGGCTTCAGCCTGGAGGTGCATACCTGGCCGCCGACGATTGTGGCCGGCGCCGAGTCCAGCGCCTGGTGGGCGCCGATGGCCGTCGCCGTCATTTATGGACTGGCCCTATCTACAGTCTTGACGCTGGTGCTGGTGCCGGTTATGTACAGCCTCGCGGATTCAGTTTCGGGCATGTTCCGCCGGTTCAATCCGGACGAGCAGGAAAACAAAAAGATGGAATCCTGACGTGCTTTCACGCGGAGGGTTTTCCGGAGAGGCGTGGAGATGAAGGTATTAATTCATATCTGCTGTGCGCATTGCTTTGCGCGTACCCTGTCGGGCTTGCGAACGGAATTTGGCCCCTCGCTGGATGCGCGCGGCCTCTGGTACAACCCCAACATCCATCCCCTGCTGGAATACCGGCGACGCCTGAAGGCCCTGAAGGTCTATCTGGAGCGCGACCACGTGCCCGTGGATTTGATTGAAAAATACGGGCTGATTCCGTTCTGCGAATCCGTCTATGGGCGCTACCAGAAGCCCGAGCGTTGCGCAAAATGCTACCAGATCCGGATGAACACCACCGCCGAGCGCGCCGCCGCCCTGGGCATGGACGCCTTCACCACCACCATGATCACCAGCTCGCACCAGAGCCACCAGATGATCCGCGCCGCCGGGGAAGAGGCCGGGCGGGATTTCAAGGTCCAGTTCTTGTACCGCAACCTCCGCCAGACCCAGGAAGACCCGGTTCTGATGCGGCAGATTTACCGCCAGCAATATTGTGGCTGTGTCTTCAGCGAATACGACCGGTTTTCCTCCACCAGCACGCACATCTACAAGGGGGATGGAACGGATGAACCGGGCGGCGACGCTACGCCCGAAGGTTGATATGGCGGGAATGGCCGGTGGCCGGCGGAGAAACCGCCCTCACACCCCCAGGCCCCTGCTTCGCATAGGCCACCGTCGAGTCCGCGGAGGGTGAAGATTCTGCCGCTTCAGCCAGCCGGCGGTCTTCTTCCGAACCGGACAAGGTGACGATGCCCGGCGGCATTTTTTGCCGACTCCCAATGGAACGCAGCGGTTTTTCTCCGTTTTTCGTCACTTCCAATATTTGTACCGCCGCCCGAAGGCCATGAAGAATCGTATTCATAGGCAAGCCCTATGAATCGGCGGGGGTGAAAAAAACTTAAGACCATTTTCAGCAAAAAAGGAAGGGGGCCCAACGGGTTTTACGATGAGGCTCACAAACCTTAAAAGATTGATTCATCCATGAGACCCTCTACAATGCCGCAAGTAGGTTTTCCGGGAGATCCGGCGGCTTGGAGGTTTTGCGATGCGGACAGAAAAAGATTCACTGGGCGAGTTGGATGTGCCGGAAGAGGCCTATTACGGAATTCACACGGTCCGCTCCCTCGCCAATTTCCACCTTTCGGATGAGCGGATGCCGCTCGAAATCATTTATGCCATGGTGGAGCTGAAGATGGCCTGTGCCCGCGCCTCCGCCGCCCAGGATTTGCTCAGCAAGGAAAAGCGCAATGCCATCCTGCAGGCCGGCGCCCGGATTCTGAACGGGGAGTTCGACGCCCAATTCCCGCTGGATGTCTTTCAGGCCGGCTCCGGCACCTCCTCCAACATGAATGTCAACGAGGTCATCGCCAATATCGCCAATGAAATCCTCGGAGGAAAAAAAGGCGACCGCCACCTGATGCATCCCAACGACGACGTGAACAAGGGCCAGTCCACCAACAACGTCTTCCCCTCGGCCATCAAGATGGCTGGCGTGGAGCTGTCCCGCAAGCTGATTGAAGCCCTCCGTGAACTCATTGCCGCCGTGCGCAAAAAGAAGGATGAATTTGCCGAGGTCTTCAAAAGCGGGCGCACCCATTTGCAGGATGCGGTTCCCGTGACGCTGGGGCAGGAGTTTGGCGCATATGCGCGGGCGCTGGAAAAAGATGGCAAGCGGATTGACCTGGCCCGGATGAAACTGCGGGAGCTGGGCGCGGGAGGGACGGCGGTGGGCACCGGCGTCAACACCCGGAAGGATTTCCGCCCAATGATGATCCGGGAACTAAGCACGCTGACTGGGGTGGCGTATGAAGGCGCGGAAAACGGGGTGGAAAGCACCCAGTTTATGACGGACATCGCCGAGATGTCCTCCGCACTGAAACTGCTGGCGATCGATCTCCAGAAAATCTGCAACGACCTGCGCCTGCTGGCCTCAGGCCCCCATACCGGCTTCAACGAAATTGTGTTGCCCCCCGTCGAGCCCGGATCCTCCATCATGCCCGGCAAGATCAACCCCAGCGTGTGCGAAGCCCTCAACATGCTCTGCCTGCAAGTGCAGGGCAACGACACGGCCATTTCCATGGCCTGTGGGGCCGGCCAGCTCGAGCTCAACACCCACATGCCGGTGATCGGCGCCAACCTGGTCAAATCCCTCAAACTGCTGGCGAGAGGATGCGCCCTGCTGGCCGGGGAAAAAGGCGTCGCCGGCATCCAGGCCAACCGGGAGGTTTGCCTGCGCAATTTTGAGGCCAGCGCGGGCCTGCCCACCATCCTCAATCCCAAGCTCGGTTATGACCGGGTGGCGGAGCTGGTCAAGGAATCCCTGGCCACCCGCAAGACCCTGCGGGAATTGATCGTCGAGAAAAATTTGATGACGCAGTCCGATTTCGAGGCCCTGCTGAAAAGTTCCATTGGGCCCAATCTATAGGGGTGGCGAATGAACACATGGAAATGGTGGATGGTCATTGGTCTGGTGGCGGCTCAAGGGGCTTGGGGCATCGGCATCGGATCCACGCGCGAAGAAGTCATTCAAACCCTTGGGCGGCCCAAGGGCAACATGAGTTTTGGCGGGCATGAGGCCTTGACCTATGACGGGGGAGTCGTCGAAATAGAAAATGGACGCGTGGTCTACATAGACCCGAACTTCACCCAGAAAAGCGCCAAGGCCCAGCAGGACCGGGCGTTTGAGGAAGAGCAGAGGGCCAAGGGCCTGGTGTTTTATGACGGACGGTGGATGAAACCCGCCGAACAGGCCAAGCTGGAAGAAAAAAAACAAATTCAGCAGGAAAAGGAAGAGACGGAGCGGCTCAAAAAGGAGCGACAAGAGGCGCAACACCAAGGGCCTTCGCATCCCAACATCCGCATGCACAAAAATGGCGGCCAGGAGGTTGAGCTGGCCAGCCTCATTTCCCAAGGGAACATCACGCTCATTGATTTCTATGCCGATTGGTGCGGCCCCTGCAGACAGCTGTCTCCACATCTCGAAAAACTGGCAAGAGATGCCGGCGATGTGATTCTGCATAAGGTGGATATCGTGAACTGGAACAGCCCGGTGGCTCAACAGCACAAAATCCAAAGCATTCCAAATGTCTGGGTGTTCGACCGAAGAGGAAGACAGGTGGGCCCCCCCACCAGCGATTTCGGCGACATCGCCCGGCGGGTGCGGAGCGCCAAATAAT
>CAZFSE010000045.1:0-25172 GCA_964521805.1 uncultured Verrucomicrobiota bacterium
GTTGGGGTGCTTGGCAAGCCGGCGGAAGCGGGCAGGCGGTCTTTGATGAGCTGGTGGCCTACAAGGTGCCGGCGGTGGGTGGTGGTACCACGTTCCAAGTGCTGTTCGATCCTTCCGCGGTGGGCACTCGCACGGCCACGGTGTACATCACCAATAATGTCACCGGCAAGAATCCCTATCCGTTTGCCTTGCAGGGCACGGGCACCTGGGCGGGAATCGGGCGCAGTCCCGTCTCCATCAGCGTGACCTCCGTGCTGGGGTCGGTTCCCTCCGCCGCCAATTTCGGTGTGACCAATGTGGGCAATGGCACGCTGGGCTATGCGCTTTCCACCAACGCCCCGTGGCTGTCGGTTTCTCCGGTTTCAGGCAGTCTTGGAGCCAGTGCGGGCCAGCAACACACGGTCACGTTCCTGGCTTGGCCCGGCCTGCAGGCCGGTGTCAGCAATGCCACCATCACGATCACCGATGCCGCCGCTTCCAACAGTCCGCAGACCGTGGCGGTGGAATGGACGCTCACGGCCATCAACGCGCCTTCGGTGGCGACGGCGACGTCCAATGGCAACGAGCTGGTGCAACTGAATTGGACGAAGCATGCCTCGTACGATGTGATGATTGTGCATCGGGTCGGCAGTGCTTCCACGGCGCCCGCGCAGGGCACGGCGTATGCTGTGGGCGCGGCCTGCGGCAGTGGCACGGTGATTTACAAGGGACCTGCCGCCTATCTGGACCACATCACGACACCGGGCCAGACCCATCATTACGCGTTCTATTCCTATAACGGGAATTACTATTCCGCGGGGCTGACGGCCAGCACGACACTCGGCAGTTATGGCGCGAATGTTTCAATTGAACCCTTTGCCTATACCAACGGGGTGTCGCTGAACTCGCTGAATGGGGGAACCGGCTGGTCCGCTGGATGGGGCACGGACAATGGGTTCACCATCACCAACGGCAGTTTGATCTCGCCCCCCAATTATCCAACCAGCGCGGCGCATCGTGCCGTGGCCAAAGATCCGGGCGCCAACAATAACCGCTACCAAAAGCGAAACTTTGCGCTGAAGACGGGCGGCCGGGTGTATTTCAGCTACCTCTTCAGCATTGGCCAGAATGGCTCTGGCCGCTGGGCGGGCATTGACCTGTTGTCGAACGGCGTTTCCCGCATCTTTATCGGCATGCGTGGCGCAACGGATACCTTGGGCATTGAGCAGAGCGGCGGCGCGGTTTCGGAGAATGGCGATTATGTTTTCGGCACGGGGACGGACAATGTGCATGCCGTGATGGGGTATTACGATCTTTCAACCCGGGAAGTGAAGGCCAATGCGTATTACAAAACCACCGAGGTTCCATCCAGCGAGCCGGCCACATGGAATGTCTCGGCGACCATGCAGGCCAATTGGGCCAATGGGGTGGATGGCCTTTCGCTTACATGCGGCGGTTACGACGGGCAGACCGTCGGGGATGTGTACTACGATGAAGTCCGCGTGGCCACCAACTGGATCAGCCTGATGGGCGTGACGCCCACGAAGCCTGGCGCGCCAGCTTCTGGCACGGTGACAGCGGATGGCGCGGAAATGGTGCGTCTGAATTGGGCGCAGAATGCGGCCAGCGACAACGTGATGATTCTGCACAAGACCAGCGCCATCAGCACGGATCCAACGGATGGGTCCTCCTACGCCGTGGGGGCCACGATTGATGGGGCCACGGTGATTTATAAGGGTTCCGCGCTCAAACTGGAGCATGTGGTGGCGCCCGGGGCGGATGCCTATTACAAGTTCTATTCCTACAATGGCTTTGATTATTATTCGACCTCCGTGGATGGCAATGTGTCGCTGGTGGATTATGCGGATTCGGAAAAGGTCAATCCCTTCTCCTATACGAATGGAGCGACGCTGGGGGCCAGCCAGATGGGCGGCAAAGGGTTTGGCGCCAACTTCTGGACCACGGATTCCGGCACGTGGACCGCGCAGACCAACTACAGTGTGGCAACGGCCGACACCCCGCGTTTCGTGGATATGACCAACTATCCGGCCATGGCCGGCAACCTGGTCAAAGCCTCCAATCCGGGTGATGGGGCCGCCGCCCGGGCGCAACGCTCGCTCCAAACGCCGGTCACCAACGGAACCCTCTACCTCGCGTTCATGATGTCGTACCAATACTATGGCGCGAACAAGTGGGCGGGCATCAGCCTGTTCAGCAACGCCACGGAGAAGGCCTTCTTTGGAAAAGGTGGTGGAGGGAACTGGAATACGCTGGCGATTGGAGACGGAGCGAGCACCTATTGGTCGGCGTATGACCTGATGCCGTATGCGGGGGGCGGGGGCGACACCGGCAATGTGTACCTGATCGTGGGCAAATACGATTTCGACACCAAGCTGTTGCAGGCCAAGGCTTGGAGGACGCTAAGCTTTACGTTCCCGGAAACCGAGCCTTCCACTTGGGATGTCAGCCAGACGCTGGGGGGCGCGGGGCTTGCTCATGTGGACCGCATCAAGCTCAATATCGGTGCAAGCGCCGCTCCTGATGGCACCATTGGCCAGGTCTTCTTTGATGAAATTCGCGTGGGGTCTCAATGGTCGGATTTGATGCTTTCCACCTGCCCCAGCTGGGCCGGAAGCAACAAGCTCAGCTCCTCCTGGGCGTACCTGGGCGATTCGATGAACTTCGAGGTTCAGAGCTTCCCTGTGGGCTTGGGACAGTCCGCGTCCATCCTGCTGGACTTCGCCAAGAACAACTCCTGGCAGACCAACGCCCTTGCCTGGATGTTCAACGCCAACAACAACAGCTATTGGAGCAACCGGGTGCAGGTGACCCAGGCCGGGAGCATCACCAGCAGGTTTGTGGTGGCCGGGACTGGTTGTTCGGCCATCAGCACAAATAACCCCGTGCTTGTCATCAGCAATCTTCCTCCTCCCTCCGTGGTTTCCGTGGTTAAGGATGCCGTCAACACCAACAGCCAGATCAACCTGGAATGGACGCGCAACAGCGTGCCACACGATGTCTTGATCGTCCGCCGCACCAGCGATGTGGGCTGGACGGATCCCACCCAGGGCCAGACGTATAGCGCCGGCAATCTGATCGGCGACGGCACCGTGGTGTACAAGGGCTTCGGGACCACGCATAGCGATTCCGGCCTCTCGCCTAATACCACGTACTATTATCGCTTCTACTCCGAAAACTGGGGCTATTATTCCATCACCTATGATGCGGCCTCCGAGGCCACGGACCCTGGTGGGAAGGTGATCATCATTGACGGCAATTTTGCCGACTGGGTCGGCACGGCGCCGGTCGTGAAAAACTCCTCGGTTGTCTCGCTGAACGAGTTCATCTGGACGGACAAGAAGGGTGAGGCGCGCACGGAGGCCAGCGCCGCCAATAACGCAGATTTCAGCGAGTTCCGCGTCTATGCCGATGCGGACTTTGTCTACTTCCTGGCCCGCTTGACCAACATCTCCGATGTGGCCCACCCGTTTATCGCCGTGGCCTCGGACACCCGCCGGTCTGACAGCAGTACCGCCATGAACTGGCTGGCCGATGATTCCGGCACGTTTATCGGAGGCGCCTATTTTGGCTCGGGCGCGGCACTGCACTATGGCGAGAGGCAGATGAACGTGCACCGGGTGTCCGCGGAGGGCGCCACCCGCATCGAGATGTACACGCATGACGGGTCTTATTGGTACGGCCCTCCAGGGGCTGGCCAGGAAAGCGCCATGAGCGCGACCTACGGGTGCGTGGAGTGGAAAGTGGCCCGCGCGGATCTGAACATGACCGGCAACGTGACGGGGCGCTTTACGGTGGCCGCCTACATCAACACCGGTTCGTGGAACAATGACGGCGATGGAACGGTTCATCTTGCCGACAGCACGTGCGATGCGGCGGACTCCATTTCCATTCCGTCGTGGGGCAGTTATGACAACACCCTTTCTCTCTCCGCCTGGCAGGAGGAGCTCAGCGATAACACTGTGGACTTCTTCTTTGACGTGGTCCTGAATGCCAATGGCACGGTGGCGAACCAGCGCCCCAGCACCCCGGCGCTGGTGACGCCTACCAACAACGCCACCACGATCGCCAATCCCAACCTGGTCTGGAACGCTTCGAGCGATACCGACGGCCAGATCACCGGATATTTCCTGGAGGTCAGCACCAACAGCACCTTTAACGGCGTGGATGGCTCGGAAAATGGGTCCGTCATCCTGCGCGTGAACCTCGCGGCCGGCACCACCAACTTCCAGCTTTCCACCTCGACCTCGCAGTACTGGTGGCGCGTGCGCTCCCGCGACACCGCCGGAGAGCTGTCGGATGCCACCACGCGCGCCTTCCGGGTGGTGGGCAAGCTGGATACGGAGGGGCCTCGTCCGGAGTTGATTTACATTGGCACCAACGTGGCCGGCTTCCTGGCGGGACAATACGACGACTACATCTCCAAATATGGCTACATCCAGAGCGTCACCGACAAGGAAATCCAGGACACCAACAATGTCTTTGGATTCGTGATTCAATGGACGGATCCCAGCGGCGTGTATGCCACCAACAAGATGAAGGCCGCCGATTCCCCTCCCAATGGGGCGAACGGCTTTGCCTGGAACATCGTGGACCTTTACGGACGCGTCTCCCCCAACTGGGATCTGTTTGAGACCAATACGGCCACCGGCGTGACGCGCGAATGGGGGTATGATACCGCCTTCCGGGCCAGCAATACCCTCGCCAGCGGAAACAACAATGTCTCCATCACCAACTATGTCCCTCGCGCGTTTGTCATTACCAACTACGACGAGAACATCCAGTATTACCTCACCGTCAGCGCCGAAGATGCCTATTCCGAGGGCGGAAGCTGGGCTTCGTACGGCACCTGGACCAGCTTCGCCAGCAGTACCAACGTCCACTATAGCGGCTGGTGCGAGGACGGCCCCAACACCATGCGCAACATCACCACCAACTTCATGTTGCTGATCTCCGTGACGGACGACGACAAGATTCCGCCCACCTCCAGCACCAACCTGGCCTGGTCCTCGTCCCGCTCCCTCAGCATTTCCAACGCCACGGATGAATTGCCGTTTACCGGAACGGGGCTGGATGCGATCTTTACCGCCACCGATGGTTCGTTCCTGGGCGCGCCGATGACCTTCACCTTCAATGCGTATGAACGCTTCTACAAGGGCATTCAATTGGGCACCGGTCCGGTGGTGACCAACTTGGGCCGGGTCATGACCAACACCTCGATGTCCATGGGCTTCTGGCTGACCAACAATACCGCCAATTACAGCGCTCCGCGCAGTGTGCTCACGGATACCACCGAGCCGGACACCCGCCTGGTCTGGCACTGGGGAACCATCACGGCGGACGATATGACCGCGCTGTGGGGCGACGCCAATCTCTCCGGCGACTCTGGGGTGACCAATGCGGTTTTCCTGAACCTCTATGACATTGACAATGACCGTCCGGGTGACCAGGCCTTCCAATCGGTTTCATTTGGCGGGCTGTTGATCACGGATGATGATACCGAATCGCCCGTCGCCGGCAATCTGCTCAAGAATCCGGGGTTTGAGGAAGAGGGCACGGGCATCAATGACGCCTTGTACTGGTGGGAGTATGAAGATGCTGGGCGCAATGATTGGGCCCAGCGCAGTGGGGATCAAGGAATGGCGTGGTGGGCGTGGGGCGCAGGCCGCTGGGGCGGCTTCTGGCAGGATGTGACCGTGGGCGTGGAATCGGGGCAGGTTGTGGCGTTCACGATCTGGGGCAATGCGGAAACAGGATTTGTCTCCAGCGCCTCCGAGGCCTGGATCAAGCTGGAGTTTTGGACCGGCGGAATAAAGACCTACGAGGTTGAAACCAACACCTATGTTCAATTGGTGGAGAATTACGAACAGTGGAGTTTGTACCGCTTTGTCTATACCAATCTCGTGGATGGCATTACCATGCTCAGGCCGGTGGTGGGCAGTGGCAACTGGGTGGGATACGATCATGCCGCCGTGAAGTGGGATGATGCGACCCTGACAGTGGGGAAGGCTCCCTTGCGGGTCTTTGTGGATGCCACGGACAAGACGGATTACAACTCGGGCGTTTCTGTGCATACCATCACGGACGGCGACCTGTCCGGGCTTTCCACCTTCCGGCTCATGCTGGAGGGATATGACTTGATCAGCGGCCTCAACCGCGGCACCACCGATGCCGAGGCGCAAACCGCCATTCATGTCAGCAACCTGACGACCAACAATGTGCCGCAGTATCTTGCGGAGAATAGCTCCACCAACAGCCGGTATGCGGGCTCCACCAATACCTGGCGATGGAGTGGCGCTTTTGGTGGACTCGCGATTCAGGCTTTAATGAATGGCGGATCCAATGCCGTGTGGATCACCGCGCGGGATGCCGATCTCGACCGCAATGGGGATCAACTGATTCTTTCCAACCGCCTGGCGGGTTATCTGTACGTGATCGACGACGATATCCTGCGGCCTCGCTTGGGCGGCACCAACAATCTGCTCTCCAATCCCAGTTTCGAGGTTGGCCAGGGCACCTCCATCCCCAGTTGGAACCCTTGGGAGCATGCCTATGCTGTCGGTCGCGCCGCCTTTGAGGGCACCAATGGCGTTGAGTTCACCTCTCCCTCCTGGGGCAATGTCTGGCAGGGCATCGCGGGCACCCCATCGAATTTCTATACCACGGCCTATTATGCCCGGAAGGTCTCCCCCGTGCTGGACTTCGATATTGTCTACATGAAGCTGGAGTTTCACAGCGTGGATCTGCCCGGCACCAATCTGATTGTGGCGTATGAAACCAACATTTTGAATTCACTCACCACCGACTGGCAGTTGTTCACCTTCTCCGCCGTGGCGGTGGAGGGAACCCGCCAGGTTCGCACCAGTATTGGCGCGGGCGAGTGGCATGGCGGCACGCTGGTCACCACTGTCCAGGTGGACAGCGTCCTGCTGTCCGAAAGCGCCTATCCGCTGTCCATCCGTGTTGGGGCCGGCGCCCCGGCGAAATTCATCGCCACGAATAATTCAGCCCTGTTCACCCTGGTGGATGGCGACTTGTCTGCCGTAAATGAAACGAATCTTTTGCAGATGAGCTTCCAGGGCTTTGACAACAACGGGACCGGCAACAGCGGGCTTTCCCGTGGAAACACGGCGGGCAGTCACGAGACCAATATGAACGTGAGCGTGTCCTATCTCTCCGCAAATAATGTGACTAATTATGCCGCCGCCTTGAGCTCCGCCGATGCGGTCACGAAGGGGCATCAGGCCACCAGCGTGTGGGGCTTTGCCTCCGTCCCCACCGACACCATCCAAAACTGGTACAGCAATGGACTCAACGCCCAGGTGTCCGCCACCCTGCGGGATGCGGATCGCGACCGGGACAACGACCAGTTGAGCTTGTCCAATCGAATTTACGGATACCTGTCCGTGATCGATGATGACATGGTGGGGCCGATCTATCGTGGCTTCACCATGGGCGGAACGCCGGTCAATCGTACCAACCTCCAGGCCGGGGACATCGCCATCATTGGGTATCAGTCGGAGAACAACGACCGGTTTGCGTTTGCCTCTTTGGTGGACATCCCGGCAAGCACCCAGATCAAGTTTACGGACAACGGGTGGAGCAATGCGCCGGTATACGCCTTCCGGTCGGGCGAAGGCACCTTGACCTGGACGGCCCCTGCGGAAGGCATCCCCTCGGGACTGACGGTCGAGTTCACGAATATGACCACCGCCTCACCGCTGGTGTCCACCGGGACAGTGGCCAAGGCCGGCTCATGGAACTTGGCCGCCTCCGACAGCATCTTGGCGTATCAGGGAGTGGACACGGACCCGCGATTCCTCTACGGCACCATCTGGGGGGGGAGCTGGGCTTCTGGTGTCGACATTGGAACGGACAAATCGGAACTTCCTGTTCATCTGACCAATGGCGTTACCGCCATGAATCTAACGGGCGCTTCGGCGAATGGATATTACGGATCCCCCGCGGCAATGTTCGAATTCAAGTCGGTGATTCTGACGAACATCAGCACCCAGACCACCTGGACCGTCAGCGGGACAGCCCAAGTCTGGCCGGCCCGGAGTTTCCTGGTGGCGAACCTGAGTGACGGCGATGCGTCCACCGGTTTCTCGATCACGGGGCTGGTGCAGGATGTGTATAGCGGCATCTACGGAACGGGCGCCGGCGTGCTGGCCCCGACGGTGACGATTTACAACACCTCCGGCGCCGTGGTCGGCGGCGGCTATCTGACCGGCGCCGCATCCGGCAGTGGACTGGGGACGTGGGTGAACCAGGAGGTTTCAGGCCTGGTGATCTCGCCGATTGAAGCCGGAATCGTTTACACGGCGCAGGTGGTGGTGGCCGATTATGACTTTGACCGCACGGTGCTGGGCGCGAATGTGGATTATCAATTCTCGACTCAGCGTATTTCCATCATCGTCTTTGACAACGACACGGAGCCGGCCAAGGTCAGCAACCTGGTGGTGATGGTGGATGGCGTGGTGGCGCCCATTCACAGCGGGACGGGCACCAGCAATGTGATTTACCGGGTTACGGATGGTGATTTCCTGAATGCCGAGACCACGCCCATCAGCTTGAGCTTTGAGGTGTATGACACCAAGAGCGGCATCCCGCGCAACAATGTGGGGCCGCACACCAACATGAACGTGGCCATGGAGGTGCTGACCACGCTGAATGTGTCGAACTACAGCGCGGCGCGAAGCACGGTCAACTCCAAGATCATCGGCTCCACCAGCGTGTGGGTCTGGGCGGAGAATATGAGCGCGGCCGCGGTGAGCAACCTGTATGGCGAAGACTGGGTCAATGGCCCCGCCAGCAAGGCCAACCCCACCGGGGCTTACCGCATGGTGCGCGCCAACGTCCCCGATGCGGACAACGACCGCCCCGGCGACATGCACTGGCGGAGCAATGTCCAGTTTGGCGTGGTGTATGTCATCGACGACGACACCAACAGCCCAATCTTTGGACAGGCCCCTCCCGGAAACTTGATCCGGAATGCGGACTTTGAGGAAGGCTCCGCCAAGGATCCGCTGGGTGCGCGCCACTGGCAGTATGATGACCCGGACCAGAGTGGCGGACGCTGGGGGAGTGCGAGCTGGAGGGGATACGGCGGGTATCCGCCGGCCAGTCCGGATACCAACATCGGGGCCATCTGCGGCACGTGGTACAACGGCGATGGGGAGGGCGGCTGGTGGCAGGATGTGCCCGCCATGACCGGCCAGACCTACGAGGCGGGCGCCTGGTTCTGGAGCGATGCAGGAACTTATGCCGCGACCTTCACGGCAAATTATTGCGAGGTCAAGATTGAGTTCTATACTGGAGCCGGTTCGGAGATTACGGCCCATACCAACCTGTTTGATCCCCCCGGCGAGGACTGGGTCTGGCACTCGGTAACGGGCACCGCGCCTTCCGGATCCGCCCGCGTTCGCGCAGTCTTCACCGCCATGGGGGTGGGCGACAGCGGCGCCCTGCGGGTGGATGATGCCCTGTTGCGCACCTTGTCCGTCACCAACCTGGCGATGGATATCAGCATCGGAGCGCGGAGCGCCTATATCAGCACGGAGAACAGCTTCTATGGGTTGGGCGACAGCACCAATGCTTACTTCATGCTGACGGATGGCGACATGGCCCGGATTGGCCCGGCGAAGCCGCTGACCTTCCGGTTCAACGTGTATGATCCCACCAGCGGCGTGGCGCGGAGCGCGGTGACGGAAGATCTGAATTTCGACATTGGCGGCATCAGCACCCTGCAGAACATTTACAACTCTTACGCCAGCGACTACAGTTCGGCGGAGACGAAGAGCCTGTCTTCCACCAGCCTGTTTGTGTATGTCAATAACTTCACCGTAGGCGGATATCATGATGGCTCGACGTTCATCGAAACCGGCGAGGTGTGGCAGATCATGGCCGCCGGAACCAACCGCGTGACGATTTCCGCCCCCAATGCCGACGAGGACCGGGGGACGGTGGACCGGGAATGGACCATTGACTGGACCGGCGGGCATCTGGTCATTACCGATGACGACATCGAGGGGCCGTGGGCCACCTTGCTCTATGTGGGCAGTAATTACACGGGCACCGCTGGGATTAACACGATGACGGATGAGGAGTTCCTCAACCGCGCGGACTTCGCCTTCCTGCTGGAGGACAAGTCCGGCATCTTTGTCACCAACAACAGCGGGGTCAATACCAACGTCTGGGGCAATTTCGGCAACGTGCAGGTGAATGTGGACTTCCGGAATCCTGAAAACGTGCAGTTGTTTGAGAATGTGGCGGTGACCAACCTGTTTGCCCCCAGGGGCAATGGAAGCTTCGCGGTGACGGCGGTGGTGTACCGGGCCAATGAAATCGGGATTACGGTGGCCAACAACATGACGGGGACCTGGGCGTTTACCGTCAGCTCCCAGGACATGGACAATGACCGGGGTGCCGTTGAGCACAATGATTGCGTGGTGAATTTGGACCGGGCCGTTTCCATTGACAGGCCCATGTCCTTCCTGGTGGTGGACGATGACGAAGTCTCTCCAGCCCTCGCGGGGGTCCGCGTGGTGGGCACCGGCGGCGCGATGGACACGTATGACCGGCTGATCTTCTTTGACTTTGGCGGGGAAACGCTGGACACCAACGCCACCTATGTTGCGGACCGTCTGGCCTGCGGGCCCATGCGGTTATTTACTTCAGGAGTTCCGGTTTCCATTACAGATGCAGATGGAAATCCTGGACGTGCGGCGCAAGGCAATGCCGGCTACAAGAATACCAACAAATATTGGTCGGTCAGCGTGGTGGTGGATCCTGGGTTTACCTTGACAGTGACCAATTTGGTGCTGAACTACCGCTCTACCGGCGTAGGACCGGATAATTGGGTGATGTATCATGTTGCGGGCGGCGTGACCTCTGCCATCGCTTCGGCGTCCATGACGACCGATTCGACCTGGAGGACCAACAATGCGGCGGTTACCATGAGCGCGGTTGCAGGGAGCAACGAGTTCTGGATTGCGGGCGGCAGTTCGGCCTCGGGCGGCGGCAACTGGGGCATTGACAACCTGGCATTCCTGGGCCATCTGCAAAGCCAGCCGGGCGCGGGCTTTGTCTCGGATTACGATGTGGCCAATGGGCTGTGGACCATCACGGGCCTGGTGCAGGATGTCTATAGCGGCGTGTATGCCGTGGGCGACCCGCTGGGCCCCCGGTACAGCATCTTTACCCCCGAGGGGAGCCAGCTGGTGACCAACAAGGCCTTCACCACAGGCCCCGCGGTGAGCGGCGATGGAAAGACCCCGGCGGCATTGTCCGATGCCATGCCGTCCCTCCCGTATGATGGCATCACGCTGGGGACGTACACCGGCTATGTCTATGTCAACGATTACGACGTGGACCGCATCGGCGATTCGATCTCCATCACGCAAAGCTTTGTCTTTACGGTGGTGGATGATGATGACGAATCGCCGCAGGCCGGGACCATCTTCCAGGGAATGACGGGCCAGTCCACCGTGCCGCATTTGCATGGGGCCATGGTGGTGTTCAGCGGCACCAACCTGGTGAGCGCGGCGGGCAACCGGAGCAACCGCACGTGGTACGTGACGGACCGCATGATGGTCAATGCCGCCACCACCAATGTGGACTTGCACTTTAATTTGTACGACCAAAGCGGCTACTATCTGAGCGCGACAGACGGTGGGTCGAACCTGACGGTCAGCATTGCCAACCTGCTGACCAATAATTTCGACCTGTTTAACGCGGATCGAAGCACGGCCAACAATGTCAATAATTTCGCCGCCACCAATGTGTGGACGTTCACCAACTTCAGCGATGCCGCCATGCTGTCCCTCATGGAGACCACCAGCCGGGTGACGGTCAGCGCCACGGACATGGACAACGACCGGGTGAATGACCGGCTGGCGTTCACAGACAAGTTCATGGGCACTATTCTTTGGCGCGACAACGATGCCCGGCCTGGGCTCCTGCAGACGCATCCGAGCTTTGGGAGCAATGCCCTGCACGTGACGCTGGGGCTGACGCCCGGCAACACCTTCAGCAACTTGTGGGTGACCAATGACCTTCCCGGCGATAGCGCAAATCAGTTGTATCGCATTTCCGATGGCCAGCTGGCCACGGTGGCGGCGACCAACCAGTTGATCTTCCGTTTTCATGCCTATGACATTGGGGATGACAACACCCTGGGCCTCCAGCGCACAAACACCTTCACGACCGTGGAGAATGGGCGGACGCTGACCAACACGCACATCAGTGTGGGGGCGGGCATCCAGAGCAACGCCACGGAATACCGGGTGGACTGGAGTTCCTCGATTGGCTCCACGCGCATCGCCGCGCAGTTCCCGACGAGCATCTGGGCCTTCACGTCCTTTACCTATGCCAAGGTCGGGGAGTTCCTGCCTTCCGGCACGGAAACCACCAATCCGATCATCCTGCATGCGCTCGATGCCGACAACGACCGCAATTTTGACCAAGCCAAGACCAACATCCTGGCGGGCAACCTGGTGGTATACGATGACGACATTGTGGAGCCGGTGGTGGGGAATGGGGTGTGGTACAACATGTTGCAGAATCCCGGATTCGAGCTCGCGGGGTTGGATGATGTCTCGGCCCTGCACTGGCTCTCGGGCTATCCGGACGGCAATGGCGATGTATGGGGCAATTATCTGCGGCAAACCTGGCATGCGCATAGCGGTGCGTGGGGCGCGTCCATTCCCGGCCAGTGGGGAACACATACCTTTGATTATGGCGGCTGGTATCAAAAAGTGCCCAATGCGCATGCGGACGGCACCGTCTGGTATGCGCACGCGTGGGTATGGAATGACAGCACGTGGAATTCAGCGGTTGCCGAACTCAAGATTTTGTTCCGCAATGCAAGCGATCAGATCATGGAGGGCAGTCTGACCAATATCTTTACGCCGCCAGGAGAACAATGGACCCTGATTTCCATGGTGGCAACTTCGCCAGCTGGCTGCGAGATGGTGATGTTTGAACTGGATGCCACCGGCATGGGTTCAGATGGCGCTCTGCAGTTCGACGACGTATGCTTGGGCGTGGGATTGCCGCTTTCCGTGCTGGTCGGGGACACCCCTTGTCCTCTAGCGGTGACCAACGGGACCGATAGCGTATTCCTGCTAACCGACCACGATCTGGCGAATCTGGGGCCTGCGAACCTCCTGGATGATCCCGGCTTTGAGCAGGGACTCTCTGAGTATGCCTCCTGGGACAATCTGGTCAACAGCGGCGCGGCGGCGGAAACAGGAACCAATGGCCTGGCCTATGCCAGCGCGTCCATCACGTCCGGCGGATGCTTCCAGGATCAGCCGGGGCTTCCAGGCACCAATTACACGGTCAGCATTCGCGCCCGCAAGCAGGCGAACTACAGTGCGGATACCATGCTGAAGGTGGAGTTCAAGGATGGCGTTTCTGGCGACGTGGGAGGGGCCGTTGAAGTGAACCTCAACGATTCCCTGGCGGCCAGTTGGAAGACGTTTTCGGTTTCGGCCACAGCGCCCGCCGGGACCGTCTATGTTCGCGCCACGCTGTATATCTTTAATCCCACCGGAGCGGCGGATCCCAAGGAAGCCCACTTTGACAACATGGTCTTGAAGGAGACCTCCAAACAGCCTCTGCGGCTGATCTTTGGCGCGTATGACGCGGACAGCGGACTTTCCCGCGGCACCACGGATGTGGGCTCGCAAATGAGCATTTCCATTGAAAACATGCTGGCGCCCAATGTGACGCTCTACGACGAGGCGGCCAGCACGCCGCAATCGGAAACTCAGTCCGCCTCCGCGTTCAGCACCTGGACCCTGAGCACGGGCTTCAGCGGCACGGATATCAACAACCTCATCGCCGGGGGCGACAACCGGGTATCGGCCACCTTGTTCGATGCCGACAACGACCGCCCCAATGACCGGATGTCGGTTGCCGACCGCCAGTTTGGCTTTATCCGGGTCATAGATAATGACACCAACGCCCCGACGGCGCGGGATCTACTGCTCAAGAATGGCCAACAGCTTACCGATGGCGACATCCGATATGGCCTCTATGGTGTGTCCATGTATATGGAGGACTTTAGCGGTATTAATACCAACCAATCCGGTGATTATTGGGTGCCCAATTACAGCCTGGTTAATCCGTCCGGAAAGACGGTGCAAACCGAGGTGGTCTGGATCTATCTGGACAAGCTCCCGGGCAGTAACGTGTGGTCCGCGGGCCGCGGAGCGCCTGGGGTGGCCTACGAAGATGTCATGACGGGCTACTATGCCATGGTGTGGTCCGCCCAGGATCTGGACGCCGACCGGCCTGGCGATCGGCTGGAATCCATTCACAGCACGAACTTCTTGAACTCCACCGGTGTCTTTTTGGTGATTGATAACGACATCATCAACCCCACGGCCCCTTCCAATATCGTCTTGTCGCCCACTTACTGGACTAATGTAAACAACTTTGTGCTGACGTTTGATCCGGCCACGGATGCGTCCGGCATTTTTGAATACCGGGTGGATACCAATGCGATGGAGCCCTCCGCCGTCACGGATGGCTGGCGGTTGCCGGCACTCTATGTGACCAACATCACGGGGCTTGGCGTCAGCAACCACAGCTTTGAGGTGGGATCCGCTGAACTGTCCATCCCAGGCGATCCCTTGCAAGAAAACGGCTGGAGGAGCTTCTCCTCGGCGGGCGGCTATCTCTGGTATGCCGATGACGGCGGCGCGCAGGATGGGGTGCTGGCTTCGCGGCACATCATTAGTGCTGGAGCACAGGGGGCTGGATTGTACCGGTACACCTTGTGTTCACAGGATATCTTCCTGGGCAACTCCAATCGGCTTCCACCCGAGATTGTTTGCTCCGGCTGGTTCAAGGGGGACATGTCCCATGTGGGCTTTGATGGGATTCAAGGCGCGGCGTTCCTCAAGGCGGAGGGGTTTGATGTGGAATCCAACCGTGTTTGGATCGTGGATAATGAGTGGGATAATGCCCATCTGGCCGGGATCAATGCCACCACCTGGACGCAGTCCGTTCTGGTGATCACCAACGCCACGGCCAGCACAGAATTCATCCGGCTGTCGTCGGGATTGAGCGCACGCGGTTCCCGACTGGCGCTGACTGGGTGGTGGGACAACGTGACGATGGACATCGGGTTTGTGGAGATTGGCGGTGTCACCTATACCAACGCCCCCAACGGCATCACCACCAATTGGTTCTTTGCCGTGGATGATGACAATCACCGGCCTAACGACCGCCTGAAGGGCCCCAACACCAATTTCGTGATCATGTTTGATGGAGTTGCGCCTACACAGATTGTCAATTTTGTGGCCCAGCCGGGGTTGCTGGATGATTCCACCGAGATTGATTTGACGTGGAGCAAGCTCGATAATGGCGGTGGCGTGGGCTCCGATCCGCTTTCGCCTTGGTTGACCTACAAGGTGTATTACACGGACGATGGAACGCCACCCACCACGAACAGCCCGTTCTTTGCCTTTGATGAATATTCGCCTCTCGGAACCTCGGCTACCGAGCAGGTGACCTTGAGCAACTTTGTGTTTGGCGTGGAATACCAGGTGGCCATTGCGGGCGTGGACGTGGCGGGCAATGAAGGCCTCTTTACGACCTCCACCCCTGTGTTGCTGTCTGGATTCTTTGTCACACAGGGTGTGGCAGAGGTTGATGGCACGGTGGGCAAGGCGGACCTTGCCTGGACAGCCGCCACCAGCGGTGAAACGGTGACGCGTGAATATGACCTGCTTTACACGGATGCCGCGAATTTTGGGGACACGCTCAGCAACCGGTGGAAGCTGGTGCAACGCGGTTTTGCCTCACGGCTGAGCGATACGGGCGACGTGGCCTCCGGGCGCGTGCCGCCATTGGACTTGGGGAACAGCATGCGCTTCTATCGCGCGGCGCAAAAGGACCGTTGGACGACCAATTACACCCGCCGCATTGCCAGTGAAGAGGTCTATGTGCTCAAGACGGTGAGTTTGCATCCCGGCAACAACTGGGTGGCCTTCCCCGGCATTCCGGACACTTGTACCGCCGCCAATGTGTTCGGACACAGCCTCCCGTCCGGGGCCTCGGCGCTTACGGCCACAAGAGTGTCCTGGTACGGACGCGGCCAGGACTCCGGAAAAGCCTCCACGCAACGGATTTTCCTGGCTGAGTCTCCTTTGCAATGGCAGAAAGACGACAATTCCCCTGCAGATGACCTCATTGTTCCGCTGAGTCAGGGCGTGGTCGTGTATATCCCCTCCAACCTCCCGTCACAAAAGATGATGTTCATTGGCCGGGTGCCCACCAATACCATGACACAGCCCATCACGGGCGGCACGTTGCAGAGCCCCGCCTACAATCTGGCCTCGTTTGCGGTCCCCATCACCGCGCATCCCTCCAACATGAATTTGCTGGCGTCCGGATTCAAGGGATCTTCCCGTCCTCATACGTCGGACAAGCTGTTCAAATATGACCGCGCCAACCAGCAAATCGCGGGTGCCGGCCTCTGGTACAAGACCAATGATGCCACCTGGAGAGTGGCCACCGATCCAAACGGTTCCGTGGTTGTGTCGCCTTACTTCACGGCGGATGATGGCATCCTCATTGTCTCCGTCAACACCAATGGATGGACATGGACAAACAGGGTCCCCTATTCAGCGCCCACCCGGTATATGAGCCCGTAGTGCGCCTGCGTATGCATGCGGCAGGCCAATCCGCCTGGGTAGGAATTCAGTTAATTGTTGCCGGGGAATTAATGGCAGGCATGGGTTGATCCCTCACCCCCAAGGCCATATACTCATCCATCGACTCGTTTGACGCGCGATTCTATCGCCAACACCAGATATAGGAGGCCAGGATGATGTTTTTCAGGATGCAACGAGGCATGGCGGCGGTTTTGTTCTTTGTTGTGCTGGCGGCTGGGTGCGCCTTCCAGGTACAGGCTGAGGTGAACCTGTTGAGCAATCCGGGCGTGGAAGAGGGCGAGGACCAGCCGCCGGGGTGGTGGAGCGGATCCTGGGGCGATGGCGGTGCCTGGTTTTGGAAAGGCAATGGAACCGCACGTTCTGGCTCAAACTCTTTGGCTATCGGGCTTGGGCTTGAAAATGAAACCCTGGGGGGGACAGGCTACTGGGGACAGACGCTGACACAGGTTTTGCCGGGCGAGCAATGGGAATTCTCCGCTTGGACGAAAACGGAGACCGGTTTTCAGGGGCGCGTATGGCTGGCGGTGGAGTTCAAGGACAGCCAAGGGGCGTTTCTGCTCACCAATCAGAGCGATGAGGTTTCAGGGGCGCATACGAAATATGCCCGGCTGGCCATGCAGACTCAACCCGCCCCTCCGGGAACAGCGGAAGTCACCTTTCAAATCCGTGCCGGCGGCAATCGGTTCAGCGTGGTCATTGACGATGTGGTGGTGAGCTGTCTCAATCACCCGGATGCTCGTCTTGGTCTGCCGGTTGCCAGCAAGGAATTCGCCGCCTGGAAGGATCAGAGTGCGGGACGGATTCCTGCTCGCTGGCGCACAAGCAAACTGCCCCATGGCGGGTGGAGCATGCTCCTGCCCGACGGCACGCCGTTCCTGCCGGTGGGCATAGATTATGAGCCGCTTTCGTTGTATACCCCCTTGGATTGGACGAAAATTGGGCGCGACATGGATCTCATTCGTGACGCCGGTTTCAACACGCTGGCCATCTGGTGCGTCAACTTCCATAACCGGCAGGAGGGGCGGAAGAGATTGTCGCACGAGGAGATGGGGACGATGGCCGAAATGGCGTCCGCGCGCGGTCTTTTTGTTCAGTTTCATCTGGCCCTGGACCGTTTCACCCATCTCTTCCCTCGCGCCACACTGCCCAACGGGCAACTGCATCATTTCGACATTGATTATGCGGATCTGGAGTATCGCGAATTCTGCCGCAACTATGCCCGGCGTATGGCGATGACCTTGCAGGCTCACGACAACGTGACCATGATCATCCCTTGGGAGGAAAAGATTGGCCTGAGTGCCGATCTTGATCGTGCCAATCCCCGGGTCTTTGCGCTCTATGCATCGGAGGCGGGAAAAAAGGGGTTTGTCTCCTGGTTGCAACAGCGGCATGGTTCCCTTGGGCAGTTGAATGCGCGCTGGGGCACAAAATACAAGTCTTTTCAGCAGGCCGTGGACGAGTCGTTGCGTGAGTATCAGCAGGGCGTCTCCAAAGACGACCACCGGCAATTCGACATTCTGGAGTACGGACAAATTTTCTTGATGGATTTCACTCAGAGCTTCGTCGAAGCCTACAAGGAGGTGGATGCCTCCATGCTTTTTCAGTGCCGACATTTCGATCTTTTTGGCCCGGAGCGGGCCTTGCATCCAGGGTTGTCCTTCCTTGACACGTTTGGCATTAATAATTACAGCCTTGGCCATCGGGGCCCCGACTTGAGTTTCCGCGAGGAATTCATCAAAACGAAGCTGGTGGCGGGCATCGCGGGCATTGCTCCGTATGTCGGAAATTTTGGGTTTCGCGCTGAGGCGCAGGACAAAGGCACGCATGGACGGGTGGATAGCGAAGGCATGAAGGCGCATTTTGGCGCTGACTCGCTGATCGCGTACAGCTTTATCCCGGAGTTGTCCGGGTTGAGCTACTATATGTATCTCTACGCGGGCTGGGAGGGCCCCTGGGGAATTGTCCGCGGGGACGCTCGTGAGCGCACCCCCATTTATAACGCCTTCAAAGCGGCCAATGAACTGCTGGCCAAAAAAAACGAGAGGGTCGCAAGCACGGATTACGCGAGCAACGCGCCGCTGAGCATCTTTCACGGACTCGATGCCATATTTGACCTGGCGCCCAGTGGGTGGATAGAGCATCCCGCCTTGTCCTTCGACTTAACGGAGATGAATGTGAATTATGAGGTCATCACTGATTCGCCGGCTTTTGACCCCGCCGCCCACCCGGTGATCCTGGCCTTCTTTCATGCCTATGACCGGAGGCTGGATGCGGCGGTCGTTGGCGGCCTGGCTGATTATTGCCGCCGCGGCGGAACGCTGGTCATCGGCAACGCCTTTGCGCAGGCGGACCGGTATGGCTGGAAGAATCCCACCAGTGAAGCCCTGGTGCGCAAGTTGCGGGGCGTGGACATCGGCGGCTTGAAGCGTGGAACCGTGCAGGTGGAAGGAAGCTCGTTGCCGCCGGTTACTCTGGAGGATGTCTTCTATGTGGAGGCGAAGACGGAGACCCTGGATCACAATGCCGAAATACTGCTTTCCATGAAAGTGGGTGGCGTGGAACATCCCGCGCTGATTAGACGCGCGCATGGAAAAGGCATGGTGTATTATTTCTGTTTTAATCCACTCGGCCAAAAAAACTTGTGGGAAGCTGAACTTGAAAGCAAGAGCCGGACATCGCTTCCCATCCTGTCCTATTTGTGCCATCAACTGGGGATCCCCGCGGATGACCGGCTTGGAAACCGGGGGTTCACCCTAATGGATGGGCGCTTGAATATCCACGAGAAGCCTGTGCATTTTTTCCCAAATCGAGAGATGGCCGCCGCGGGGTTGTATGAGGATGAATACGGCGAGACCGAAGAGGCCTACAGTGGAGGAGTTTTTGCCGGGGACTTCCTGTCATTCCGGGGCCGCCATTTCGAGGAGCAGGGCTGGAGGGTCGAGATGCCTGCGGTTACATCTTTGGGCGCCTGCGTGGCCAGCAATACGCTGAGCTTCTATACGCTGGATGCCGCCGAGTTGCGTCTCAAAAAAGGGCCTTGGGATATTCAAATGCAGACGGAGCCTTTCCACGTCTATCATCAGCCGGAGCCCGCCGCGGCTGGGAACTGAGATGCGAAGAAAGTTAATCCTGGATGGTTAATTAACTTCTTTTCCGCATGGCCTTCAAGCCTCCTGGCGTCAAGAATGGCCGGCAAAACACGCTGAGGAATGCCGCCAAGGCACACGACGTGAACCGGTGGCCGGCGTGGGGCAGGAGGAGAACGCATCATGAATTGGAAATGCAGGGCGGTGGTGGGCTGGGCTGTGTTGTGGAGTTCTGGGGCCATGGCGAATCTGCTGATGAACCCCGGATTTGAGATGGGGGACTTCACGGGGTGGACCCGGTTCACGGAATTTCAGGATTGGAGGGTGACCGACTGGCCGGCGGATCTTCATTCTGGAAACTATGCCGTGGTCAACGATGTGCTGGCCAGCGGGGGTGATGAATGGAGGGGTATTTATCAGCTGGTTCCCGTGGAGGAAGGATTGAGCTACGACTATACGGCGTACCAGAGGGCGGCCAATGTGGAGAGCGGAATCAGCGAATCCTTTTTGGAACTTCAGTGGCTGAATAGTGGGGGCGGCGTTATCAGCCAGTGGCAATCCACCCATGTTGTGGCTGATCAGGATTGGACGCTGATGGGATCCAACAACCTTGTGGCGCCCATGGGCGCGGTCACCGCCAGTGTGCGGGCGATCGTTCATGTCATGGGAACACCGGTGGACACAGACTGGCATGTGTACGATGATTTCTCCTTTGCCCAGACGATTCCCGAACCTGGCACCACCGCCTTTCTCGGCATGGGCCTGGCCGTTCTGCTGGTCAAATTCCGCCGGCGATAAAGGGACTTGAACGCAGGGAAATACCCCTCACAGGGGATCTAAGAATCTGAATGACATGCAAGCCAGCTTGGTTCTTTTTCCGGTGATAGTGGTCCTTCTGTCGGTGATGGCCGTCATCCGGACCACCACCGCGCGACGGATTGAAGTCCGGGCCATTCAAACGTGGGCCTTCCACCGCGGATATTCGCTCATATCGGCTCAGCTGGCTCTCGCGCGGCAACCCTTCGGTCCTCAGGCTCTTTTAAGCAAGACGGCCTGGCGGGTGGTTCTTCGGGCGCCCGGGGGGAAAGGGCGGAACACATGGTTTCTTTGCTCGCGGCATCATGCCTTTGAGAAGCTGGAGCCACCTTTGGTCACCATTGATTCGGTTCGGTGGGATCGGCGGACGGCCCCCGCAACGCCTTCCGGCCATGGCTGGTTTGCTGGAACGTCCGGGGCATGACTCCCTCAGACCACTCCGATATTCGAAAAGCCACGTTTGCCCAGGACATTTTGTGCCCCGTCCCTGATGCAATCGGCAGATCCGCCGGCCCATTTTCATGATCCTATGTGGAAGCTTACAACTGCGCACCTGACCGGAAAAGGACCGAAAAAAAACCGGATCAGGCGAACCACCACGCTCTAACGAACCGACTTACTCTTTCGAACTCATCACTTCGCTCTCTCATACAGGCTCGCCTGCCCGGTCTCTACTTCTACCTGTACACCGCTTCTGGTGGGATATCCAGTGTTCAAGTGAAATAAACAGATGAAAAATTCGCCGCTTGGAATCGCCGTGTGAAAAGCGTGCCAGGTGCGTTCCTTACAGCCATTTTTAGGCATAAAATACGGTTATTCTGAACTCGCCTGCTTTGGACGCTTCGCGCAAGGCATTCTCGATCCTCCTACTCCCGTCTAAATTCCACATCTTTCAAGTTGCCACAGCCATCAGGATTTTGACTTTCCCATTCCAGCGTGACTTCGTGCCGGCCCGGCGGCAGGGACACGGCTTCCATCGGCAGGGTTGTGTAGGCTCCCCAGTCTCCCGTGGAAGGCAGGACGGCCGAGGCCGCCATCTGCCCGTCCACAAGGACCTTCAAAACCGTATTGGAGTTTGGCGAGGCAAAGGTAATCCGACTGCTGTAGGTTCCGCCTTTCAGCAAGTTAATCTTCCAAGTTGCTTTCTCGCCGGAACGCCAATAACCGATGGCGGAGGGATCGTACAACCATTGGACGCACATGGAACTCCCGGCGGCGGGGAACTCCATGTTGACACCATCCAGGCGCACGCCGATCTCATCGGGCTCGACGGCTTTTTCTTTGGCCGGCTTGAGCATGGCGTAGCGCAGGTTGATAAACGGTTCGCCGCTTTTGCCATGAGCGAGCTCGATGAGGTGGGGCCCGGCCTCCAGATGTAACACTCCCAGATCCCGATCAACAAAACGGGACCAGCTTCCCGAAGAATTCATGCCCCGCCCATTCATCACGTGTATGCCGTCAACCCAAACCTCGATATCGTTATCCGGCTTGACGCCGGCCAGCGAAAGGCTCAGCGCATACGAACCGGAACGCTCGATGGTCAGCGGCCAGACCATCCGATCCTCAACGCCCCAGTAGTGCGCGTCGGGCAGGCCGAAGCCCCATTCAAGGCGGATTCCTTCGTCGGTACGGGCTCGGAGAATGTAGGCGTCTTTCAGGGGCAACAACTGCACGCCCGCGGGATTGTCTGGATGGACGAATTGAGCCGGAGCTTGCCGAAGAACGGCTTGTAGTCCGGGGTTGACCTGGGTTGCCCCGGTCTTCATCTGTTCGAAAGCGCTTTGGATCTTCTCCGGAGGATCGGTCTGCACGTTTACTTCGATCAGCGAATCCCTTCGTCCATAAAGCCCCCAGAGCTCGTCGGACTTGATCTCCATCTTCTTGTACGTCCAGAAGGTCCAGGACCAGCCAAAATAGTCAAAGACATCCATATGCCGCCGAAACGAGTCCGTTCCGCCGTGACGAAGGTTCATGGTGTTGAACTCTCCGACCAGGACCGGCACGCCGTAATACACGGACGCCCGGTTGAAGCGGGGGTAGATATAGGCGTCGGCCTCGACACCCTCCAGCGGCGATTGTGGATAGTAGTGAAAACTGTATACCACGTTGCTCCAACCCATTCGGCGCGGGTGGGGGAGGCTGTGGAACCCGCGGACACCGTTTTGCACAAAGATCATGTGCTTCGCATCCACCGCGCGAATCGCCTGGTAAAGCCTGTCGAAAAAGCCTGGGAGCTCGTCTGGTGGCGCATCAACCGGCTCGTTGAGGATATCATAGCCGGCGACGGCCGGCTCATCCCGGTAGCGGGTTGCGATGTCGCGCCACCATTTCTCCGTCAGGGCCTTCTCCTCCTCGGTCTTCCACGGCTCCAGGTCGTCGGGCTCGCCCCCACACGGCCAGTTGTGCTGGCCGCCCGGCGCGCCATGCAGGCCGATGATCGCATAGATGCCGTTCTCGGCACACCACCGGATGGCCGCATCCAGGTATTCGATGTTGCCGGCATAGGCAGGATCGCTCACCGCGCGCCACCAGACGGGAATGCGAAGGCAGTTCATGCCGTTCTCGGCAATAAGCCGAACGTCGTTCTCCGTGAAGAACGTCGTCCGGAATTCCCGGATCAGGGCTCGTTTCTCTTCCTCGCCGAAGCGGCGGCCCAGAACGTCCCAGAGCGACTTCTCGTAGTGCAGTTCCCGCGGCAGATCCCACCCGAGAATCCAGGGCTCGACGGCCAGCCAGCTCCCGCTGTTGCATCCGCGAAGGGCGACCACGCGGCCTGCTTCGTCCACGATCGAACGGTCCTTCGCGTGGAGGAAGGACAACTTCGCGGGGGCTTGCTTTGGCAAGGTGCATGAGCCGAACAGGATAACCGCCAGAATGGAGCAAAATGCGGCCATGAGTAGTATATGGGTTTTCATTATTCGCTTTCTATTTCTCTGCCATGTTACGAGCAGGATCTCGTTCCGCACCCCGGCGTGCGCGACGATCTGAAAACACGGAAGGTTGAGCTGACCGTCCGGGGCATGACTCCCTCAGAACAAGTTCCGTGTCCAGCTGGATGGAGCGATGGGCAAAGTCGCCTTTTTCGATTGAATCGAAAAGGAGACGGATGCCGGTCTGGGCCATTGTTTCTATGGGCTGGCGGACGGAGGAGAGCGAAGGCTCCACGACCGTGTTAAAGGGCATGTCATCGAAACCGATCACCGCCACATCCTTTGGCACTTTAATCTTCGCGGCACGAAGGGCCTTCAGCCCGCCGTACGCCTGCAAATCACTGCCGTAGAGAATGGCATCCACGCGGGGCTTGCGCCGCAGAAGCTGTAGCGTGGCCTTCCCGGCCTCCTCCATATCGAATACATTTTCATAGACGATCAGAGAAGGGTCGTACGGAAGGTCTTTCTCCTTCAGGGCTTTGCGGTACCCATCCATGCGGGCTTTCCAGACATGATCAATCTCCTCCTGCGGCATGATGCACCCAATGCGGCGGCGATTCATGGCGATGAACTGCCGCACCGCTTTGCGGCTGGCCTTGAAATTGTCAATGGTGACGCAACGCCCGAATTCGGTCTCGTTTTCGAGCAGAACCACGCCGATGCCCCGCTCCTGCAGACGGGCGATATGCACATCGGATAGTTTGACATAGCAGGCCAGCACCCCCACCACGCCGGGTTCGCGAAAGATGGTTTCCACCAGCAGATCCTTCTTGTCCTGAGAGAGCACATCCCTGGTGATGTCAATCAGATACCGGATCTCGTGATAACCCCGGCGCTGGATTTCCTTGTCGCTCGATGCCTGTATCTCGTCGAGGAGATGGCCGCCAATCCGCCCATACAGGACCACGATGAACTTCATGCCGGAGGCCCGGCTGTTCTGAAGATGTTTGGCATATCCAGCGGCCTCGGCCATGGTCCGCACCTTCATGCGGAGCGTGTCACTGATGCCGGGCAGGTTGTTGAGGGCCTTGGAAACCGCGGCGCTGGAAATGCCGAGCTGGCTGGCAATGTCTTTTAACGATACAGGGCTCATGATTTACCTCCCAAGATTACAAGGCATCCTGACAGCCGCCGACCGCCAAATAAAGTTAATAATCCCGGACAAATTAACCTTTCTTCCTCATTTTCCCCCGACGGCCCGGGTGTATTTTTATGTGTGGATAGAGAAGTCCTAAAGGATGTCCACAGGAGGCGCATCATGTCTAGACAATGTCATCATCTTGGCTGTCTGCTTATATTGGCGGCCGGGTTGCTCACGGCCCCCTTCGCTCGCGCGGCCTGGTTGCGCGCCCAGACGTTCGATGAGGGGGGGCTCGCCATCGGCACCCAAGCGTTGTCCTGGGTGGCGGGAGGGACGGCCACGTCGGGCACCGTCCGTTTGGACTACTCCGCGGATGCCGGTGTCGCCTGGACCGCCCTCGCCTCCGATATTCCGGCATCAAGGGAGTCGTTCCTCTGGCTCACAAGAGAGATCTCGTCCACAACCCAGGCCCTCTGGCGTGTGGTGCTGGAATCGAACACCAACGTGTGGGACGCCAACGATCAGGTGTTTGAGATCAACAACGGGAGTTCTCATGCGGCGACGGATTATT
>CAZFSE010000046.1:0-24988 GCA_964521805.1 uncultured Verrucomicrobiota bacterium
ATGCCAGCGCCCAGGAGCTCGCCAAGATCGCCGCGCGCCTCAAGGAGATCGTCGCGCAGTTCAAGGTGTAGAGAAGAAGTACCGGCTGGCCGGGGTCCTCTTGTGTTGCTGTCCTGGCCCGACGCAGCGGCTTCGCAAGAGGGACGGCATCCGCTCCGTGACCAGGGAACCCACCCTCCCCGCAGAAAACCGGGAGGGGCGTTTCAGCCCTTTTCACGGATTCATGAACACGCCCTGCACCGCCGGAGCCTTCTGCATTTTAATAATGACATTCGACAAAAAACCTCTACGCTCGAATTGTTAGGAATGTGTTAGGACGAAGAAATGACGCATGCTCAATTATTCTTTTTGCTGTTCGCCGTGCTGGGCGGGTTGACCTTGTTTATTTATGGAATGAGCGTGATGACCGACGGCCTCAAACGGGCCGCGGGCGCGCGGTTAAGAGTCCTGCTCTCCGCCACCACCCGCAACCGCTTTTCGGGGCTGACCCTCGGCACCCTGCTGGGCTTCATCGCGCACAGCGGGCCCACGCTGGTGATGTTGCTGGGCTTTGTGAATGCGGGGCTGATCACTCTGCCGGAGGCTATGGCGCCCATGATTGGCGCGAACATCGGCACCACCCTCTCCATGCAGATGGTCTCCTTCCATCTCAACGACTACTGCTATTTCATCATGGTCGTGGGATTTGCCCTCCGCTTTGTTTCGCGCACGGACACGATCAAATATGCCGGTCAGGCCCTGCTGGGCTTTGGGCTTCTGTTTCTGGGCATGAGCACCATGAGCGGGGAAATCGCCCCCCACCGGGACCTGATCGCGCCCTGGCTCTCCCATATCCACGGGGACACCCTGCGGGGCCTGCTGGCGGGCGTGGCTCTTGCCACCCTGCTGACCACGCTCCTGCAAAGCAGTGGCGCGGTCATCGGCATGTGCTTTGTGCTGGCAAAGGCCGGTGTCTTCACCGGCCTCGAGCAAATCTATCCCGTGGTGCTGGGCGCCCACATCGGGACCTGCTCCACCGCCCTGCTGGGGGCCATGGGCGCGGGGATCGATGCCCGGCGCACCGCCGTGGCGCATCTGGCCTTCAACCTGATCGGCGTCGCCCTCGCCATCGCAGGTGCGCCCTGGTTGATCCGCTGGATCGAGCGAACCGCCACCGATCTGACCCATCAGACCGCCAACCTGCATACCGGGGTCATGCTGGCAACAGGCCTTCTGATCCTGCCCGTCAGCGGCCTGTTTGCGCGCGGCATCCGCCTGCTGACCCCCTCGAAGCAGGCGCCCGCCGAACCCAGCTTCCTCAACGAATCCCTCCTGCTTTTCCCGGAGCAGGCCCTGGCCGCCGCCCTGCGCGAGCTCAAGCGGGTCACCCGCATTTGCGCGCGGAGCTTCCGCCTGGCCGCCGACGCCTTTTTTGACCCGAAGCGGCGCCTCGTCCGCTCCATCAAGCTCAATGAAAATATCGTGGACGAAATCAAGAAATCCATGAAGGCCTACCTGTCCCAGTTGACGGAACGGATCCTCTCCCGGCGGCAGGCGATTATGACGGTGCACCTGAACCGATGCATCACCGATATTGAGCGTATTGGCGATCACATTGACGAGCTGTGCGACATCTCCGTGCGGCGCGCAAAAATCCCCGATGCGTTGTTTGACCACGCCACGCTGGAAATGCTGTTCGACCTGTACGCCGATGCCGAAAAGGTGCTCCGGTTGGTGATCGAATCGCTGGAGCCGGAACAGGCCGAATTTCAGGGCCTGGCGGAAAACATCCTCGCCGCGCGAAACAACTACATGGAACGGAGCCTCAACGCGCGGGCGGCCTTTACCGAAAAAATGGCCGCCCACGAGACGCCGCCCATCCAGGGGATCTTCTTCCATGAATACCTCGCGTGCCTTGACCGCATCGTCAAGCATGCCAAGGCCATCGCCCTGGTCGAAAAACAGCCGTACTTCTGGATCAAGCGAAAGAAGCTGATGTACACCGCCGAGGAGGCTCCGGATTTCACCCCGCCCCCGCTGGTGGATCCGAAGGACTACCTCGACAAGCTCCAGGCGGAGAACTACCTGTAAAATGGACACGAGACACACCCAATGACCACTCACGATGTAATCCTGCTGATCTTCGCCATCCTGGGTGGCCTGGCCATGTTCATTTTTGGAATGAACCTCATGACCGAGGGCCTCAAGGTGGCCGCCGGCACCGGGTTGCGCTCGGTGCTGGGAGCGGCGACCAACAACCGCTTGGCTGGCATCCTCATGGGAACCGTCTTGGGGACGCTCGTCCAAAGCAGTGCGGCCACGGTCATGCTTGTGGGCTTCATCAATGCGGGCCTGATGACGCTGGCCCAATCCGTGCCGCCGATGCTGGGCGCCAATATCGGCACGACGCTTTCCATGCAATTAATCTCCTTCCGATTGTCCGATTATTGCTTTCTGGCCATCGCCCTGGGCTTGATACTCGACCTGGCCGCTCCGCACAAAAAGGCCAAGAGCCTTGGACGGGCGGTGCTGGGCTTTGGCCTGATCTTCCTGGGGATGAGCACCATGAGCGAGGCCATCAAGCCGCACCGGGACCTGTTTGCGCAGTTCCTGTCCGCGGCGCGTGGAGGGGGGCTTTCCCACCTGGTGCTGGGCACGCTGATCGCGACGGCCATCACGGCTGTCATCCAGAGCAGTGGGGCGGTCGTCGGCATGTGTTTTGCACTGTTATCGGCCGGGGTGTTCACGTCGGTGGAAGAGGTCTATCCGATGATTCTGGGCGCGCGCATCGGCACCTGCGCCACCGCCCTGCTCGGGAGCATGGGCGCCAACATCAATGCACGGCGTTCAGCCATCTCGCATCTCGTGTTCAATGTGCTGACTTCGCTGGCGGCCATCGCGAGCGCACCCCTTTTCATTCAACTGGCCCGATGGTCGTCGGATGATCTCATCCGCCAGACCGCCAATATCAACACCGCCGTGGCCGCGCTGGGCGCCCTGCCATTCCTGATCTTCAGCCCGTTTTACGCGCGCTTCATCATCCGGATCACGCCCTCACGCCGCACACCGCCCGAGCCCAGCTTCCTGGACACCAAACTCATGGCGTTCCCGGAAAAAGCCCTGTATGCGGCCATCCAGGAACTCCAGCGCGTGGCGCGCGTCTGCCTGCGCAGTCTCCATCTCTCGCTGGACATCATCTTTACCCTCGACCGCCGCGCCATCCACGCCATCAAGCTCAATGAAACCGTGGTGGACGAAATCAAGCGGGCCATGAAAAGCTATGTGGCCACGATGGCGACCAAGGCACTCTCCCGACGCCAGGCGATCTTGATTCAAACCCTCAACCAGTGTATGGCCGACATCGAACGCATCGGCGACCATGTAGACGAGCTCTGCGACATCACCCTTCGCCGCCACCGGCATCCCGGCGGGCGTTTCAGCGGAGAAGATCTTCAGGTGCTCGTGGACCTCTACAAGGGGGCCGCCCAGGTGCTCCAGATGGTCATCTGCTCGCTCGATCCGGAAAACCAGGATTTTCAGGCCACCGCCCAAGCCATCCTGCAGGCCCGGGATGCGTACATGGAGAGAAGCATCAACGCCAACGCCACCATGACTGAACGGGTGGTCAACGGCAACTTGCCAGCTCTCCAAGGCGTCTATTTCAGCGAATATCGGGCGGCCCTGGACCGCATTGTCAAACACGCCAAAATGATCGCGCTGGCCGAGAAGCATCCCGACTTCTGGATCAAGAGGAAAAAACTCGCCAAGATGGCGAAAGAAGCCCCGCCCATCGAACTCCCTCCACGCGTGGAGCCCCGGGATTATCTCGACCAGCTCCACGGGGAAAACTATCTGTAAAACCGGCGGCCTGAAATTCTCCCGGTCTCCCATGTTTTTCTCTCGCCGGACTCCCGATATTCTTTTAGCTTCCTCCCATACAGCAAAAAATGGAGAGGACGCCCATGCAGAGCCCAAGGCCCAAACAGTTTTTTTTCCAAAACGAGCAGATGGATTTTGAACTGCAGTGCATCCTGGGCGGATGCCACTACGGGGCGGCGGATGCCGGCGAGGTGCTGGCCGCCGCCCGCCAAATCCGCGAGGGCGACTGTGAGAGCTGGACCCAGGCCTGGCTCGCGACCGCGGGTCGAATCCAGAGGCTCGCGGAGGCCTCCGCCCAAAGCGGGCACCCCGTCAGCGCCCGCAGGGCCTTCCTCCGCGCCGCGTCCTATTACGCGGCTTCCATCACGATGATAGATGGCACGGCGGACCCATCCCGCCGCGAGCCCGCCTGGCAGAAGCACCTCGACTGCTGGGAAGCCTTCTGCGAACGGCTGTCGCCGCCCGCCGAAAAGATCTCCATCCCCTATGAATCAACGCCCCTGCCTGGCTATTTCTTCAAACCCTCCAGCGGCCCGGGCCCGTTTGCCACCCTCATCCTCAACAACGGAAGCGACGGCCCCACCTGTGCCATGTGGGGCTCCGGGGTGGCGGGCGCCCTGGAACGCGGCTACGCCGCGCTGGTCTTTGACGGCCCCGGCCAGAATGCCATGCTCTGGAAGCACAACATCCCGTTCCGGCACGACTGGGAAAAAGTGATCACCCCGGTCGTGGATTTCCTGCGGGCCCGCCCGGACGTGCGCCCGGACCGCATCGCCCTCTCCGGCATCAGCCAGGGCGGATATTGGGTTCCGCGCGCCCTGGCCTTTGAGCATCGTATTGCCGCCGGCATCGCCGACCCCGGCGTAATGGATGTGTTCACCTCCATGTCCAGCCGCCTGCCGCCGGAGATGCTGGCCCTGCTGGATGCGGGGCAAGAGGACGACTTTAATGCCTACATGGAGGAAGGGCTGAAGCAAGCCCCTCCAATGGCGCAACAGGAAATCCGCTGGCGCATGCGGCCCTATTGCACCACGAGCTATTTCCAATGGATGAGCGCCGCCCGGCGCTTTCATCTGCGCGATGTCATCCGCCAAATCCAATGCCCAATGTTCATCGCCGATCCAGACCATGAGCAGTTCTGGCCCGGGCAGTCCCGCGAGGTCTATGACGCTCTCACATGCCCGAAGACCCTGGTGCGCTTCACCGCGGAGGAGGGCGCCAACGGGCATTGCGAACCCCAGGCGCGCGGCCTCTACGACCAGCGGATGTTTGACTGGCTCGACGAGGTGCTGGCCACGCGGAAACCCGGCAAGGGATCGCCTTCATGATTCTCAGCCACCTCCTCTTGCCGGACATCCTGGACTTGCTGGAAAGCGGACGCCTCAACGACGTGCGCGAATTCCTGGTCCAACAGCCCGCTCCGGAAATTGCCGAGCTGATCGCGGCGGTGGAAGACAAGGACCGCGTCCTGCTCTTTCGGCTCCTGCCCCGGAATCTGGCGGATGAGGTTTTCTCCCTGCTGGAGCCCTCCTTCCAAAACCTGCTCCTCGAAAACATGGCTCAGGAGGAAGTCCGCCAGGTCATCTCTCACCTGTCCCCCGATGACCGGACCGCCCTTTTTGAAGAACTGCCCGCGCGCGTCACGCAGGGCCTGCTGGCGCTCCTCAACGACAAGGACCGGAAACAGGCCCTCACCCTGCTGAGCTACCCGGAGGGAAGCGTCGGGCGCCTGATGACCGACCGGTACGTCAAAGTGCGCCCCGAATGGACTGTGGCCCAGACGCTGGACCATATCCGCAAGTTTGGCACCGACTCCGAGACCGTCGCCATGATTTACATCACCGACGAAAAGGGGCGCCTGACCGATGACCTGCGCCTGCGCAAGGTGATTCTGGCGACGCCTGAAACCCCCATCTCCACTCTGCTGGATGGCCATTATGCCTGTTTGCACTCTCTGCAAGACCGCGAGGAGGCGGTCCAGATTTTCAAGAAATATGACCTCTACGCCCTGCCGGTCGTGGATGCCGACGGCGTCCTGCTGGGCATTGTGACCATTGACGATATCCTGGACGTCGCGGAAGAGGAAGCCACCGAGGACTTCCACAAGCTGGCCACCGTCCGGCCCCTGCAGGTGAGCCTGAAAGAGGCCACCATGGGCCTGCTCTTTCGCAAGCGAATCGGGTGGCTCCTGGGCCTGGTGGCGGTGAACATCTTCTCCGGCGCGGGCATTGCGATGTTTGAGGAGACCATCGCCGCCGTGGTGGCGCTGGTCTTCTTCCTGCCCCTGCTGATCGGAAGCAGTGGCAACGCCGGCGCGCAGGCCTCCACCCTGATTGTGCGCGCCATGGCCACCGGCGAAATTGGGACGGGCGACTGGTGGAAATTGTTTCTGCGCGAGATTGGCGTCAGCACCGCCATCGGCCTGACCATGTCCGTGGCCGTATTCTTCCTGGGCTGGGCGCTGGGTTCCCTTCCGGTGGGGATCGTGGTTTCGCTGAGCATGTTCACCGTGGTCATCGCGGGGAGCCTGCTGGGAACTGTCCTGCCCATGATCCTCAACAAGCTCCATCTCGATCCCGCCACGGCCAGCGCCCCGTTGATCACGTCCATGGCGGATATCCTGGGCGTGCTGATCTATTTCTCCATCGCCAAGGCCGTGCTGGGCGTTTGACCGATCGGGCCGCGCCTCAGGACAACAGCTGTTCCGGCGGCAGGACGGAGGGGTGCGGGACAAAATCCTTCTCCGTCAAATGCACCTGTTCCTCGGGCATGGGCATGTACTTGCCGGTGGCGGACAGGACCTCGACCCCCTCCGCATTCTTCAGAATGCTCTCGGCAAAGAGTAGGCGCCCCGTGGCCCGGGCCACCCAGGCCTCCGCATGGAGCGCCTGCCCGGCGCGAATGGGATGTTTCAGGCGGGCCGTGAATTCGGCGGCGACGCATACGCGGCGGGCCCGCACAATGGCCGCCCAGGTCATGACCTCGTCCAGCAGGGTCATGGCAATCCCTCCATGCACGATATGGCGGTAGCCCAGGTCGCATTCGCGGGTGGTGTAGTCGAGCACAATGCGCCCGCCCGAAATCCGGGAATGGGTGTGCAACCCGTGTGGATTGGATTCCCCGCAGACAAAACAGGAACGGGTCCACGGCAAAAGGCCATCAGGAATCCGACTATGGGAGCCGTTCGTCATGAAACTTCCAACCCGTGGAACATGGGGCACGCCCCGCCCCGAAGATCACCCCTCCGTCGTCACCTGGACGCGCACGGTGGTCTTCTTGAGGGTTTCCTGGTCAATGGCGCCTTCCTTGGCCACGATGGTCCCCACCACATACGCCAGCAGGCTGGCAATGGAACCGCGGCAGGAAGCCGAGTTGCCCCGCACCACCGTGATCGCCGGAACGGCATCCGGCAACATGAGCTGGGATTTCAAATGCCCGGATTGGGAGGGCAGTTTGAAGGCCTTCTTGCAATTGGGACAGCGGCCGCGCTTGTTGACATCGGTATCGCGCACCCACAACTTCTGCCCGCAGGCCGGGCAACTGACCTTGAAATCAATTTCGCCCTCTTCGCGGAACAGATAGACGGCGATCGGCAGGGAACGCTCGCTGGGAAGGCGGCGGTAAATGGCGCGGATCTTATCCATGGAAACCGCATCCAGGAAACGGACCAACAACGCAACGGCATCCGCCTTGCGGATGGTATCATCCCACGAGGGATTGAGGCGCGAATCGCCCGCGAGGATTTCCACATGCACCGGCCGGCTTTCAATGACGGTATCGCCCGCCATGCCCGATGCGCCCGCGCACACGCTTTGCAGAAACGTTTCCCCCAACTCCTGGTGGATGGACAAAACCAGCACATTCACCTTGGAGTTGCCGCTGTTTTTGGACATGGCTTCAGTCATGTGGGCAAACATAATGCGCGGACGCCGGTTCCGCAAGCAGAAATGAACAAAAGAGCGCCGGTTCTCAGGACGCATGCGGAAAGAGCATGGCCTGCGAGCCGGAAGCCGCTCTGGGAGAAACCGCCTTCGCTCCACACGAAGGCTTGTGTTGCACTCCGCCGTGCGCTAACGTATTGCGCAACAGGAAATCACACGATGGCCACACAAGGGTTAACGCAGATTCAGGGCCAGCACCTTCAAATGGTGCTGGCGCCACAGTTGCGCCAGTCGCTGGAGCTCCTGCAAGTCCCCCTGCTGGAACTGCGAACGCTGATCCAGCAGGAGCTCCAGAAAAATCCCACCCTGGAGGAAAAGCTCCCTGAAACCACCCAGGTGGAAGTGGAGCCCGGCACCCAGGAACCCGAGAAAGACACCGAGTTGAATTTCAAGGAGGAGTTTGACGTCCTGGCCCGGCTCGATGATGAATGGCGCGAATACTTTCACCAAAGCCAGAATGTCCAGCGCTATACCGAAGACGACGCCGCCAAGCGGCAGTTCCTGCTCGACTCCATCTCCCAGCCCCAGTCTCTTCAAGACCACCTCTTAAGCCAGTTGAAGCTCTCCGGGCTCAGCTCCATGGAACAGCAAACCGGAGAAATGCTCATTGGAAGCATCAACGATGACGGCTACCTGACCACCAGCATCGAGGATCTGGCGCAAACCACCGGGCACGACATCGAACATCTGCGCGACGTCCTGGCCCTGATCCAGGAGTTTGATCCCATCGGGGTCGGCGCCCGCGACTTGAGCGAGTGCCTGCTCCTGCAGTTGCGCCGCCTGGGCAAGGAGAACTCCCTGGCGGAGGCCATTGTCCGCGGCCATCTGGACGCGCTCGGCGCCAAGAAACAGGCCCTGATTGCCAAGGCCCTCAAGGTTTCGCTGGCGGACGTCCTGCAGGCGGCACGCCTCATCGCCACGCTCGAACCCCGGCCCGGGAGGCTCTTCTCCGCCGATGCCACCGCCTATGTGTTGCCGGAAGTGGTGATCCAGAAGGCGGGGGAGGAGTACGTCATCATCATGAACCGGGACCAGGTCCCGCACCTGCGCATCAGCAAGCACTACCGGCAACTCATGGACGACCCCTCCACCACCGAGGAGGTCCGGAATTACATTCGCGACAAGGTGCGCGCCAGCGCGTTCCTGATCAAGAGCATCAGCCAGCGCCAGCAGACCATCCACCGCATCGCCGCCGAAATCATCAAGGTGCAACGGGCCTTCCTGGACCAGGGCATCAGCCAGCTGCGTCCGCTGACCATGTCCGAGGTGGCCACGGTGCTGGGCATCCACGAAACCACCGTCAGCCGGGCGCTCGCCAACAAGTACATGCAAACGCCGCGCGGCACCTTTGAAATGAAGTACTTCTTCACGCCCGGATTCAAGACCGCCGATGGGCAGGACATCTCCAACAAGACCATCAAGGATGCCATTGCCCAGATGGTGGAGGAAGAAGACATCCAGCATCCCCTGTCCGACCAGGAAATGGTGGAACGGCTCAAGGAGGAGCGGGGCATCACCGTGGCCCGCCGCACCATCGCCAAGTACCGCGATGCCCTGCATATTCTGCCCTCGCACCTGCGCAAGACTTGACGAGCCCCCCATGGTTTCCTATATATCCTCCCGTGGCGCGAAGTAATCTTTAAGATGAGGGGCTCATGCCGCTGGTCAAATCCGTGGATAGCTTGGAGACGGGGATGACGGTCTCCCGGGATGTGGATGTCCGGGGCACCGTCTTGCTCAAGGCCGGCACCCTCATCACCGATGCCCACATCCGCCAACTGCAAAAGTGGGGGGTCACGACCGTCAGCATCTCCTCCCCTCAAGAACTGGGCGGCGACGCGATCCTGCTGGCCGAGGACTCCGAACGCAACCTTCAGGAAAAACAACGCCTGGAACAGCTTTTTTCCACCACCGGGGACGACAAGCAAATGCAAACCCTGAAGCTCTGCCTCCTGCGGCATATCGAGGGTCAATGATGTGAGCATGAATCCCGAAGAAATTGAGCGGCGCGTCAAAAAATCCGTGACCGGCGGCAAGGATCTGGGCACCCTCTGGGGCGTCGTCCAGAAGGTCCGGGAGGTCACCTCCAACCAGCAGTCCTCCGTCAAGGAGCTGGTCAAGGTGATTGGCGCCGATTCCGTGCTGACCGCCAAGGTTCTGCGCCTGGTCAATTCCGCCGCCTTTGGCTTTAGCGGGCGCATCTCCAACATTGACCAGGCCATTGTCATCCTCGGGTTTCGGCAATTGCGGGATTTATGCGTCGGACTCACCCTGATGAATGGCATGGGGACGGCCAGCCATTGCCCGGATTTCGACCGCACGAGCCTCTGGCGGCATTCCCTGGGAACCGCGGTGGCCTGCAAGCTCATCCAGGAGCGCGTTCCGGGGTGCCAGGCCTTGAACCTTTTTGTGGCCGGCCTGCTCTGCAACATCGGGCGGCTGGTGCTCGACCAGCATTTCCCCGACGAGTTTGCCCGCATTAACAAGATTGCCAGGGAATCCAATATCCGCATGATCGAAGCGGAGCGCCGGGTGCTCAATGTGTCCCATGCCGATATTGGCTTCTGGGTTTCCCAGGCCTGGTGCCTGGAGGAAAATCTCAGCCAGTGCATTCGCGACCATCACGGCCCCTCCGGCAACCGGGGGGCCGCCGTGGTGAATCTCGCCTATGTGCTGACGCAGGCCAGGGGGATTGGCATGCCCGGCGACCCCCTGCTGGCCATGCTGATTCCAGGCATTCTGGAATCCCTGAAGATTGACGAGTATGAGATGGAACGGCTCCTCGTGGACATGGATCGCGAGCAGGCACAACTCGAACCCATGTTTAAGATCATGATCGAAAAGTAGGAAGACTCCGCCATGTCTAAAAAAGTTCTTTTTATTGATGACGACCAAGTTCTGCAAACACTCATTGTCCAGCTCCTGGCCACCCATCTGAACGGCTACGCCGTTCTGGCCGCCTCCAATTCAAAGGAAGGGCTGGCCATGGCTCGTTCAGAAAAACCGGACATCGTGGTGCTGGATATTGTGTTGGGCGACGAAAACGGCTGGGATGTCGCGGAGGCGCTGAAAAGGGACCCCGGCACCCGCTCCATCCCCATCGTCATCGCCTCCGGCGCGGGAAACCCCTTCAAGGACGATCAGCTCGCCGTCAAGATCGTCCGGAAACCCTATGACGTGGATGAACTTGCCGCCGCCATTCTGGAAGTGGCCGGACCCGCTTAAGGCAGGGCGGGCTTTCACATTTTTATCCCGGTTTTATGTTTTCCCTTGCTCCACCCCGTCTGCTAGTATGAGGGGCTAAAGCTACTACTTATCGAATGGGATGCACGGATATGACTGACAAGAAAACACGATGGGCCGCCAGCGCCATGGTCCCTTGGATCCTGGGATTGGCGGTCTTGCTCCTTTACACGTTCACCCGGTCCAGGGAGGTCACCGCCGGCCTGTCCGCACAAACGCTCAACGCGGTTTGTGACTTGTACTATCTGCCCCTGACCACGCACCTCCTCTACCAAGTCACGGCCCGAATGCTGTGCGCCGTGCTCCCCGGCCCGGTCTTTTCCAACATGGTGTTCATTTCCGTGTTCTTTGGGGCGCTTTGCGTGGTGCTCTTTTACCAGCTCATGTTGCATGCACGGCCCTATGAAAGTGAGATGGACACCCCTCCGCCGGTGCGCAAGAGGAGCCTTCAGTATGGCGCCCTGCTTGCGGCCATCCTTCTTGTGCCCGCCCTGCCGCTCTGGCTGTTGGCCACCACCCCCGCCCATGCCACCTTTGACGCCGCCCTCCTCCTGCTCTGCTTCCTGCTTCTGGCCCGCTATCCCCACGCCCGGGGCTGTGGCGGCCTTTTGCTCGCCGCATTCCTGTATGGGCTGGGCATCACGGAAAATGTGATCATGATCGGGCTGGCCCCTGTTTTCATTCTCATGGCCCTTTATTCGCTGTATCGAAAGGGCGGCCTTTCAAAGCGCCTGTTGTTCCTGCTGGCCGGCTTGGGCCTGGCGGGCCTGCTGTTCTATGGAGCCCCCATCTGGGCCGTGGCCAGCCGCCCCGATTATGGCTATGGGGAATTTGCCAATGCCTCCACCGTCCTGCTGGATCTCTGGAGAAAGCAATACCGTGAACTGAAGGCCAGCCTCCCCACCGTGGGCGGCCTGCTGATTCTTCTGACCACGCTGGCCCCCTGGCTCTATACGCTGTTCATCCCCAAGCCCGCCCGCAAGGCGAGAACCATCGCCCATGTGGCCACGCTGGGCGCGCTGATTTTTCTGAATCTCCTCGGGCTCTCGCTTTTGTTCGAGAGCCGGTTTAGCCCGGTGCACTACATGGGCATGAGCCCCTCCATCCTGCTCTCCTACATGCTCATTGCCTCCTGGACCGGCTACCTGGGCGGATACTGGCTGTTGAGGGCCCAGCTGGCCGAAGGCCCCGCCTGGGGCCGCCTGCTCTGGTTCACACCCGCCCTTCTGCCCCTTCTGGCCTCCGCGGGCCTCCTCGTGAATAATCACCGCCTGCTGGCCCAAAGCCAGCAAGCGGAGCTGACCCTCTACTCCCGCGACATCATCCGGTCCTGCCAGGACAAGCCCCTGTTCTTTGCAACGGGAACCGCCCAGGATGACATTCTCCGATTCCTCGCGTTTGAGGGCGGCGCCTCCCTGGAAGTCATCAATCCCGTGGACCTTTCCCGGCTTTCCTACCGGCGGGCGCTGGCCTCCAAGCTGAACCTGCCGGATGTGGCCGCCACCAACAGCCTGCCCGTCCTTGATCGCATCAAGGGCCTGCTGGAACAGCTTCCCGCAGGACTGAACGCCGCCGCCTTTTTCCATCCGGACATGGTCATGTCCCTCGGATTCCAACCCCTCCCCAACGGGCTGGTTTCCTTTGCGGTGACCAACCTCAACGAGGTGGATCCGCTGGCGTTTCACCGCCAGAACAAGGCGTTGATGGAGGGTCCCTTTGCCGCCACCCTGCAAAGCCTCCCGCCCACCGACCAAAACGGCGCGAACACGGCTCTTTCCCGCGAGTATTCAAGAGCCGCCAACAATGTGGGCGTCACCCTCCGCATGTTCAAACAAGAGAAGCTGGCCCAGGAATCCTTTGAAACCGCCCTGGCCATTTCTCCGGACAATCCCAGCGCCCTGATCAATTTGCGCGGCCTGTACATGGATCAGGCGGCCCAGCTCCAACAAACCAACAAAGACAAGGCCGAGGAGCTCCAAATCAAGGCCAAGGCCCTGCTGGACCAGGCCTTCCAGGAAGCCCAAAAGCTCGGGCCGGCCAGCCGGAATCCCGCCTTTCTCACCTCCCAATTCGGCATGATTTATTCCGTCGGCGTCACCCTCCTCCTGGCTCAAGGGGCCCAATCCGCCGGGTTCACCGACTATGCCGCCAGCACCATGGCCCAGGCCCGCATGATCAGCCCTGACCATCGGGCCGTCAAAGCCAGTTCCGCCCTGTTCAACTTTGGAAAAGGCAATCTGGACGAAGCGGAAGCCGAGTATCAAGACATTCTTCAGCAACGCCCCAACGAGCTGACCGCCCTGCTGGGATACGCGGCGGTGGCCTACAGCCGCGGCCAGATAACGGAAGCCATCACGCGTCTGAACCAAAATGCGGCCCTTCTGAATGAAACGCCGGTTCAGAGCTTCCTGGCCCTGCTCCACGCCGAAAACAAGGATCCCGAGCAGGCGCTGGTGTGTTACACCAAGGCCTCCGCCTCCACCAATATCACGGCCATCTCCTCCGCCTTTCTGGCCATCACCGCCCAGCGGCTTTCCCGCTGGACCGAAGCGGAAAAACACGCCCAGGCCGCCTTGGCGGTCGCCCCCAACAATGCGATGGCCCTGCGCATCCTGGCGGATATGTCCCGGCGCAAGGGCGATCTGCGCCAGTTGGAGGAACGGTTGGAGCGGCTCGTAAAAGCCAGTCTGGAAGATTTAGAGGCGCAGGAACAGCTTCTCGCCCTCTATATGGAGACGCGCCAGGAGAGCAAGGCCCGCAATCTCGCCCAATTCATGCTGGAGGCATACCCGGAGCATGTCATTGCCAATCAAACCATGGCCGTGCTCTCCACCCTTCCGGAGGTGCAGGAACAGTACCTTCGCAAGGCGGTTGTCAACACCCAGCATCCTCTGCACAGCTACGCCCTGAACAACCTGGCCTATGTGCTCATCCTTCAAACGAATTATGCGGAAGCGTTGCCCCTGGCCAACAGCGCGGTCCGGCAGGCTCCGGACCAGGCCTCTTTCTACCATACGCTGGCCTCCGCCCATCTGGGCCTGCAACAATATGCCCAGGCAGAGGAATCCATCATGACCGCCTGCACCCTCGCCCCACAGCAAGGCTCTTACGCCCTTTTGCACGGGGAAATTGCCCTGGCCATGGGGCAGACCGCAAAAGCGCGTGACCTGATTTCACAGGCCCTGCCACACCTTCAAGACCAGGACCGAAACAAGGCGCTGGCCCTGCTCTCCAGAATCACCGGCGAGTAGGACGGCGGGGCCGCCAACCCCAACGGGCGGCCCCTCCAAAAGAAGGAAGCCATTTCACAGATGAAAAGCCCTATGGGCGTGAAACCCCGATACGATACAGGCGCAGGCCCGTGGCGGGCGCCCCGGTGGTGGTGTTGGCGGTCTCGTCGTCTGTGAAGGTGAACGTCCCTCCCCCGGCATTGGTCTCCAGCCAGGCCCCCACGCCCTGCGCCTGACTGCCAAAGGCGGACCACGAAATCCAGCGCCCATCCGTGGCGTCGGTGAAGGAGATTTGGTACAACCGCCCCGATACGGTGGGAATGCTCAGCAAGCGCTGAGCGGCGCCGGAGGACGCCAGCGAGCGCACGGCAAAGAAGGAGCCCGGATTGGTCGGCTGGGTGCCCGCCACATATTCCTCATAATCGCTGGCATGATCGCCATCGTTATCGCCCGTGGCGGTGTTGGTGAGGGTGCCAAAATTAATCCACTCCCAGCCATCGCCCATGCCGTTGGAATTCCAGTCAAAGGGCACGGTTAGGGTGGTCATGTTCGTAATGATGCTGTTGGTGAAGCCCTGCTGGTCATCGGCGACAAAGGCCACCTGGTGGAGGGTGTCCTCATAGGCGGCCCCGGCGGTCCAGGAGAAGACCCCGTTGGTGAAGATGGCCCCCGCCGGCGAGAGGGCCATATTGGTGGTGACGGGATGGCCGTCGGGATCGGTGACGGAAACCACGAAGTTGGTCATGGACCCCACGGGAAGAACAAAGGGGCCCGGCGGGTTGAAAGTGATCACGGGGCCGCGATTCGTGGGGCCAGCCGTTTCTTCCAGCTTCAGGTACTGGACCAGGGCGCCGTCATCGGTCATCTGGCTTCCGTTTTTGTCGGAAGTCAGATGGACATAGATCCCGTTATTCCACAAGTCCTGCCCGCTTTGGGATGAGGGCCAGACATACGCGCCGGCGTCGCTGGAGGCCAGGTTGCGGACGTTGTAATACTTGCCGGTGTCCAAGCCCAGCGCCGTCCAGCAGGGTTGCAGGTTGTAGGTGTCCTGCGCATCATCGTGCGCACCGTTGAGGACCAGCGCGAAGGCCAGCACGACATCACTGGAGGCTGGCGAGGCATTGGGGGTCTCGTATTTCGCCGCGGCGAGAATGCGGGCATTGTCGCCGCCGGCGGTCCGGCTGAGGAAGAAGCGGTTCAGGCTCCGCAGGGCAGGGCTGTTGAGGCGCGCCCAGTTCACGCGCCCGTACCACTGGTCGAGCCCGCCGCTGTTGGGCGGGGGCTGTGACCACACCGTGAGCTGGTTCCACTGCTTGAAGTCCGGAATGCTCTTGCCAAAGTTCAGCTCGAACTTCTTGAAACCGGCATAATACAGATTCGGCCCCTGCGTGGCCTCGCTGTACGGCTGGATGCCCTTCTCCTGGCCGTAGAAAAGCATCGGAATGCCGTCGGAGAGCGACAGCGCCCCGTAACGGGAAGCCGTCATCCAGCAATCCGTCTCCGGGATGACCTCATCGTGCCCGGTCAGATTCAGCAGGATGCTCCCACCGCTGTAGGCGGTGCGGCGGTCCTCCAGCGCCTGCTTGATCTCCCAGGAATTGCCAATGTGTTCCTGCGTAAACTTGAACACAATGTTCTCGTTGAGCACATCGAAGTGCCGGTTGGAGCGGTAGCCGGGCTTGCCGCCATCGAGCGTTTCCGCCATGAAAACAAAGTTCCATTTCATCCGGCGCGTGCGGTTGATGATGTATTCCCAGCACTGCGGGGGCAGGCCCTGGCCGAAGTCGCACCGCAGGCCGTCAATGCCCTGGTTGTCGCGCGCCAGCCGCTGGGCATACGACCCATCCGCCGGGGTGCTGTTCGTTCCGGAATGGCCGGTCTTCTTCAGCCAGAACTCGCTGTAGTACCCGATATATTTCCACAACTGCATGGTGTTGCTGGCCATGCCGGTGAAGTCATAGACATCATCCTCGTTGAGATAGTCGCCGTTGTTGTCGGGATTATGCCGCACCAGCGCGGAGTATTTTCCGTAGTACAGCTCGGCCACGTCGTTCCATTTTCCAAAGTCGCCGCGGTCGGGGGCGGTGGCGATGTCGTTGCTCCAGGCGCTGTGGTAATAGGTGGAGGGCTCGCCGTAGTCCGTCCAGAGCGAATACCAATCCGGCTTGAACCAGCCGATGCGGTCGGAGGCATTGGTGCAGAACCCCATCTCCACGCCGGCCTCGCCAAAGACGGCATCCCACGAGGTGTGGTTGAACACGCCATCGAGCATGATGTTGATGGTGCCGACCTGGCCGGTGTAGGTGTCGCAGGCCTGGACGAAATTGGTGAACTCGGCGAGGGCGCCTTCTTCGGTTTCCGCCTTGCCGAACCATTTGGAGACGGCGAAATAGTCCCGCGTGGCATAGGGGCTTCCGGGCGTGAACCCATCGCCACGATCCACGCCGTTGGGATGAATCGGCTGGAACCAGAGGCAGTTGGCCTGAAGCTTGTTGAGGTAGCCGAGGTTGAAGTTGGTGAAGCTGTCCGGGTCTCCTGTGAGCAAATCGCTGAAGGTGCTTCGCCCGCCGGCGTCATCGCTGGTGGCCTTGATGGTCAGGGTGTTCAGCTCATACATGGTCAGCTCATGAATCTTGCGGGGCGAGGCGACCACCGCATGATCCCGCCGCCCATTGGAGGAATACCACGTCCAGTTGGTGGGCCCCTGGCCGGGCTTCTGATAGCGCCCCGTCAGCCGGTACGCGCCGCATTTCGCCACCACGCCGGTCCAATAATACGTGGTGGGGCCGCCGCTCATCGCGAAGGCGGTGAAGTACGCCCCCGTGTCATTCGTGCCGATAAAATTGCCATCCGGCGGCTTGATGCCGTCGGGGATGCCGTCGGGACTGAAATAGCCATTGCCGTAATCCACGTCCACGAGGTCGCGGCGGTTGACGTTGCAAAAGACCTGGACGTTGGAGACCGCGCCATCATCCGGCGTGTACACCACCACGATGCGCTGGGTTTCGCCGGCGATTTCATCCAGAAACAGCTTGGTGGTGGTGTAATCGGCGGTGACGCCATTCACCGTCAGCCCGCTGGCGCCGGGCACAAAGAGCGAGAAGCTGAAGATCTTGTCATCCTGCCCGGAGGTGTTGTACTCGGCGAAGCGCTCCAGCCCGGCGCCCTTCCAGGCGCCGATCTTGTAGCGCACGGAGGTGCCATCGCCCTCCGGTAGATTCGTGGCGGTGCCCACCCACCACATCGCATTTCCATTCTCGGAGGAATCCTCCTCCGTGTGGCTGAACGTCATGGCCTGCACGAGGGTGTCCGCGTTGCCCGGCACGCCCTTCGAGCCGGCGGGGCTGGCGCCGTTGGTCGTGTAGTACAACGCCGCCGCCTCCACCCAGCGATTGCTTCCCGTGCCCTGCGCGTACCCGATCTTGGCCCAGAACTGGATGGCGGCGCTTCCCGCGCTCACGCGGTTGCTGGCGTGCCAGATAAAGCCCGCCTCGGTGCCGGGCTCCCCGCCGTACCGGAACCGGAATGGCGCGTTGGTGGCCTCCTCCACCGTGCCAAAGGCCGTGCTGGTCAGACCATTGTTGGTGGTGCCCAGGTAGGTCATGTCGTGGTCGCTGTAGGGAATTTCCAGGTAATACTCAATCTCATTGGTCGCCTTGAAATAGCCGGCGTCTATGCGCCCGTACCAGTACTTGTTGTTCCCTTGCTCACTGTCGAAATTCAGCGTCGTGCCATCCCAAAACGCGGCCCCCCTTTTCCGGAAGTGCAGGGTTCCGCCGGTCTGATTGCCGGGGTTGCCCGCGCCCTGGAACTGATTGCCGTTGTAAACGTACACGTCATTGTTCGTGAACGGCGTGAGGGGATTGAGCATCGTGGCGCCCGGCGGCTCGGCATTGGCCGGCACGTGCCAGCAATTGCCGAGGTTCTTCGCCTCCGTGGCGGCATAACGGAACGTGAAGGGCCGGACCTGGACATTGGACTCCACCAGGAACGTTTGCGAAGCCACCCCCTCATTGGTCGTGCCGATGAAGGTGGCGTCGTAATCGTTGTACGCCACGCGGAAATAGTACTCCACCTCATTGGTGTAGGCATACGTCTCGGGCGGAATCCGCAGGCTCCAGTACTTGTTGTTGCCGCTGGTGGAATCATACCAGCCATTCGTGGCCAGCCAAGCCCCCCCCGCCCCCTTCAGCCGGTGATACAGCGTCACGCCGGTCTGATCCCCCATCGCCCCGCCGTTGGTGTAGAAATTGCCGTTGTAGAAAAATACCGCGTTCGAGGGCGAGGCATTCGTCAGCGGGTTGCGCATGGTCACCGCGCCCACCTCGATGCTGGCGGGCAGGTGCCAGCAGGTGCCGCCGCCAGGGCGGTACATGTAATTCGTTCCATTATTGTTGTTGCCCCGCAGGGTGCAGAGATCCGTCTTGGCGGCCAGCGCGTTGGAGGGCATTGCTGTGGTCAGCGCATAATAACGGACGCGGACGCCGGGGTTGTGCCCGCCGGGAATCACTGCCGTGTAATTCGTCGAACTGCCCGAGGCCTTGATCAATTGTGCGTTGGAAAAGTTTGAATTCGTTGCGTAGCGCACCCAAACCGTTTCCTGCGTGCTGGGGGCGGCGCTGAGCTGAAGACTGACCGTGACGGACGCGTCGCCGGGGTCCTGGAGATGCCCATCCAGAACTTGCACAATCGAAGCCGGATCTTGATCCGTCTCCATCACCACATACGGGCGGAACCACCAGTGTCCTTCGCCCTCCAGATGAAAGCTGTAGCGCCGGCCCGGCTCTTCCCCGAGACTCAAATCCGTATTGCCGGGATTGATGCGGCATTGCCCAACGGCCGCGTTCTTCACCGCGTTCGTGGCGGAATCCCCCGCCCCCCAATTGGTGGACCAGTTGCCCGTCCGGTCAAATTTGAACGTGGAAGTGGCCTGCGAGACCGCGCCGGTCAGGGTCACCTTCCAGATGCTTCCGAACGCCGCATCCTGCGACATCCAGTTCGTCTGCCAGTTGTTCATCATCCCCCGGTAGGCCTCCGCAAAGGCGCCGGCCTCCATCAGCACGCACGCCGCAAGGGCCGCACAAAAAAAGTTCCAAGGGTTGGAACTTTTTTTTGCATTTTTTCCAAGGGTTGGAACTTTTTTTGAGGCGGTCGAATGAGAAGGAAGAGACGCGTGCGCAAAACTGGAGAATCTGCTCATGTGAACCTCGCATGCCTTTATTGATTCAGTCAATGGTGGCCAATCGCTGTCATTGTACCAAGCGCCCTCCCGCGGGTAAAGCGATTTACCCACCCTTCCCTGCCCCAGCAGGCTTTTCTTTTTGCTTCCTTCATCGTTATCTTTCATTCATAATGTGCGAGGTTTTATGTTTGTGCTTTGGCTTTCTATCTGGAAGGAAACATTACGTGGCCAAACCTCATCAGCCTGCGGCGGACCCGGCCCTGAAAATCAAGGCCCTGGATTACATCAATGACGGCGTCATGATCGCCGACGGCGAGGGCCGTCTCATTTACATGGACCCCTCCATGAAGCGCATGCTTCCCCCGGGAAAAGAATTTCTCCAGCTTTCCGATTTGCCGCCCCTGTCCCTTGAGGCAGGTCCCATCACGTTTGCCGAGATCGTCCAGCAAACCCAAGCAGGCGGCGCGTGGACCGGCGCCGCCACCCTGGCGCAGGGCGAACAACATTCCCTTTTTCTCGATCTCCGCGGCCAGCGGCTGGCCGGCGCCCACGGGGGCGTCATCCTGGTCGCGCGCGATATCACCCGCGAGCATTCCATGGAAAAGCAGGTGCTCCTCTCCCAGCAAATGGAACTGGTGGAAGCCTTTATTGGCGGCATGGCGCATGAGTTCAAAAACCTGCTGACGGTGCTCATGGCATACGCCACGCTCCTCAAGGACCAGCTCAAGGGACAGTCCTGCGAGGAGGATGTGGGCAAGATTCTTGAGACGGCTCAAAAAGCAAACGAGCTGACCAGCCGCATCATGGCGGTGGCCCGCCCCGCTCCCCTGCGCATGGAAAACCTGGATCTCTTCGGCGTGCTCAACGATCTGCTGGCGACCTTGCGCAAGACCCTCCCGCATACCATCGAACTGACCGTGCCGGAAGTCAGGAATCTGCCCCGGATCTATGGCGATCCATCCGTCGTCTACCGCGCCCTGCTGAATCTGTGCATCAACGCAAGGGATGCCATGCCCCAGGGAGGCCGCCTGACCCTGGGCATTGACTGGATCTGCCTGGATCAGGAGGATCTGGCCCAATGGCCGGAACGGCATCCCGGCGTCTATATGATTCTGGCCGTCACCGACACCGGAACCGGCATGGCGCCGGAAGTAAAGGACCGGATTTTTGAGCCCTTCTTCACCACCAAGCCGGGCGGCACCGGGCTCGGATTAAGCGTGGTCGAGTACACCTTGAAATCCTCGGGAGCGTGGATCACGGCGGCCTCTCAACCCGGCAAGGGCTCTTGCTTCCGCATCTACCTGCCCGCCGCCCATCAGGAAAACGTCTTCCTCAAGGATGAAGGCGAGGACCTCCAGCCCGCGGAAGGCACGGAAACCCTCCTGGTGGTGGATGATGACCCCGTCATCCTCAGCCTGGCCCGGCACTACCTCCAAAAATCCGGGTTCACCGTCTGGACGGCGTCCACCGGAGAAGAAGCCCTGAAGCTTTTCCACGAGCATGCCGGGGAAATCCGCCTGGTCGTGCTGGATGTCATGATGCCCGGCATGAATGGGGAGCAACTGTACAAGGAGCTCACCCATCTCCGTCCCGGCGGACTGCCCGTCCTGGTGGTCTCTGGATTCCCCTTGGAATCCGCCGAGCGACTCCTGCAGGAATCCGGCGCACCCCTCCTGAAAAAACCCTTCAGCCGCGCACGCCTCACCCGCGAAATCCGCCGCCTGCTCGATGCCGCACCCGCGGCCTCGTGAGTCCCCTACGGCTTCTCCAGCTTGCGCACGGATAACTCGCGAACCCCCATGCTCATTTTCGCATTGCGCGTCGCATTGCGAAAACCAATGGTGGTATGCTCGTCCTGGTAACGGAACCAGTCCTCCGGCAATTCCTTGTTTTCCGCGACCACCCGCTCGTTGACGATCAGCGTCATTTTCTGCCCCTCGAATCTCAGCAGGAAACGATTGAGCTGAGTCAGGGGGATCTGCATCTCGACCTCGTTCTTTGAGTTCTGGCTGATTGAAATTTTTTGGCGCCACCGGTTGAAGGATATGCGGACATCTTTATGCCCGCCCAGGAGGGGCCAGCCGATCAGCAGAGCGCCAGAGCTCTCCACGCCCCTCAGCTCAACATCACCGGACAGCTCGAAGTAATTGCCCAATTCCGCCTTCATGCGGATGTCCGTCATGGGGCCCTGCTCTTGTAGAAGGCTGAACAAGGTTCCATCCTCCCGCACCTGCCATTGATCCGTCTCCGGAGCCCAGCCGGCCAGGTTGGGCGGAGGCAGAAGGGCCACCGTCTCGCCGGTGGCAAATTCCTTCCCAACACGGAGCACTTCATGCGCATCCTCGATGCTGTAGCGCTCGCCGGCGTCCAAGCCCGGCTCCTTCAGCAGTTCGGCCAGCGCATCCCGCGCCTTGTCTTTCTGGCCGGTGGCCGCCCACTTCCGGGCCTCCGCAAAGGCCTTGCTCCGCGGGCCCGTAAAGACGGCCACCTCTCCGCGAATGGTGGGCTCATGCAGGTCGTACCAGTCCAGGGGGTTCTGGGCCAGGGGGCCCGCCAGCTCCGCCAGATACCGCGCGGCATCATCATAGTGTTCGGAGGCCCATGCCGCGATGACCTTTCGCGAGAGAATGTCCTTCTGCTTTGATTCAATGTCTGGATCTTGCGCCAGATAGCCATCGAAGACCGCCAGCAGGTTGGAATACACTCCGGGCTTCCTGAAGACCGCGAGGGGATCGTCGGATTCACTGGAAATATTGCGAACAGCCTCTTCATACCGGCTGGGTACCACCGTGTCAAAACGCCGGGTGGCCAGGCATTCCTCCCCAAACTTGAGCATCTCCCGGTGGCTTCCATGCCAGCGTGGATACAGGGTGAACTCCAAGGCGTCATAGGCGTCGTCGTAATCCATCTGAAGAGCCGCCGCCTCATCAAACCACTTGCGCCATTCGTTGGGCTCCTTGGCCCGGCTTCGTGCAATCTGAATGAAATGAGCGGCGATCTCCGGGCAGGGAAAGGCCTCCCACGCCTTCTCCGCGTGCTCGCGGGCTTGATCCATGCACGTGTGGAAGGTCTCCCATTTGTCCTCTTTCACCGTGGAAGCAAAACCGCCGCCGCGAGCCGCCCAGCCTTGGCTGTAGGCCCCCATAGACCGGGCATAGTGATAAAGCGCCGGATGAATCTGGTCCTGAATGGAGTCCAGCACCGCCACATAATCCTCGCGAGGAAGCACGGTGGTACTGCAACTCCTCAGCATCTCCCGCAGTTCATCCATCGGTATGCGGAGGTTGATATTGCTGAAGGTGCCATCCGTGAAAACCTCCTTGAGGGCCTTTAGGGCATCTTGCTGAATCCGGGCGTAGGAGGTCTTCTGCTTGGTGTGCTGGCGCAGATCCCGCAGGTTCCACAAAAGCCGCACCGCGCACCGATAGCGCCTCCACGAGGAATCGTACCGGGGCGTTGAAAACAGCTTGTAACAGAGTTCCATTTCCTTTGTTGATTCTTCGTATGCCGCGTCCGTTTTGAGCGTCCTGCACGCGGCGCCCAGGCAATAGTGAATCACGGGATGATCATACCCCTTTTTCAGCAGGGCACGCGCGCCATCCACCATCTCCTGGTCGGTCGCAACGGGATCATCAGACCCCACCACGTACCGCTCATATTCCGCCAGGTAGGGGAGTATCTCGTCCTCGCCCTCTGCATTCTCCCGCGTGTCAAGATAGTGCCCGGTAAACGTGCGGCGGACAAATTCCGCGTTGAGTTTTCGATAGTCCCGTATCGTGAAAGCCTCCGGGCCGCAGGGGATGGGTTTTCCTTTGTACGCCGTGTCCGCAGGCGGGGCATTGGTCTTCTGCGCTTCCCACTCCTTGAGCGTCTGTTCCGCCACCGCCTCGCCGGCCAAAATGCGGGCCAGCAAGGAACCCAATTCCTTCTCCAGCGCGGAACTGAATCCCACATGAATATGTTGAACCACGCCGGCCTTGTCTACGATGAGCAGGTGCGGAATGGCGCTCACCTCGAACGCCTCGGCCAGCGCTCCGTCATCCAAGACCACCGGCAGGCCGATCGGTTGTTTCTCCATAAAGGCTTGGATCTTGTCGGGGTCTTCCTCGCGGTTGACCGCATAGAACACCACATTGCTGGAGGCCCAGCGCTCCGCCACGGCCTTCAACACGGGCAGAGACCTCCGGCAAGGCGGACACCAGGACGCCCAGAAATCCAACACCACCACCTCTTTCCCCCGATGCGAGGCCAGCTCCACCGACCCGCCTTCCAACAGAGGCAAAGAAACCTCCGGCGCCGGCTTGCCCAGCAGGGCATTCGGCGGCGCCGGTGCCTGCCGGCGGGAGGAAAGAAAGGTCTCCACCTTCTCCACCCCGTCCGGCGGCGTGAACGCAAAACTCCCCGCCTCAAATACGGGATTTAGTTCCTGCGACTCCCACTCCTGCCGCAATTTGAACTCAAACCGCCGGTTTCCGTTGGTGGACAGGTGATGCATGTTCACCCGTCGAACCAGGGCGGGATCCTGCTCCTGGATCCACATACGCCAGGAAAACTGGTCCTGCACACCGGAAACCACATGGCAGGCGGCACCCCCCGCATCCTCATCCCCTTCCGCGCTGGCGCGGACGACTCCATCCATCAGCATCCCGTAGGGATCCTCGCTCCAAAGAGGAAGAAAGATCTGCAAGAAGGAGAGCATGGAGAAGGCAAATCGCGCCGCTTCATCCTCATCATCCAGCTCCAGCCAATTCGCGGGAGCCCGGCCCTCCAGATATTGTTTTTTATCACTCACATACAGCCAGACATTGGTTCCATTGGAGATCAGCAAAGACTCTTTCATCCCATCGTGAATTTCACAACGCAGGCGCCCTTGCTTATCGGCCAAAAGGTCATATCGATTGGTGGTGCAGACGACCACATCCCGCACGATCACCTCCGTGGTCACTGCCAGGCGGGCCCGCAACCCCGTGGCCTCCTTGTAAACAGACGCCACCCGTTCTAGTTGTTCGCGGGCGGCATCGTCTATTTCAATGGCTCCGGCAACCGCCGTCCAGAACCCCAGCAAGAACAATATAGAGGTCTTCATGTTATTTCGCCCTCTCACAGATCTGCTCAACCGCATCGAACAACACACTGCCGTCCGTGCCACCGGACCCCCAGGCCACCAGCACCACGCGAACATGGGTCGCCCCCGGCGGCGGTGCGCTCGGAGGGACTTCAACCAGCGTCCAGACATCCTCCGGAATCTTGGCCGCCCGCCCGCCGTGTGTGTCGAACGCAAGGACGACCTGTTCCACCGGCTCGTCCTTGCCATTCTCCATGCGCCGCCATTCCAGCTTCAACTCGCCATAAAATCCCGGCGACATCGGATGCGCGGACGAGACCGCCACCCACGCGCGCGCCCCATAGCGCACATTCGTCTCTATGCGCGTGTCCTGGTAGATTCCGGATTGTCCCCAAATCCGGGCGAAGCGCACTCCCTCATACGCCTTCAACCCGTAGAAATTCGTCCGGGTATCCTCGCCCCCCCAGTG
>CAZFSE010000047.1:0-20998 GCA_964521805.1 uncultured Verrucomicrobiota bacterium
AGAATGACTTTGGGCGGCACGCTCATTTGCGAAGCTCTCCTGACAGGGCTTTTGCGTCTGTCAGAGAGACTCCGAGAACTGTACGGATGTAGTGCTCAGAACCCTGTTCCGTCCTGCAAAACGACCTGAGGGCTTCGAAAAAAGGGCTTTCAAAGACGCTTCTTGCCGTCTTGATATAGGCCGCAGGGGGTGGAGAGTCCGTTTCTAAAAGGATCTTCGAGACACGGCTGTAATCCTTGCTAAAATTTTTTACACCACCCATATAGTCAGACAAGGTCCCAAGGTCCGTTAATGGCAGGGCATGGTTCTTTTCGTATGCTTCCAAGGCACAGCGAATAGTCAATGGGGAGATGCACTGCTTTGCTGACTGCGCACGAATGCAATTGATTCTGGCACCAACCGCGTTATACAAAGCCAATTCCCTGCGTAACTTTATGACCTGTGGTTCTGGAAACAACAGCGCTTGCGCAAACCCATCTGCGAAATCCTCTCCTTCATTTCCCGCCAGCGTGGGCGCCAGGGAGTGGCCAAGCTCATGAGCCATCCAGAACTTGAAATCAATTTCATTGCTGTCGAGGTTCAGAAATACCCACGTTGTTTTCGAGTCCGGCAGATGAATATTCAAGGCATTCCCGTGATGCTCCTTTGAACCCCAAAGCACAGGAATGAGAATGGCGTGAAGACTGTTGAACTTATCAATCAGATCCTCACGTTTGATGCCCTGTGCTTTTTCCAATCCCATATCCTTACGGACATCATCAGCCACCCTCTGCAGATAGGCATAGTCCTGAGCAGGGTTTTTCAGCGTAGGCGGCTGGGTCAACTCTTGTTGCGGTAGGTGACTCACCAATCGGCGTAAAAGCACCCCCGTTTCTCGGGCCCTATCCAGGTGGACATCCTTGGTTTTACGAGCCGCCTTTTTGCGAAAAGAGACGATAGGCGCGGCGATCTCTTCGTGAAACAGCACAAGTTGCTCAAAGGCAAGGCCCAACAACATCCCCATGCGAAGCAATTTGTCGGGAGCCGGAAAGGATTCGTTCTGGAACCATTTGGATACGGCGGCGCGTGTTAGATTCAGTTTCAGCGCGAGATCCGTTTGATTCATCCCGGCTTTGATAAGCGCATCTTCTAAGACGGGCAGATTGAGACTCTTGTTCATGATGAAAAAGTACATACCATCAAAAGACGCGTCTGTCAACTTTTGTCAACCGATCAGGCAGGCCAGCTTCCACGCTATTCCGTGTTTTTTACGCAGAGCCTTACCCAATCGTCCTGACAAGCTGTCTTGATATTTTACACGGTCTGGCGGCGATAGGGCGGGCGATAGGGACAGTCACTTTTTCGTCACTTTTTCGGCCTTTTTCTGCCAGAAGGTCCTTGTCTCCGGGAAGAACGGCGGATCCAGTACGACATTCCTTATTTTGCGTTAAAATGCCAACGCAAAATAAGCACAGGCCATATTGTCGAACGCAAATTACGAGGACCGCTCTTCGGCTAATACTTGACAAAAAGCTGTTGTTTTTCGCGGAAGCGGTGCATGAAACCGCAAAGCAAGCCGCTCTGACCGCCCGAAGGCTGGCGGATATCGTGAGGGAGGACCGCGCCCGCCTGGGTAAATTGGGGCGGCTTTCCGGTTCTGGCTATCGCCTTCTCGAATTGCTGGCAAAATCGCCCGTCCTTACGGTGACCCGAGCCAGTCAGGAAAGCGGCATCGTGCAAAGTTCGGTCTCCAAGGTTTTTCGCGCCATGACCTCTGCCGGGCTGGTGAAAGAACTCACCGGGAGAAAACGCAACCGCCTGTTTTGTTATGACCGCTACCTCCAGGTATTGTCCGAAGGAACGGCGCCCTTCAGTTAGGTTTGCGCGTCTTCTATGGCGTGCCGCAGGCCAGACGAAAGCCCAGGTCATAATCGCTGGAGTTCGCGGCTTTGGAGGCGCGCCAAGCGACCCGGCAGGCGCTGGCATAACTGTTCCATCCGCCTCCGCGCAACACGCGCTCTGTTCCGGTGGCGGGTCCACGCGGGTTGTCCACCGGCGATGAGGTGTAGTAATCCTCCGCATAAAAATCCCCGCACCATTCGCGAACATTACCGATCATTTCCGAAAGGCCGTACCCATTGGCGGCGAAGACGCCGACAGGGGCGGTCTTGGGCTCGCCAAAATTATACAGCGGATGATATCCCCCTGGGCCTTTGTCGTAGAAGAAACTGCTGTCACTGTAGTAGTTGGCCCGCGAATGCTGGATGTCTTCGTCATCCGTCCAGGAGAACCGGTGGTCCGCCGAGCCGCCCCGGGCGGCCCGTTCCCATTCCGCTTCCGTGGGCAGGCGGTATCCATTCGCGGACCAGTTGCATCCGCCCGTGAAATCGCCACTGCGGTAGACGCTTCCATCCTGGTTGGTGTAGCAGGGTGTCCGGTAGGCGCGCTCACTTTTCGCATTGCACCACTTCACCGCATTTTCCCAGGTTACCGTGTGGACGGGATGATTCGAGGCCTTCCCAGGTGCCAGCTCCGCGTTTAATGTATATCCATGTCCGGCCGCCCAGGTGGCGGTTTCATCCCATTCCGCCTTGGCCACTTCCGTGGTCGCCATGTAGAACGCGCCGACCGTGACCGTATGCTGGGGCCGTTCATTGACATAGCTTTCCGTGAGCACGTTGGTGGCGGCGCCCATGACGAATGAGCCGCCGGGGATCTCCACCAACCCGGTGTGCGGCACGGGAGGATTGGTGACAATGGCCAGGACCCGATAAAAGCAATGGGCCTGAGCCACCCCCACCGTGACCACTTGCCGGCCCCCCGCAGGCACGGGCAGGACAAAGGAAAGCCCCGGAGCATTGCTGTTCCAAAGAGCCGCACCGAGATTGGTACTCCAATCCACCTGATAATAGGCCGCATGGGTCACGCCGCTGAAGCCCAGCAGGCCGCCCGCCTGAAACGACACCACGGAACCTTCATCGGCCCACACCCGCGGAAGCCCCCCAAAAAAAGTTCCAAGGATTGGAAAAACCAGCGCAAAAAGTTCCAAGGGTTGGAACTTTTTTTGCATTTTTTTCCAACCCTTGGAAAACCGGCACATCCGCAGTGCTCCTGTTTCGTTCATTTTGTTGACCGGTAAAGAAAAAGCCGTTTTCCCATGTTTTTTTACACGTTCCCAAGCAGGACGGCCCAGAGGACCGTCCTACGCAGGGCGGTGCTCCGCCGTCGCTCTTCGAGCTATGGCGGACAGGTCCGCGCCGCCCTCTGACACGTCCACACCGCACGCCTTATTGAATCTGCGCCCCCAGCCTCGCTTCAGCTCCTGGATGACCGCCAGCGCAACGCCGTCGGCATCAATGCCCGTGATGCCCGCGTTGTACAGGTTGAACGTGATGGGCACCGTGCCGTTGAACAGGATGGTCCCCTCGATCAAGCGCCCCTGATAGTTGATCCATTCAGGAACCGTTTGCGCCTGTGCCGCACACCACATAACGACCATGGCCAACAAGGCCAGGAACGGCTTCATTGTCTCCTCCTCGGTTCAGAGCGTGCATGTAAGCGCACCCGCAACTGCGGGGCAGTATGGTTCGTTGATCGGGAAAGAAAAAGCCTTTTTTCCTGATTTTTCTCCCTGCTGAACCCTCCGTGCCAGGCGCCACTCGGCATCGCCTGCATGGCGGCTTCATCGCATCATCTTCTTCTTGCCCTCGGCCTCCTCTCTCCAGCAATATGCGCGGCATGAACCACTACAACCTGATCAGTCTGCTGGGTGTCTTTTTTCTTCTGCTGGTGGCCTGGGGCCTTTCGACGGACCGGCGCCATCCCAACCTCCGCGCCCTGGGCTGGGGGCTGGGCTTGCAGTTCCTCTTTGGTGCCTTTGTCTTTCTAACCCCGTGGGGCGCTCAGCTGTTTCTCCTGCTCAGCAACGCCTTCATGAAGGTCATCGGCGCCGCGCTGGAAGGCGCCCGCTTTTGCTTTGGCCCGCTGGCCATTCCCACCGGCGAAAAGGGCTCGCTGGGCTTCATCCTGGTGACGCAAGGCCTGCCGACCATCATCTTCTTCGCCGCGTTGATGGCGGTGTTGTATCACATTGGCCTGATGCCTGCCGTCATCAAGGCCTTCTCCCGGATCTTCACCCGGCTGATGGGCGTGAGCGGGGCGGAAGCGCTCTGCACCGCCAGCAACATCTTCGTCGGCATCGAGTCCACCACCACCATCCTGCCCTATCTGAAAGGGATGACCCGCTCGGAAATCTGCATGGTTCTGACCGCCGGCATGGCCACCATTGCCTCCAGCGTGATGGGGCTCTACATCCTTTTTCTACACCGGGAAATCCCGCTGATTGCCGGGCATTTGATGTCGGCCTCCCTGCTCTCCGCGCCCGCCGCCCTGCTGATGTCCAAACTGTTGTTGCCGGAAACCGGACAGCCAGAGACGCTGGGGCGGGTGGTGGATCCGCACGTCCAGCGGGAATCCAACCTGATTGAAGCGGTCATCAACGGCGCCATGGCCGGCGGAAAGCTGATGCTCGGGGTCATCGTCATGCTCATGGCCTTTGTCGGGCTGATCGCCCTGTTGAATGCGGGCTTGGAAGCGTTCTCCCTCCGGCTGGCTGGCTGGACCGGGTCCACCTGGAACCTGCGCCTGGAACATGTGCTGGCCTATGTTTTTTATCCCTTCACCCTGGCCATCGGCGTGCCGCCATCCGACGCCTTTGAAGTCGCCCGCCTGTTGGGCCTGCGCATCATCCTCACCGAGATCCCGGCCTATCAGCAGTTAAGCCAGCTTGTGGCCACCGGCGGACTGCACGATCCCCGCAGTGCGGTGCTGGCCAGCTACGCGCTCTGCGGATTCGCCCACATCCCCAGCATCGCCATCTTTGTGGGCGGCATCGCCGCCCTCGCGCCCAATCAAACACGCACGCTTTCGCAGGTGACGCTTCGCGCCCTGCTGGCCGCCACCCTGGCCTGCCTCATGACCGCCGCCGTGGCCGGTGTCTTCTACGGGCGCGGCACCCTGCTCTTCCCGCATCCGTAAACCGGCGGCGTGTGGATGATCCTGCCCCAGCTCAGGGCGCCCGGGAGAACGCTCCATCTCAAGAAAACGTCCGCGTCAGGTTGCCCACGGGGCTGGCGCCTTCGATCGGGACTTCGCCCAGCCAGGCGGCGACGGCGGCGCGCTGGCTGTCGGCGGAGGAGGAGTGCGTATTGATGAGGTTGGGCAGGGTGCTGAACTGGCGGAGGTGGTACGGCGACCCGAACGAGGTAAACACCACGCAGGGATGCTCCATGTAAAAGCCATGCATGAACATGCGGTTCTGCGGCCCCACGGCACGCACCGAATTGACCGCCCAGCAGGCTTTGTACACAAAATTGACAAAGATGGCGTCGTATTGGCCCGTGCAATCAGAAAAGCCATAGCTGGGATTGAGGTAATGGTCCACCTGAAAGCCGCGCGCCTTGAGCGCCGCATCCACCTCGCCCAATTCAATCTGATCGCAGGAGAGGGTGACGGTGGCCACGCGCGCGCCCGGCTTCAAGTTCCTGAGCGGGATCCGCCCGTCCAGATCGCGCACCTTGACCAGGGCCTTTTGGGCGATTTCCTCGGCGGCGGCCTGCAGGCCGGCGCTGACGGCCACTGGCGCATCCGGCGTTTCAAATTCCTTTTGGTGCAGATGCAGGCGCGCCTTGAATTCCAGGATGCGCCGCACAGCGTCATTCACGCGCTCCTCGGCAAGCTCGCCCTTCTTCACCGCGTTCAGCAGGGTGTTGAAATCCTCCGGCAGGCGCGGAAACAACAGCATGTCACACCCGGCGGCGATGCAGGCAATGGTCCGGTCGTGGCGGTTCATGTAGCCGGCCACGCCGCCCATGTTCATGTCGTCGGTGACAATCAGGCCCTCATAGCCCATCTCCTTGCGCAACAGATCGGTGACAATCCGCCGGCTGACAGTGGCGGGCCGGAAGGCGCCGCGCCGGTCCGTATCGGGATCCCAGGCGGGCAAGGCAATATGCCCGATCATGACGCTCATGACATCGGAGGCGAAGGCGATGCTAAAGGCGCGCCCGGAGATGCGCTTCCAGTCCTCCATCGAAAGAGAATTGACCGAGGTGGTGACGTGCTGGTCCAGATCGTCAATTCCATCGCCGGGGAAATGCTTCGCGCAGGCGGCCAGACCGTGCTCTTGCGCGCCCTGAATCAAGGCCGAAGCCAGCGAGCCGACGCGGACGGGATCGTCGCCCAGCGAGCGGGTATTGGCGATCGGGTTGTCCGGGTTGCGATTGACATCCACCACGGGAGCAAAGGTCCAATGGATCCCCACGGCCCGGCCCTGCAACGCGGCGGCGCGCCCAACCTGCCAGGCCAGATCGTCCCGGCCCGCCGCGCCAATGGCCAGCGGATCCGGAAAGCCCACCGCACCCTGCACGACGTGGCCGGCGCCAGACTCGAGGTCCGCGGCCACCACCAGCGGAACCCGCGACGCGGCCTGCAAGGCCCGCAGGCGGGCGCGCTGGCCTTCGGCCGTGTTGCCAAAAACAAACACGCCGCCGATGGGAACGGATGGCATCTGCTGTTGAAGCTGGGCAAACTGCTCGTCGTTGGCGCACATCGGCAAAAGAAGCTGGGCCACGCGCTCTTCGCTGGAAAGGGATTCCAGCGTGGTCTGCACCCAGCCGGCCTGCTGTTGATTCAGTGGTTTCATAGGTGTACAACGGTGCTTCCAAAAAAGTTCCAACCCTTGGAACTTTTTTTTCTCTTTTTTCCAACCCTTGGAAACTTTTCAAACAAACGTTCCAAGGGTTGGAAAAAGGGCGGTTAGCCCTTGATTCCGGTCATGGAAATGCCTTCGATGAATGTTTTTTGGGTAAAGAAGAAGAGGACAATGACGGGGATGACGATCAAGGTGCTGGCGGCCATGAGGTAATGCCACTCCGTTCCGCCATGCTGGCTCTGGAAAAATTGCAGGCCCAGGGCCAGGGTGAAGTCTTTTTGGTTCGTCAGGTAAATCAACGGGCCGAGGAAGTCGTTCCAGGTGCCCATGAACTGGAACAGGCCGATAACCATGAGCGCAGGCTTGCAGAGGGGCAGAATGATCTGGAGGAAAATGCGAAACTCATTGCATCCATCAATGCGGGCGGCATCGGAGAGATCCTTGGGAATGGACATGAAGAACTGGCGGAGCAGAAAGACATTGAAGGCGGCGGCGCAGAAGGAGCCGACCCAGAGGGGCTTGAGGGTGCCGATCCAGCCCATCATGCGGAAGAGGGTGTACACCGGCACCATGACCACGGGAAAGGGGACCATCATGGTGGCCATGGCAATCAGGAAGACCTTGTTGCGCCCGCGCCAGGGGATGCGGGCAAAGCCGTAGGCGGCCAGGGCGCTGGAGCTGACGGTGCCGATCACGGTCAGCAGGCAGAGGATCAGGGTATTTTTCAAGTACATGGGGAAAAATTTCATGGCGGCCACCGCCTTGCTGAAATTATCCCAGCGGAAGCAGGCCTTTCGGATCAGGCCCGGCCCCGGAACCACCTCCAGCGCGGTGGCGGAGGGCGCCCCATCGGCTTGCGCTTCCACGCGGGCAATCCGATACCAGGGATTTTCGCGGGTGGCGGGAAGGTCCTTGAGCACCTGGACGGGCTGAAGGATTTCGACCCCCTCGGCATCCACGGTTTTGAGCTGTTGGTCTTGCAGGCGGGCGCGGGGCACCAGCTGGGTTTCCTCAGCGGCGGGCCCTTGGATCAGCACCATCGGCGTTTCAATGGTTTCAAGGCTTTTGACCTCGACGAGCTGGCCGCTCTCCTCGATATACAGGCGGTAGGGGATCCAGGTGGGGGGCATGGACATGGTTTGCTCAATGGGCTTGAGGGCCGTGGAGAGCATCCACAGCAGGGGGATCAGGAACAGCGCGGAGCCGCCGATCAGCAGGATATAAATGGCCAGACGTCCCAGAAAGTGCTTCATGATTATTCTCCGCCGTAGTAAATGTGTTTGCGGGTGGATTTGGTCGCCACCCAGGTCAGGAACAGAATGATCAGGAACAAGACCCAGGCCATGGCGCAGGCATACCCCATTTGGAAATAATTGAAGGCGTTGTCGTAGAGATAGACCGCATAAAAGAGCGCGGAACGATTCGGACCGCCGCCGCCAAACATGATATATGGGCCGGAGAAGACCTGCAGGGCCCCGATGATGCCCATGATGAGATTGAAGTAGATGACCGGCGAAATCATGGGCACCGTGATGTGGCGGAGCTTGGTCCAGGCAGAGGCGCCGTCAATCTCCGCGGATTCATACAGCTCACGGGAGACATCCTGCAGGGCGGCCAGGTAAATGACCACCGACCCGCCCACGCCCCACAGCGAGGTCAGCACCAGCGAAGGCTTGGTCCAGTATTCATCCGCCAGCCAGTTGGGCCCCTCGAGGCCCATCCATTTCAAGGCGTAGTTGAGCAGGCCGAACTTCCCGTTGAAAATCCAGAGCCAGATCATCGCGATGGCCACCTGGGGCACCAGCGAGGGCAGAAAGAAGAAGGTGCGGAACAGCGGGCGGCCCATCACGGAATTGTTCAGCAACACGGCAATCAGCAACGCCAGCACCAGGCTCAGCGGAAGGGACAGCGCCGCGTAGTAGAAGGTGTTGTTCAGCGACTTCCAGAAGACCGTGTCGGTGAACATGTCCGAGTAATTCAGCAGGCCGATCCAGACCGGCTTCGAAATCACGTCATAGTCGCAGAAGGAATAATAGATCGAGGCCACCAGCGGGTAAAAGGTAAAGGCCAGAAACCCGATAATCCACGGGCTGATAAAGGCCAGCCCCGTCCACAAGGTTCTTCGCTCGCCGCGTGTCATTGGCTCCACTCCTTCATGCGCTCTTCCTTGACCATGTCCCAGCGCCGGGTGACGCGGTCCAATTTCCATTGGGTGCGCTGTTGGACATCATCCAGGGCTTCCTTTGGGGTTTTCGCCAGGGTAAAGACCTGGCCAAAGGCCACAATCATTTCATCCACATAGATATTCCAGACCGACATTTTAGGAACCGCCCTGGCATTGGGACTGCGGGACAGCTCAATGAACGTCGTAATGGCGGGGTTGGGGTGGTTTTTGACAAAGTCAGCGCTCATCGTGGCCAGCGGAGAAAACTTGCGCTGTCCCATGCACAGTTTCTCCATGGGCCCCTGGGTGTTCACATATTTGATGAATTCAAATGCTTCCAGCGGGTGCCGGGCGCCACGAGGAATGACGAGCACATCGCACTCCGCAATGGTGACATTGGGGTTCTTCTCCGGATCGGAGGAGGGGAAAGGCGCCGCGCCCCATTCCAGGCTGGGGTTGTATTTGTCAATGAAGTTGTACATCCAGACGCCTTGCAAAACCATGGCGATCTGCCCCGCAAGGAATGGACTCTGCGGTGACGAGGGATTGCCAAAGGAGGAGCCAAAAGTCTGAATATTCTTCACCCCATACTTCAGCGGGTAGCTCTGGAACCAGGTCATGGCGGCCACGTTATCCGGGCTGTTGGCGGTCAGCGTCCGTTCGCCATCCCAGATGTCTCCCCCAAACCAGTACCCCCACATCGCGTTCCACCAGCCGGGCTCGCTGGGCGCATAGCCCAACTGAATGATTTCAAAATCCTTTTTCTCGCGCTCCTCCGGTGTCAACTCGGGGAACCGGACGCGCACTCGTTTGCCGTCCCGAATCAGGCTGACCACCGTGAGCTTGTCCGCCATCTCATCGAGCTCGGCAATACTGCGCGGCGGTTTTTCCGGATCCAGGCCCGCATCGCGAAACATCTTCTTGTTCCAATGCAGGGCCAGGGTGGCGGGCGTGGACGGCAGGGCCCACATGAACCCCTTGTGCTTGCACAAATCCCAGAACACCGGGATATAATGATCCCGTGTGATCCCGTCTTTTTCCAGCAATTTATCCAGCGGCATCAGCGCGCTTTTTTCCGCGTAGGTGGTGATGTTAAACGACCACAGCCCAGCGACATCCGGCGGATTTCCCCCCGCCGTGGCAAGAATCATTTTGCGGTCAATGGCGCTGACGGTCAGCCGCTCCACCCAGATTCTGTCCTGCGAGGCATTGAAGTCGTCCACGATCGCCTGCATGGCATCGCCCTCAAAGCCAGTCCATTTTTCCCAGTATTGGACCACGACCCGGCCATCCGGACGGCGGTCATCAGGGGGCTGGGAACAGCCGGACAAAAAGAACAGTCCGCCTGCAACCGCGACCAACAAGAAACACAACCCGGCCCGCCTTTTATATGAATTGGTCATGACTATTCACTCATCCTGTATGGCGTCTGACAATGGAAGCTTTTTTTGTTTATAGCCAAGGGCCGTTTGATTAGCAAATGTTTTACTCGGTAACTTGAGCGCTTGATTTTTTGGCGTCCCGGCTTGGGCCACCATCCAAGGAGCTCAGGAAATCCTTTACTTCGCTGATTCGGCCCATTTTCAGCATCCGGGCGGCTTTTGTTTGGGCTTCTTCCATTCGAAGGCCCTGAATCACCTTTTGAACCTGCGGAATTCTGACCGGGTCAAGGCTGAAGGTGGAAAGGCCAATGCCCAGCAGGAAGGGAAGCATCCGGGAGTCATGGGCCATGTCTCCACAAAGGGAACATTCCTTTCCTTGGGCCCGGGCCGCCTGCACCACCCGGTTCAGGGCCCTTAAAACCGCGGGATGATGCGAGAGATACAAATCGGAAATATGGGAATTGGTGCGGTCCACGGCCAGGATGTATTGAACCAGGTCGTTGCTTCCAATGCTGAGAAAATCCGCGGCCTGAGCCAGTTCTTCGGCCACCTCCACCGCGGAAGGCAGTTCCACCATGATGCCCAGCAAGGGGTGTTCATTGTGCTCCATCCCCTCCTCCGAGAGTTGTTTGGAGCACGCTCGGACAAAATCGCGCGCATCCACAAAATCATCCACCGAGGAAACCAGGGGGAACATGATGCGCAGTTCGTGGCCGGCGCCCGCCCTCAACAGGGCCCGCAGTTGCTGGGAAAAAATATCCTTGTTGCGCAGGGAAAATCTCAGGGCCCGCAAGCCCAGGAATGGGTTGGCCTCGTTGATGCTGGGAAAATAGGAGAGCATCTTGTCCCCCCCCCACATCCAGCGTGCGGAAGACCACCGGGCGGTCGCCCATCGTCTCCGCCAGCTTCCGATAAATCCGGTATTGCTCCTCCTCGGAAGGGAAATCATTGCGGACAATGAATGGGAATTCGCTCCGATACAATCCGATCCCCTCGGCTTTCAGCCTCTGCACAACCGGCAGGTCGCTCAACAGATTCACATTGGCCATCAAGCGGATGCGCGTTCCATCCGCCGTCTGGGTGGCGGGATTCACCGTGGCCTCCGCCTTGCGCGCTTGCTGGTCCGCCTCGCGGGCCGCCGTATAGTTTCGGACGATGTCGGGGCCGGGGTTGACAAAAATATTGCCCTGATTGGCATCCACCAGGACGAGTGTTTTCTCGGGAATTTCAAGCAGGCGCTCGTCAGAAACAATCACCATGGGAATCTTCAGGGAACGGGTCAGGATGGAGACATGCGAGCTCACCCCACTGCCAATGAGCACCATCCCCTCCACCTGCTGGGCGCCCAGCTTGAAGATATCCGAGGGAAGCAGTTCCTTCGCAATCACCACATGCCCCTTGTAATCGGCCGACTCGGTGGACCGCGGGCTTAAATTATGCAACAGGCGATGCCCCAAGTCTTTGACGTCCTGCACCTTTTCTTTCAACAAGGGATTTGCGCTCATGGAAAACAGGTCCACATACCGCCGAACCACCTTGTAAATCGCGGCGGGTGGAGAGTCTCCGCGCTGGATGCGGCGCATCATCTCACCGGAGAATTCATCATCCTTCAACATCAGCAGATGGGCGCTGAACACCAGGGACGCCACGTCTTCCTGCCGTTCCTCCATCTGGTTCTGGAGCTGTTGAATCTGCTCCGCCGTGGCTTCCAGGGCTCGCCGGAAATCGTCCTCCGTCAGCGGGAGGCCCTCCATATCCTTTTCCAGCCGCCATTCCCCCTTGGACCCAATGGAGGTGGAAAGCCCAATGGCCATGCCGGGGGAGGAGGCCGTTCCCTTCAGGAAGGCCAGTTCCTCAAGGGCCTCTTTTTTCTCCGCCTCGCCGGCATTTTTGATCCGGTGCAGATCCATCAGCAGGCGGGCGTTTTCAATGGTGCTGGCCAGTTGCGCCGCAATGGCGCGCAAGGCCTTGCTGTCATTCTCATCAAAATAGTCGCGCTGAGTGTCCTGCACCACCAGCACGCCCACCCGGACCAAGCCCCGAAGAATGGGAACCGCCATGAACGCCTGGTAGCGCTCTTCATCGCTTCCCGGAATGTATTTGAAGAACGGACTGCTGGACCCCATGGCCTCCCGTATGGTCCGCAATTCCTGAAGCGCCTTGCCGGTAATCCCCTCCCCCAGTTTCAGGCGCAGTTTTCCGATCTGCGAAAAATTCAGCCCTTGATTGGCCACCAGGACCAACTCCTGCGTCCGGTCATCCAGCAGATACACGGAACAAACGGCCGCCTTCATGTGCCAAGCCACCACGCTCACCACCTTCTGAAGAAAACTCTCCAGGCTGGTGCTGTGCTCAAAAAGGCCGGCCAGCTCCCCGATACTGCAAATCAGATCCACCGAGCTTTCTTTTTTCATCCCTTGCGCCCCGCCTTCCTGGCGAGTGGTGGAATCAGCGCCCGCAATTCCCCTTTGCCCGCTTCCATCCGCACCTCCGCACACGCCCCTTTTTTAAACGCCAGCCGTAACCGGCCATCGGCCACCAGGGATGAAACGATCAGCGAAAAATCGGGGTCATGGCCCACCAGGGCCACCCGCTGAAGGCCCGCCGGGATCGCGGCCAGGGCCCGGTTGAACTGGTGGCGGCGGCATCCGGGATTCAACCACGGAGCCACCAGCACCTTCTTGAGCCCAAACGCACGAGCCAGCAGATGGGCGGTTTCCTTTGCCCGAACCGCCTCCGAACTCATAATGCACCCCGGTGGAGCATAGAGCCGGGCCAGGAGTTTAAACGCGGCGCGGGCCTCTTTCCGGCCTTGAGAAGTCAGCGGCCTCAACAAATCATCCGGCCCTTGGAAATCGTCCCATTCCTGCGCGCGGGCATGGCGTACAAAGAGCACCTGCAAGGGGTGGGTGTTTGAAAAAACGGACCTCGTTTGGCCCGTTGCAACAAGGCCCGTGTTCCCCAAACCGGCAGAACGCTTGACTTTGTTCATGAATTCCCTACATTCTACACGCTTCTACTGCCCGATGGTGTAACGGTAGCACGACTGACTCTGGATCAGTTGGTCTAGGTTCAAATCCTAGTCGGGCAACCATCCGCTCAGCTCGTCCGCATCGGCATCAGCACGTACAAGAAGGGGATGTCGGAGCGAATCACCCCGGGGCTCAAATCATCCGTCAGTTCCAGGAAAATCTGATCCGCCACCATGATCTTCAGGGGATCCATCATGAATTCAGGGTTGAACGCAATGCTGATTTCCTTCCCGGCATACTGGATGGGCACCGTCTCGCACGCTTCACCAATGTCCGGCGTCACCACCGTGATTTCCAGGGTGTTCTTTCGGAAATTCAGCTTCACGGAATTGGATTTTTCATTGGCCAGCAGGGCCACACGGCGCAGGGCGGTCAAGAGCGTATCCCGGTCCAAGGTCAGGCGCTCATCGCACTGGGAAGGGATGACCTGGCGGAAATTGGGATAGGTGCCCTCGACCAGCTTGGAAACCACCAGCATGTTGTCGAATTCAAAGGCAATCTGGTTCTGCGTCGCCTGGATTTTGACGGGGCCGGTGTCCTTGAGGGTTCGGAGAAGTTCATCCACCGTCTTGAATGGAATTACGAGGTCCGCTTCGCAGTCGGTTGGATACTCCACTTCCTGCTCCATCAACGCCATCCGCCGCCCATCCGTCGCCACCACCGCCAGTTTTTCATCCTTAAAGCTGAGCAAGATTCCGTTTAGAATCTGGCGGGCCTCGTCACTCGAGGCGGCATAGTGGGTATGGCGCAACATGTCCTTGAAAACGGCCTGTTCCAGCGTGTAATTCTTTCCACCTTCAAATTTCGGAATGGGGGGAAACTCCTCTTCCGACATGCCCAATATCTTGAAGAACGACCCCTCGCAACGAATGCTGGCGGCATCCTTGTCATCCACCTCGATCTCGATTTCGTGAACCGGCAACTCCCGAAAGATCCCCAAGAGCCGCTTGGCCGGCAGGGTGGTCGCGCCTGTGCGAAGCACCTCGGCCTCCACGCCCATTCGAACGCTCACATCCAGGTCCGTGGCGGAAAGCCAGAGGCGGTCTTTCTCCGCCTTGAACAGGACGTTGGAAAGGATCGGAAGTGTGGAGCGCGAGTTAATGATCGTCTGAACTTTTGTCAGGCTGTCGAGGATCGCATCTTTGTTGACCTTCAGCTTCATCCAAGTCCCTCCCCAATCTATACACAGGTTGACGGATACTCCTATAAGTAGAGAGCATCTATAATCTTACTATTATGGCTTGTTAATATGTTAAACATCAAGAAGAAGTTAATGAAAACAAGGAAAAAAGATGCCGGGAGCCTGTGGATAAGATTGTGAATACCCGGGGGTTTCCCGCCCCTTCTGTGCATAGCTTCCGCTTGTGAACAATCCGGAGAGGATATCCCCAGGGTTATGAACGAAGTTATGAACACCCTCTTGCATCCCGGGTTAGCGGCGTCCGATCCGTTGCTTGATGACGGAAACCGTTTGGCGAAAGGCGCCGTCCACCTTGATCTTTTCGTTCACCACCTTGCAGGCATGCAACACGGTGGCATGGTTGCGGCCGAAGGCATTCCCGATGGTGGGCAGGGAGTTTTGTGTCATGGACCGGCACAAATACATGGCCACCTGGCGTGGGAAAGCCACGGATTGGGGGCGTTGTTTGCTGGTCATGTCTCCGAGGCGAATGTCATAAAACTCCGCCACCGCCCGCTGAACCGTTTCGATGGTCAGTGCTTCATGCCGTTCCTGGTCAATCGCGTCCCGAAGGAGATGCTCGGCCAGTTCGATCGTCAATTCCTTCCGGTGCAGGGAGGCATAGGAGGCCACCCGGATCAGGGCGCCTTCAAGCTGGCGGATGTTGGAGCGGATGTTTTCGGCCATATACAGAATGACGTCATCCGCCAGGCGCAAGCCCAATTGCTGTTCCTTTTTGCGCAGAATGGCCATTCGGGTTTCGACATCCGGCGCCTCCAGCTCCGCGACATTGCCCATCTCAAAGCGGGAGGACAGGCGGGGTTCCAGGCCGGAAAGCTCGCGGACAGGCCGGTCGGAGGTCAGCACGATCTGCTTGTGGCTTTCGTGCAGGGCATTGAAGGTGTGGAAGAATTCCTCCTGGAGGCGCTCGCGTCCCGCCAGGAATTGGATGTCGTCAATCAACAGCATGTCCACCCCGCGGTATTTTTTTCGGAACCCGGTTCCGTCCTTGTTTTGCAGGGCTTCCACGTAGTCATTCAAGAGTGTTTCGCAGGTGGTGTAGCAGACTTCCAGCTTGCCCTGGCCGGCCACGTGATGCCCGATGGCGTGCATCAAATGCGTCTTGCCCAATCCCACGCCGCCATAGATGAAAAGCGGGTTGTAGGCGGTGGCGGGAGATTGCGCCACGGCCATGGCCGCCGCATGCGCAAAACTGTTGGACGAACCCACCACAAACAAGTCGAAGGTGTACTTTGGATTCAGCGCCAGGGAATCCTTGGGTTTTAAAAGCCTGGACCTGCCTTCCCGTTTTTGGCGGTACGGCAAGGCCTCGGGGTTTCTGGCCGGCGCGATTTTTTGCCCAGGGTCCACATGAAAACGAATGGTGTATTCTCCGCCCGTGACGGCGGCCAACGCCTGCCGGATCAGCGGGAGATAATTCTCCTCCAGCCACGACTGGTAGAAATCGTTGGCCACCGAGAGGACCAGCGTGTCGTCCTTCATACTCTCCGCCTGAATCACCGAGATCCAGCGATCAAACACATCCTTGGGCAGAACCCCCGCCAGGTAGGCGCAGGCTTCCTTCCAGACCGAAGCATGATTCATTTCCACAATCCCATTCCCCCCTTGGCAACAAACACAAACATTCTTCATGCCACACGACCATCGGGCCTGGTTTGAGCGGAGCTTTTCTTTGACAAACGACGTCCACAGCCTATACTCCGCTACACAATCTTTTACAGCACCTTACAGCAAAAACGACTGCCCGATGCACAGGTTATTAACAACTTATTAACACCCCGGGAGTTACCCCTGCGGCATCTTCATGGCGTGCAAGGCTAGGGCAAGATCGAAACACGGACAAGGGAAAAAAGAAAATCTGGTTAGAAAATGATGAAGCCACCATCCCTTGTGGGGAATCGCAAAAAACTATCTAAATGTGGGTTGCCGAGGCAAAAAAACTTGTGAAAATGATTCCCACTTGACAAACAAAAAAAAGGTTAAAACAGGCGAAAAAGAGAGGGTGCCAACAGGGGTTTGGCCGGCAGAAAAAACGATTTTTCTGGATATTTATGAAGAAACTAACAGGCGCGCGGCTCTTGCTGAATAATTCGTATGAGGCCAGTGACATTCTGCATGCCACCGGCTTTTCGGCGGTGGATCCCTTTGTGCTCTTGAAACAAGGGGCGCGGAAGACGATGGTCGTGTCGGTCTTGGAAGCTGGGCGGGCGGCGGCGGTCTCGAATGGGGTCTGCGTTTTGACCCCGGAGGAGTTGCACATTCCAAGAAAGCGCCGCCGCTTTTTCTCCAGCTGGATTCTTTATCTTCTGCGTTCCCTCCCTCTCAACCGGGTTGAAGTCGGCGCCATGTTTCCGGTGGGGCTGGTGGAAAAATTGCGCAAGGCGGGCATCCGGGTGCGGGTCACACGCGATCCCGCCTGCCCGGAGCGCGAAGTCAAGACGCCGGAGGAAATCCACCACATGCGCCAGTCCCAGCGGGCCGCCGTCTGCGCCATGCAGGCGGCGGTGGACCTGATTCACCGCTCGCGGGTGTCCGCGCGCGGAGGGCTGTGGTTCAAGGGGCGCCCGCTGACCTCGGAAGCCGTCCGGCAGGCCATTGATCTGGAGCTGTTGCGCCATGAGTGCGACGCGCGCGAAACCATCGTGGCCTGCGGGCCGGCCTCCGCCCAGCCCCACGAGCGGGGCCAAGGCGCCCTGCGCGCGCACGAGCCGATCGTCATGGACATCTTTCCCCGGCATCGCGGACACGGCTATTGGGGGGATTTGACCCGGACCGTCGTCAAGGGCCGCGCGCCGGATCCGGTGCGGAACATGTTTCGGGCGGTCTGCAAGGCCCAGCAGGAGGCTCTCCGGCGGGTGAAGGCCGGCGCGGCCGCGGACCGGATTCATGAGCGCGTGGAACAGGTGTTTTCCCGGCAGGGCTTTCTGACCACGCTGGGCGCAGAGGTCTCCAGCGGCTTCATCCATAGCACGGGCCATGGCGTGGGCCTGGATGTGCATGAGGCCCCTTCCATCAGCCTGCAGAAGGTGCGCCTGAAGAAAGGCCATGTCATCACCATCGAACCGGGACTCTATTATCCGGAGGTGGGCGGTGTGCGGATGGAGGATACGGTGGAGGTCACCACGACGGGATGGAGGCCGCTGGCCAAGTGCACCGTGCCTTTTGAGGTGTAAGAAACTCGATCATCCCTTTAAAGGCATGATACAGTCCGGCGGGGGCTTGAAACGGATGTGTGGATATGAAAAGGTGGCGTAAAATGGCTTGGATTCTGGCGTTGCTGGCGGTGCTCTATGCCAGTGTTCGATATTTTGAGTGGAGCAATTTTTACGTTCCACGAAGGGAGTGGCTGGCGAATCCAGGACTCTTTGGGCTGGAGTATGAGGACGTCACCTTTATTTCGGAAGACGGACGCGTGCTATCCGGTTGGTGGGTTCCGCACCCCGCGGCGCGCGGCGCCCTGATTTACTGCCACGGCAACGCCTGCAACATTGGAGATCTGGCGGATGTCATCGCCACGTTGCGCCGCCTGCGCCTGCATCTGTTTGTCTTTGACTATCGCGGCTATGGAAAGAGTCGCGGCATTCCCACGGAGCAGGGCACGTACCGGGATGCGCGCGCCGCCTATGAGGTGGTCCGCGCACGCTATGAGGATGCCGAGAGCCCGCCGGTGCTGGCCTATGGACACTCGCTGGGCGGCCCGGTGGCCCTGCAACTCGCCCTCGATAAACCGGTCCGTGGCGTGATCACCGAAGGCGCTTTCTCTTCCTCGCTGGATATCGGCCGCCTGCTCTATCCCGGCCTGCCCCTGCGCCATCTCCTCCATTTCAAGTATGACGCCGCCGAAAAAGCCGCGGCGGTGCGCGTGCCCAAGCTCTTCGCACACAGCCCGGATGACCGGATTATTCCCTATGAATTGGGCCAAAAGCTTTATCACGCCGCCGCGGAGCCCAAAACGTTTGTGCTTTTGAAGGGCGATCACAGCGATAATGACTGGACCCGCAATCCGGAGGCCTGGTCCGCCCTGGAGGCGTTTGTGGAGGGGGTGCTGGGACCCTGATGCCAGCGGCCACAATAATTCAGCTCTTGAGCCGTTCTATGGGTGAAATTCGGATTCACCACCGAAACAACAAAAGGAGCTGACGATGAAGAAAGAGATGGTCCTGATGAGCTTGTTGAGTGCCTTGTTCGTGAGTGGAGCACAGGCCCAGCCCCCCGAGGGCCGCGGCGGAAAAATGTTGAGGGCGCCTGAAGGAGGAGGACCGGGTGCCGCGCTGCGGCTGGGCTGGGTGCTGAACGATTCCGAAGCGCTGAAGAAAAGCGGGCTGACGGATGAACAGATCACGGCCTTGCGGGGCGCCGTGTATGCCAACAAGGAGCAGATGATTGCCCTGCGCGCCGAGCGGGACAAGGCGAGGCTCGAATTGGACAAGCTCATGAACAGCGACTCGCCGTCGGAAGACGCCCTGATGAAGGCCGTTGAAAACGTGGGCGCGGCTGAAGTCCGCATGCAAAAGGAGCAGATCAAACTGCAAATGAAGGCCATGGAAATCATGGGCAAGGAAAAGTACCAGAAGATCAGGACGATCCAACAGAACATGTTCAAGCAGGGCCGGGAAGGCCAGGAACGACGGCCTCGGCCTGAAGGAAGAATGCCCCCTCCCCCGGAGCCGGAAGAGCAGGACTAATCGAAGGATCAACACCAGCCCAAGGCCGGCTTTCAGCCCGCCTTGGGCTGTTTCCTACTCTTCCCGTGTGATGTCCGCGCCAAGGGCGCGTAGACGCTCATCCACCCGTTCATAGCCGCGGTCCACCACGTGGGCCGACTCAATGATGCTTTGCCCCCGCGCGCAAAGCGCCGCAATGATCAGCGCCATGCCCGCGCGAATATCCGGGCTGGCCAAATGCGTTCCGTGCAGGCGGGAAGGGCCGTCAATGTGGACGCGATGCGGGTCGCATTGCAGGATGTGCCCCCCCATCTCGATCAACCGGTCCACAAAATACATCCGGCTCTCGAACATCTTTTCAAAAAACAGACAGCTCCCTTTGACCTGCGTGGCGAGCACCAGCGCCACGCTCATCAGGTCCGACGGAAAGGCCGGCCAGGCGCCGTCCTCAATCTTGGGGCTGGCGGAGCCAGCGTCCTGCTTGATCCGGAGCTTTTGCTTGGACGGCAGGATGAGCCGTCCATCCTCCAGATTCCAATGTACGCCCAGCTTGTGGAAGGCCTTGGCCATCACCTCCAGCGTCATGGCCTCCGGCAGGTTTCCCGGAATGGTTAATTCCCCGCCCGTGGCGGCGGCGGCGGCCATGAAACTGCCCAGTTCAATATGGTCCGGCCCCACGGCATGGTGCGCGCCGGAGAGGGTGGAAACCCCTTCGATCTGAATGCGATTGGTGCCAGAGCCTTGGATGCGCGCGCCCATTTTGTTCAAGAGGGTGCACAGATCCTGGACATGAGGTTCGCAGGCGGCATTAAACAGGGTGGTTGGCCCATCCGCCAGAACGGCCGCCATGAGGATGTTCTCCGTGGCCGTGACGCTGGCCTCATCCAAAAGAATGTGGGCGCCCCGCAGTTGCTTGCGTTGAAAGACATATTCCTGGCCGCACTGGACGGAAATGCCCAGCGCGCGCAATCCATAAAAGTGGCTGTCCAGGCGCCGCCGTCCAATGACATCCCCGCCCGGGGAAAACAAGGTGGCCCTTCCATGGCGGGCCGCCAGGGGCCCCGCCAGCAGAATCGAGGTCCGCACGCGGCGGCACAAATCCTTGTCCAGCTTTCGTTTGCGAACATTTTTGGCGCACAGCGAAACCGTGCCCCCCTGTTGGCTGACCTCGACTCCCAGGGACACCAGCAGTTCGAGCATGACCTGCACATCCAGGATGCGGGGCACGTTGTCCAGCACCACCTTCTCACTGGTCAGCACGCAAGCCGCCAGCATGGGCAGGACCGCGTTCTTGTTGCCCACAGGCTGGAAGGTTCCGCTGAGGCGCCTTTGTCCGTTGATGATGAAGCGTGACATGGCTAGAGAGTAGTAATCAGTGACCAGTAATTAGTTGCCAGTATTCAGGTAATGTCATAGTCAATTGTGTCTTCTCGAATGGAACGGGTGTCTTCCTGACAAAAACTTTCTGCTTTTGCAATCATCGAGTTCAACATACGTCCGATTTCTGACAGTTTAGACATTAATTCAGAGGCTTTTTGCTTGTCTATCAAGTCACAATCTAAAGCGGATTCGATCCAATGCTGAGTTTCCAATTGCTCGCCATCTGCATCGGTTAATTTGCTGATGAAATGGCGTGTGTACCTTCTCTTTCCCCACGCCTCGGCGATTTGTGCGCCAACCGATCTCGATGATCGGCGGACCTGATCTGTAAGAGAGAATAATTCCTCGCGTGGAAAAGATTTCGAAAGGGTAAAAATATCCAAAGCAACTTGACGTGTGGTTTTGTAAACGACTAAATCTCGAAAACTCTTTGCATATTCCAAATCACTCATACCTACTCCTTGTTCACTATTCACTGATCACT
>CAZFSE010000047.1:21098-24909 GCA_964521805.1 uncultured Verrucomicrobiota bacterium
GGTTACCTCTCCCCACTTCTTCTATTCCACCGTCACGCTTTTCGCGAGGTTGCGTGGTTTGTCAATGTCCGTGCCGCGGGCTTGGGCGGCGTAGTACGCCAGCAATTGCAGGGCGACGACGTTGACCAAGGGGGAAAATTCATCCGAGATGGGGGGGACCAAGAGGATGTCCTCCGCCAAGCCGTCAAAGGCCGTGTCGCCATCGGTGGCCAGGGCAATGATTTTGCCGTGCCGTGCCTCGACCTCCTTGACGTTGGAAATCATCTTCTCGTACACCTCATCGCGCGTTTGGGTGCAGATGCAGACCACGGGCAGGTACTCGTTGATCAAGGCGATGGGTCCGTGCTTCATTTCGCCGGCCGCATAGCCCTCCGCATGCTGGTAGGAGATTTCCTTGTTCTTGAGCGCGCCTTCCAGGGCGGTGGGGTAGTTGAACTTGCGCCCGAGATAGAGCGAGCTGGGCCCGTCATGATGCTTCTCCGCCACGGCCTTGATGGCCTCCTTGCGACCGATGACATAATGGATGGCGTTGGGGATGCTGTGCAAATCCTGCAGAAGGCCCTGCGCCTGTGGCACGGAGATTTCGTTCCGGGCGCGGCCGATATGAATGGCCAGCAGGGCAAAGGCCATCAGTTGCGCGGTGTAGGCCTTGGTCGAGGCCACGCCGATTTCCGGGCCGGCCTCGGTGTAAAATACGGCATCGCTTTCGCGCGCCAGGGTGCTTCCCGGCACGTTGCAGATGGAGAGCACCTTGCATCCCCATTTGCGCGCCATCCGGATGGACGCCAGGGTGTCGGCCGTTTCCCCCGATTGGGAAACCGCAATGATGAGGGTTCCTGGATCAATCTTGGGATCCCGGTAGCGGAACTCGCTGGCCAGATCGGTCTCGACGGCGATGCTGGTCAGGTTCTCCAACAGCAATTTGCCATACATCCCCGCATGATAGGCGGTTCCGCAAGAGACGATCATGATGCGGTGGAGCTTTTTGAAATACGGCGGTTGAAGTGAAAAATCCGGCAGAATCACGGAATGATCCGGACCGGCGTGCTTTTCCAGCAAATGCCGCAAAACCCGCGGCTGTTCATGAATTTCCTTGAGCATGAAGGTTTCAAAACCGGCGCGTTCGACCGCCTCCGCCCGCAGGGTGATGGGGGTGATGACCGGGCGGACTTCCCGCCCCTCCAGGTCCGTCACGCGGACTCCTGCCGGGGTCAGGGTGGCGATCTCGCCATCGTTGAGGTAAATCACCTCGCGGGTCTGGCTGAGGATGGCCGGCACATCGCTGGCGATGAATTGCTCGCCCTTCCCCACCCCGACAATCAACGGGCTTCCATTGCGCGCGGCATAGAAACAATCCGGTGTGTCCTGGAACAAGATGCCCAGCGCATAGGCCCCGCGCGCCTGCTGTAAGGCGGTGCGGATGGCCGCTTCAAAAGACGGGGCGCCTTCGGCCAAGGCGGCTTCGATCAGGTGGGGGATCACCTCGGTATCGGTCTGCGAGACAAAATGGTGCCCCTTGGCTTCCAAGGCGGCCCTCAGCGCCTGGTAGTTCTCGATGATGCCGTTGTGGACCACGGCAATACGACCGGAACCGTCCAAATGGGGGTGGGAATTGATTTCCGAAGGCTCTCCATGCGTGGCCCAGCGTGTATGTCCAATGCCGGTTGTTCCTGATAGCGGCACCTGCTGAAGGCTCTCCGACAGGATGGAGAGCCGTCCCACGCATTTGCGTACCGTGATCGCGCCCTCTTTCAGCACGGCTGTGCCTGCCGAGTCATAGCCCCGGTACTCCAGACTGGCCAAGCCGCTCATTAGGATCGGAGAGGCGTCACGGGGTCCAACATATCCAACAATTCCACACATAGTTTACCTCGCAAGTGGGGGCATCATACAAAAAGCAGGCGCCCAGTTACAAGGGCGCTGTGTGCAAGCAAAAAGGCCGGGGCTCATGCCCCGGCCTTTTGGAATAATCAAACAGGAATTACGACGGATTCTGGCCGCCCGCCGGATACAGGATCGTGTTCGTGGCGCCGGTCATGTTGAAGTTGGTGCCAATGGCCGTGTTTTGATCCAGCGAGAAGGCCGCCCCACCCCGCTGAACCACCACGCAACCCCGGGAACCAAACGGATCAGCCGCCGCGTTTAACGAAAACGCGCCATTCAACACTTTTCCAGCCAGCGTGGCGTTCTGTGTAAACAGAACAGGCGCTGTGGCCGGGAGCCTCTCCGTGACGTTTTCCGCGATGCACCAGGCGTTGCGGGGCTTGCCATCAGGATTGGATCCATTGATGAATTCAGCCGCATCGCGCGCCGGGGGAACGCCAGGAGCGGCAAACAGATTGAAGCTCAAACCCATGGACGGATTGCCCACCATGTTGGTGAAGTAATGAGACGACGAGGTGTATTGCCCGCCCGCAGGCCAAGACACGGTGGCGGTGGATTGCAGATTGAGGGGGTTGTCCATTTCCTGCGAGAAGAGCAGGGTGTAGATGCCTTTGCCGTTGCCAATGACCTGCGTCATGCGGCCTTTCAACAAGGCATTGCTGATGGCCGGAGTCAAAATGGCGGCCAAAAGGGCGATAATGGCAATAACCACGAGAAGTTCAATCAAAGTGAAGGCCCGTTTCCGAAGCTTGCGCCAGAGCATACTCATAATTTCATTTCTCCTGTTTTTCTGTCTTTTGTAGACCTGTTGTTGCCGTTCTCTGCCCGCCATTGGACGTAAACAGTCATATAAATAACACAGTTTGGAAGAATCCGTCAACAGCAGACCCATAAAGATGAGAAAAAAATGAACTTCGGGAAAAGGGGAATTCAGACCCCTCTTTACAGGGGCAAATGAATGCGACACAATGCGCCCAGCCATGAAAACCGACGAATTTGATTATACCCTGCCACCTGAGCTGATTGCCCAGCAACCGGCGGAACAAAGGGATCAGGCCCGCTTTTTGGTGATTCACCGGGCCGATGGGCGGCTGGAACATCGGAGGTTTTGCGATGTCGTGGACTATCTGCGGGCGGGCGATTTGCTGGTGGTCAATGATACCCGGGTGATTCCCGCCCGGATCTTCGGCTATAAGGAACCGACCGGCGGCAAGGTGGAATTGCTCTTTCTGGAGGAGACCGCCCCCGGGATTTGGGCGGTGCTGTTGCGGACCCATCACCGTCCCAAGGTGGGGTCCACCCTTTTGCTGGCCGGAGGCAAGGCCCGGGCGGTGTTGCTGGAAGATGGCGCCATGGGCCGCGCGGTGTTGCGCGTGGAAAGCGAACAGCCCTTGCTGGCGCTTCTCGAAGAGGAGGGAACCCCCCCCCTGCCCCCGTATATTGCCCGCAAGCAGGTCTCGGCTGAACAGACCCGGGCAGACCGGGAAAGATACCAGACCATCTTTGCGCGCGACCCCGGCGCGGTGGCCGCGCCCACCGCGGGCCTTCATTTTACGCCGGAGGTTCTGCGCAGGCTGGAAGAAAAAGGGGTGCGCCGGGCCTCGGTGACCCTGCACGTAGGCCCGGGAACCTTTCGCCCGGTCAGCGTGGAGAACGTCGAAGAGCACGAGATGGAAAGCGAACGCTACGTTCTGCCGCCGGAAACCGCCGCGGCGATCGAAGAGACAAAGAAAAACGGGGGGCGCGTTATCGCGGTGGGAAGCACCAGCGTGCGCACCCTGGAATCCGTGGCGCAGGAATATGGGCGGGTGGCTCCCGCCAGCGGGCGGACGCGCTTGTTTATCCGCCCCCCCTTCACGTTCAAGGTGGTGGACGCCATGATCACCAATTTCCACCTGCCCAAGTCCACGCTCCTGATGATGATTTG
>CAZFSE010000048.1:0-24359 GCA_964521805.1 uncultured Verrucomicrobiota bacterium
CACTGGCGCCGCCCCCCGCCCGCGCGGCGGAGGAGGATTCGGCGCGCCGCCCCCCGGGACGGGCCCCTGAGGGAGAAAGCACGCCCCGAATCGCCTCCGGCCTTCAAACCTTCGCGCTCAAGAAAATGCAGGCTTCCATCGATCTGCCCGCCGGCTGGGAAACCGAGATGACCGAGGATGACGCAGGCGACCCGCTGTTCATGGCCAACGATGAGGACGAGGAGCTGGTCCTCACCATTGGCATCCTGGGCGAGAGCGAAGATCTGGACCTGCGCGCCGTCCTCAAGGAATACGTCAAGGGCATCGAAATGAAGATGGACGGCGCCGCTGAATCCGTGAAGATCAAGGGCGGAAAAGCCCTCTTGGGCCATGCCTCCGGCAAGATGGAGGGAACCCCAGTGAGCGTCAAGATCCTCGTGGCCGCCAGTGACGAAACCGTCTATGTGGTGCAGGCTCTGGGCTTGGGCAAGGCCTACCGGGCCAATGAAGCCTTGCTCGACCGGATTGTGCGAAGCTTCAAGACGCAATAAAAAAAAGGGGGGGGAGGCAACGAAATAAAGCCCCCACCCACCCGCTCATCGCTGGCGCGTGCGGGCAATGTCCTCACTCCGCCCAATCACGACCAAATGATCCTGCTCGCCAATCCGGTAATCCGGGCCGGGCAGAAAAGGCTGAACATCTTCGCCTTCAGGCGCCACCCGCTTGATCAGCACCACGCGCACCCCCTGGCGATTCGGCAGGTCCGCCTCCCGCAAGGTCTTCCCCCACAGGAAGGAGGGCGGCGCCCATTCCACCAGGTCAAAACCTTTGACCACCTCCACCGGATTCTGGCCCGACAAGCTTCGCACCCGGGAGGCCATCTCGCCCGCCGTGTCGCTGTTCATAATCTCTTCCTGATAGACAGCCAGCACATCGGCATAGCGCAAAACCCCCGTCAATCGCATGGAGGTGGAATCCTCCACGACCGGCAGTTCCTGCAACCCCGCTGACGCAAACCTCCCCAGCGCCAGGCTCAAGGTCTCTGATCGCAGGCACATGGGAGCCTGCTTGCGGGCCAGGTCATCCGCCAGCAACACCTGGTCCAGTCCCCCCTGGCTCATCAGCAGGCGAAGGGCGTCATACATCGGAATGATCCCCTTCAATCCGCCGTCTTTATCCACGACGTACACTTGCGACACATCGCTTTGCCGGACCTTCGGCAACCAGTCGCGCGCCGGGGTTCCGGTCAGCACTGTCACAAATTGCTCCTTTACACACTCACTCACCCAGCGCTTCTTCAGCAGATCCAGCGAGCGGCCGCGAAACAGATCAATCCCCTCTTGCACCAGCTTCAACGTATAAATGGACTGCGGTGAGAGCTTCATGGAAATGGCCATGCTGATGATGCAGACGGTCATCAGCGGCAGGATCAGGCTGTAGTTGCTGGTGATCTCAAAAATCATCAGGATGGCCGAGATGGGCGCATGCGTCGTGCCCGCCACCACCCCGCACATGCCCGCCAGCGCGAATCCGCCGGCGGAATCCGCGAAATTTCCTCCGCCCAGCGCCACCAACTGCCCGCAAAGACCGCCCAGCATCGCCCCCATGAACAACGAAGGCGCAAAAACGCCGCCGGAACCCCCGGACCCCAGCGTCAGCGAGGTCGCCAGCATCTTCCCAAAAATCAGCACCAGCAACAGCCCCCAGGGAATGCGATTGAGCAGGGCTAGGTTGATGACCGTATGCCCGTCCCCCATTACATGGGGAATCGCCAGGGCCATGCCCCCCACCAGCAAGCCGCCCAGCATCGGCTTGGCGAGATCTGAAACGCGCTGAAACCGCTTGGACAACGCCTCCACACCATACAGCGTCCGGATAAACAGCACGGAAATCAGCCCGCTCAAGACCCCCAGCACCACATACGCCAGCAGTTCATGCACGCTCGCCAGATGATAATCCGGCACCGTAAACACCGGCCCGGAACCAAACGCGTGGCGCGCAATCAGAGTTGCCACCACGGAAGAAATGATGATGGGGCTGAACTGGGCCGCGCCAAACTCGCCGAGAATGACCTCCACGGCAAACATGGCGCCCGCTATCGGCGCGTTAAAGGTCGCCGCCAGCCCCGCCGCCGCGCCACAGCCCACAAACGTGCGCAATCGCTCGCGGGACACCCGCAGGCGCCGGCCCAGCGAGGATCCAATCGCCGCGCCGATTTGAATCACCGGCCCCTCCGGACCCGCGGAACCGCCGGACCCAATCGTGATGGCCGCGGTCACCGCCTTGACCACCGCCACCCGGGCGCGAATCACACCATGCCGCACGGCCACCGCGGCAATCACCTCGGCCACGCCATGACCCCGGGCCTCCGGACAGAAACGCCGAATCAGCCAGCCCACCAGCAAGCCGCCCACGGCGGGAATCGCCAGTATCCGCCAGGCGGGCTGAGCCTTCAGGAAGGCCAGGCTCTCATCCGCCGCCCCCCACAGCACCTCCTCCACCCCCATGATCATCCAGCGGAATACCACCGCCGCCAAACCACACAACAATCCAATCAACATCCCCGCCACAATCGGGAAAAGATGCTCATGCAGTTTGAACTGCTCCAGCCGGTCCGACAACAACCGTCCCAGCCAGCGATATGTTACAAATGCGCTCATGCCATTTTCTGCCCCTCGGCCTTGGAATTATGTAGCAAACGCCACTCCCATGCGCCAGCGCACAGTTGAAACCTGTAGAGACGGCGGGGATGACGGCGGAGTTGAATCAGTGCCTGTCGGACGGATTGCCGGGGCGCTCCGCGGCGGTCTCACCGCGCATTCGATCCCACTGCGCTTCGGGCCTCCCAAGAGTCACCACGATCTCACGCGGCCATTCGGCCAGAACGATGTCATGGTCGCTATATCCCGCCCACGGCCTGCCATCCACTTCCACGGAGGCGATGTCAAAGGAGCCGGGCAGGCGAAATAGAAAACCCTTCTCCGGCTTTCGGACATTCCTCCCGGTCGCCGTGATGCGCAAAACCTGCCCCTTCTTCACGATCATGTATCCCAGCATGCCGTAGTGCGTGGATAGATTCTCAATGCCAACCTCTTTGCCGGATGCGATCCACGCAGGATCAAGCCCCTGTCCCAGGATCAAACGGCCCGGCTCTTCGTACGCAAAGAGCGTGCACATGGCGTTGATGTAATCCGCGCCGATCCAGGTATGCGGCATGTCGCCGATATATCCCGGCGTTCGATAGCCGCTACGGACCACCTCGGCCAGGTGGTTCCAATTGGCCGGACGGCAGGAATCGGTCATCTTGCGCAGAACGGCAAGCGCCTTCTCCCGTTCACCCTGTATGACCAGGGCGGGCACGGTACGGATTTCGTAGGGTCCAAACGCATAGCCGTGAGGATCATCCCACCGCGCGCTGAAGTCCTCGTAAAACTGGTTGAACGTGTTTCGCGTCGCTTCGGGAAAGACATCCCACAATTCCCCGCAATATGTTGCGATGGCGGCGACCGCCGGCGGGTCCACGTCCCCCAGTTCCGCACAGCCCGGGATGCGGTCCAATCCATGCGTCTGCATCACAGCCGTCACCGATTCGTAGACCGATTTCCGCAAGGCCTCGTATTGCGCATCGCACCAGCTTGCGGTTTCTTCTTCGCCCAGTTCGCGCGCGATCACCGCGCCGTCCCGCCAGCCGCGAAGGGCCCAGAAATCGTCCCAGTACGAATGCTTCATCTTGTAGCCTTCGTGACTGTCGGACGCCGGAAGGATGCCATAGAGCATGCGCTTTTCAGGCGGCCCCTCGCGATATTCCGCGGTCATCCGGACACTGCGGAGGGCCTCCTGAAACTCGAGGGCTTTGACGATCCTGCCAAACATTTTTTTAAGGAATCGCCGATCCTGCGTGAATTGATAGTACTCACGCACAGCCCAGACAAACTGCCCCTGGCTGTCGTATTCGATCAGACCGTTCAGCGTCTGCGGCCACAGTGGATCCTCAGCCTTCGGGTCAATGATCGGCGGGATTTCGCCCGTGTCGAACTGGCAGCCCGCAAAAAGGTCAACGAACGCGCGCGGCTCCTCGCGCAAGCCCATGCGCAACATCGCCACGCCCATGACGGCGCCGTCGCGCATCCAGATGCGGTCATAGCTCCTCGACCCCGGCTGGAATCCGGCCCCATCGCGTGTGATCAGGTTGTAGGCAATGTTCGATCGCAGAACACGAACCAGCTTCTGGTCGGGAATTTCCATCCTCACCCGGTCGGTCCAGCCATGCCACATGCGGCTGACCCGTTCGACCCGTTCGGAAAAATCCAGATCCGCGCCGCGCGCCCGCACGGCGCCGGCGTCAGGCGCCTCATCATGCAAGGGAAAGATCAGATGAATGGCGCTTGTTTCGCGCGGTGCGAGGTCCACGTCATACACCAGCACACCGGAGCCAAAGCCACTCCCGTCGTGTATCGCCTGGTCGGGCGGCACCTCGCCCTGCTCGACAAAGAACACGACATCTTGCGCAGACTCGCCCGCCGCGCAGGCGCCAAAGGCGTCCGGCTCGGTGACCAGCTCTATCCGCCGGTCCTCGTTTACGACAATCGAATCACCGTCCCGTCGAATGGATGTGATGGCCGAGAAGCCGCCATGGTTGTGCCACGGAGGGTAGACCTGGTAGGGCTCGATCATAAGCAACAGCTTGGCGGCCACTCGTTCAGTCCCGGAATTCCGCACACGATACTGCGCGAATGCGCTGGATGCTCCACTCTTCCCGTCAGCCACCAGGGTGACATCCAATTCAATCCCCTCACCCTTCCAAGTGACCGTGGGAATCGGCAGATACTCGTCGGCCAGCGACTGCGAGATCTGGACATCGTCCCGGGTGATGAGTTGACGGCCCACCTGAAGCACCGGCACAACAGAGAACCCGTACTTGTGCGGTTCGATGATGCCGTCCTCACAGATCAGGGCTTCGCTCTCATCGTCCGGCACGCCGGCCAAGGTCCAGTAGGCCTGTTCGCTCCAAAACCAGCGGGGATAGCATCCCGTCCGTTTCGCGGGACTTGACACCCACTCCTTCCTGGCGTTGATGCCCCGCTCGACGATCAGGTTCCTCACGTCCAACCGGCCCTTGCCATGCCCGCCGGTGATGGCGATTTCGAGACGCTCGGTATTTTCGAGGGGTTTGCCAGGGCTGGGTCCCCAGGCAAACTCAAGCGCACGGCGCGGCACGGTGACCTTCTCCCAACAGCCAACGGGGCCGCAACTGTACCACATGTGCCGATAGGCATTGGTTGCCGCATCCACCGCCTTGAATTCCAAGTGATTGGCGGGCGCGGTACGCCTGATCTCAAAGGTGACCGCACAGTCATCGAACAACTCCCGTTGAGCGGCCAAGGACGCGACTACATAGGCGTATTTCGTGTCGGCAAAATCGTAGTCCATGCGGAGGAACGGCCCGCCCTCCTCATCGTGCGTAGAAAGTGACAGCGCGGTCCCCGGCGCAGGAATGGCCGCCCAGTCCTTCGTTGATTCAAAGAGAGCCGCCTCGTCACCGGCCCGGCATAAAACGGAGCAGGAGGCGGAAAAAAGAGCCGCCAACAGGACTATTCGGACACGCGTGAGCCCATGGAAAAACATTCAAAACTCCTTCCCGTTCCTATTCCTGATCCACACGCCTGCCGAATCACGCAAAACTCTGTAGGGCCGATTTTTCTTCAGTTCCTGCAATGTTCCGGCTTTGCTTGTGCAACTTGCCTTACCACGTTGAGTTGCGTAGCAGGTTATCAGCGGAGGCGCAAGCGTGAATGCGGCTAAAAATCTCGGCTCGAAAAGTCACGAACCATTCGCCAAGAAGCTTCCAACCACCCGCGTGAATGGTTGAATCTGGTGACGTATAGAGCGGCCAGGCCGAAGAGATTATTGAGACGATCCGAAGTATCCAATAAGGATCAACACGGCAGATGCCAAGGTGAAAAGAGCCGACAAGCTCACACCCGTTATGAACCCTACATATAACTCAGGGGCGCTGGCGCGTACTTCTTTGGCCCATATCTTATCGCCGGGGGCCATTCCGCTCTGTACCCGTCGCTTATTCACCACGTCGAGGATCGCGCGTGGCCATAGACCAGCGAGGAAGCCCACGAAAAAGCACAGCCCCGCAGAAATGGCTACAGTTTGATTCATATATCATTCTTCCATCGCTCAAAGCTTTTCCGTTCGGCAAGGTGCGCGTGACGGAGACATCATCAAAGGCGACCCGGTCAATGCGGGCGGAACCTCGTGAGTTGCAGGTATACAACGACACAGGGACAAGCATGACGAAAAGCACGACAGGAATCCACGCCGGCCATGAGGGTAGCCATCTGCTCTGAATGACAAACTCACCAAACGGGACAACCAGAAGACAAACGACAGCCGCAAGACAGCAAAAATTATCTTTTATCTGATCCTTCATACTTCAGCAATCGAACGCCCAACGTGTCCGGCACGGCTTCAGTCGCGCATGGGCCACACCATGGCCATGCATCCTCAACCAGAATGAGCTTGACCACATCGGTGGTGACTTTCGCCATGTGCTTGCTCTCCGTTCCTGCAGGTATGAAAATGCCATCGCCCGCAGAAAACCGCACGATAGTGCCGCTGAAATCTATGTCCAGTTCTCCGTCCAGAACGTATCCAATATGTCCCTTTGTGCACCAGTCTGGCTCGACGAAGCCACGAGAGAACTCCAGCAACCGCAACTTGCGGCTCCCCTGCTGGAACGCTTTATACCTCGCACCCTTCGCCGGGCTCTGCCACGCGATGGACTCGAAATCTATTTTGTATTGTGCCATTTGTTGTTTTCCTCTGGGCATAACACGTTATTGAGCCGTTTTTCTTCGGCTCCTGCAATGCTCCGGCTTTGTTTGTGCAACTTGCCTTGCCACAGCATGTTGCGCGGCAGGTTTTTGGCGGGGGCCTTCGCTTTTCGTTTAGGGGATCTGTGTTGCGTGGTTATCGCACGTTGATCTGGCCATTACGATACAGCTGAACATCGCGTTCCACTCCCAGCACCGTGACCGTGACCGGCCCGGCGCGGAAAGATGAAAGCGGCAAGGCACCTCTGAACGAGCCATCGTTGACATCCGCTTCCAGCAGGATGGTCTTCCTTCTCAACCCCTGGACACCCTGCGCAAAGACTCGCGCTTTCTTGGAACGAAGAGCCAGCCCCACATCCTTGACCCGGATATGGCAGATCTCACTGCGATAGAATTCGGTGACATCCCGCTCTCCATCCGGCTCCGTTGAGAATCCAATGACAGAGACCTGGGGTTCCTCATTCTTCGGACAGTACTCGTATAGCTGGGCCACTTCGGTTGCGCTTAACGCACGATTATAGATGCAGGCGTCATCTACATCGGCATGCACATTTTCCTGGCAATTGCCATCCGCCGGGGTGATGCACGAAGAGGATCCGATGCGAATACAGCGGGAGTCCTTCGGGAGACTGGCATCCCTGGACGTCAATAGCATCCCGTTCACGTACAGGAACAGCCTTGTCCCTGTATGCACCATGGCCACGTGATACCATTGGTCCAGATTGTAGATCGAAGGTGCCGTCAATTCCGAAAGACAATTCCAGCCACAACCACCACTCCAAACAGAGAACTTGTTATCCAGCTCCCAATTATTCACGCCTATGTAATTATCTTTGAACCACCAGCCTGCGCCCATGATGACCTTGCGCAATGGAGGATCGCTTTTCATCTTCACCCACACGCTCATGGTCAGCGCCGTAAAAGAATTTACGACGGGAGTCTCGATATAATCATCAAGCCCATCCAAGGCATAGGCGCTGTTTAGACAGCCCATACGGTCATAGGTAAAGACGGGCGCTCCAAAGCTTTGTGCATGACAGCCACGCCCGCTGGCATCCTGCGAATTTCCATTGAAGGGATAATAGGCAACCAAGCCATTCGAAGGGAATCCTGTTCCGGCTTGGGCAACACAACCAGCCACGAACAAACCAACCAAAGCTCCATGCAACTTGTTCATACCCCTCCTTTACTAATCCGAACACCCGTTTAGGAACCGTTCCCAGATCATAGGTGTTATCAGGCCGACTGTCAATCGTATTTCAGTTGAACGATGCACCGCGAAGCGGCCCTGCCCCCCAGAAAGACATTCGCCTACTGACATCCAATACGCGCAAGAATGGCGATCATCAAGTATGAAACGGGCTGTCAGGAATGTGCATTTCTGCACATCAGGACATGCCCATTTCCTGCCTCCTGTAGAGCTTTGCTCTGAAAAAACCAATTCTCCATTCCCGGTTGCCACGGAGCGCAACCCTCCAAAAAAACATAGATTCCTTGTTTTTCCCCTATTCCGTCATCCCGAGCAACATCGAGGGATCCCCAGGGGCGGCGAGAGATGCTTCGACACGCCGGGCGCGTAGCGCCCTGGCGGCTCAGCATGACAAACGGGCTTGGCCGATGTCCCCCCATCCGTGTTCCACGCCGGTAGCCAGAAGAGTAAGTTTCCAACGAATAAAGATAAGCCCCCACTTCGGCGGGGCAGGCAACGAATGAAGAGAAAAGCCCTGGGTCTATCTTCTTCCCCATTCGTTGCTTTTTTTATTCGTTGGAAGAACTGCTCGGTTCTGCTTTTCCGCATCCGTGGGCGGGATGGTGGTATGATGGAATGGTGGAAGGATGGATTTTGACAGAATCATTTTTGGCAGAATCATGGATTCGTGTTCATTCGCGGTTGAACCTTCTTCTCCTTCTGCGCACAGACCCTTTTTGCCGTCATTTATCCGGACGCCGGGCCGGCGTCCCTCCCGGAAAGCCTATCCCTATTCGTTTTCTGACAAGTTCTTTACGATTGAAACAGGAGGGGGCGGCAGGAGATCCCTCGACTACGCTCGGGATGACAAGCCATCGGCGGGGGTGCCCGTTATTCCAGTACGAGGGCTTTGGAATAGCGGTCGGCGTCGGCGATGAGGAATTCCTCGCTCAGGCCGAGGCAGTTCTTGGGGCAGACCTCGGTGCATTGTCCGCAGTTGATGCATTGCGAGATGAACACGCGGATCTTTTTGACGGGGGCGGGAATCGGTTCGATGGCATGGGCCGGGCACACCTTGATGCAGAGATTGCATCCGATGCAGGTGTCGCGGTTATACGTCAGCTTGCCGCGCAATTTGGGAGGGACCGGCACGGTGGGCAGGATGGAGGCCTTGCCCGCGCCCACCGCCTCCAGGAAACCCGTCACGGTGGGCGGCAACTGGGGCGCGGGGAACGGATTGGTGGCCGGCTTTTTCAGCAGTTGCCCCAACAATTCTGGAACCATCGGAAAACTCATGGCAGTACCTCACCGGATAAACGAATCCACCATCACCAGGGCCAATCCCACCAGGGACAGCGCGCCGAGATATTTCCAGTAGATATCCACCACCTGGGTGATCCGGAAACGGGCCACGGCGATGCGCACCAGGGAAATGGCGAAAAACATCACGACCATTATTTTAACCAGGAAAAAGGCCACATCCGCCACGCGGGCCAGGAATCCGGCGCCCATCGGAAGCAGGCTGGAGAGATTATACGGAAAGAAGAGGGTGACAATCAGCGACGTGATGACGATCAATTTGACCGCCAGGGAGAGATAAAACAGGGCCAGATTGCGTCCGGAATATTCCACCAGCAACCCGCCCGCCAGTTCGGTTTCGGCCTCCGCGGCATCGAAGGGAATGCGGCCCAATTCACCGGGGGCCACCAACAGCATCGTGACCAGCAACAGCAACAGGCCCACCCCGCCCAGCGGCCCCACCAGCGACCAGATCGGCGTGGCGGCGATGGTGGCGAGTGAAAAGGGATTTTCCAGGCCGGCCTGCGCCAGCTTCCAGGCGAAGGCGATGACCGTCGAGGCCAACGGCAACTCGTAGGAAATCATCGTCACCATTTCACGCTGGGCGCCGATGGTGGCGTACGGGGAACCGGAGGCAAAGCCGCCAATAACCATGGCCAGGGCCGGCACGATCAGCAGGTACATGATGAGCACCAGGTCGCCATGCCGGCTCAACACCGGGAGGGACACACAGGAACCGATTGGAATATAGAGCAGGATGGTGATGGCCGAGGCCAGCGCCACCACCGGCGCGCCATTGAACAGCCACGGAATGGCATTGGCCGGGACAATGTTTTGCTTGGTCATCAGCTTGGCCATGTCAATGAAAGGCTGGCGCACCGGCGGACCGATGCGGGCCTGCATGCGGGCGGCGAGCACCCGGTCAATGCCCATGTACAACAGCCCCGCCACCATGCCAAAGACGGCCATGACCACGGTTCCGCCCACCACGAGTATTAAATTGCCCATGTTCATAAAACGTTACTCCCCCCGGCCAAGCGCCTGCAGGCGGCGGGTTTTCTCGACGGACAAGCGGTGCAGATGCTCCTTGGACAGGATCTGCGACCCCTGCTCCCCCGCCACCGCCACGCGATCCGTGCAGGAAATGCAAGGGTCAATCGAGGCGGCGATAATCGGAATGTCCGCAATCTGCTCCCCTTCCAGCATCGGAATCCAGGCCATGTAGTTGCTGTAGGAGGACGCCTTTACCTTCCAGGCCAGCGGGGCTTCCTGACCGCCCATCCGGACGTAGTGCATCACTTCGCCGCGCGGCGCTTCATGGCGGCCCACGGCTTCGCCCTGGGCCTTCTTCAACTGCGCCAGCAACACCGCCATCTTGGGCACCGCCAACAGAGCCCCGTCCGGGATCTGCGCCATGCACTCGCGGATGATGCCAATGGACTGCTTGACTTCGAGCAGGCGCACCACGATCCGGTCATACACATCACCGCGCACCTCGCCGGTAAGCTGGTCGGGGGTGATGGCCTTGATCTCCAAATCGCCATACGCGGCATAGGGGTGGTCCGCGCGCACATCCTTCTTGATGCCGGAAGCGCGGGCAGTCGGGCCGACGGGACAAAGCTCCAGGGCCTCCTGCGGGGTCAGCACACCGCAGTCGCGGCAACGCATCTGGATGGTCGTGTCATCCAGGAACACCGCGGCCAGCTTGTCATAGACGCCTTCAAAAAACTTGAGGGACTCCTCGATCTTCGGGAACATGTCCGGGGTGATGTCGCGCCGCACGCCGCCAATCTGGATAATGGCATAATGCACGCGGTTGCCGGTGATGTATTCCAGCAGGTCCATGACATTCTCGCGCACGCGCCAGGCCAGATAAAAGGCGGAATCAAACCCCAGCTCATGCGCGGCCACGCCGGCCCACAGCAGATGGGAATGAATGCGCTCCAGCTCGCCCACGATGGACCGGATGTAATGCGCGCGGTTGGACACCTGGATTTGGGCGATCTGCTCGACCGCCCGGCAGAAGGAGATGGAGTGCGTGATGCCGCAAATGCCGCAAATGCGCTCGGCCAGATACACAATCTGGATGCAGTTGCGCCGCATGCCCATCCACTCAATGCCGCGATGTGCCTTGCCGGGCGCAAAATCCGCCTTCTTGATGCGCTCGCCTTCGAGTTCGAAGGTGAACATCACGGGCTCTTTCAGTGCCGGATGCGCGGGACCGATCTGCGTGGTATAGGCGGAGCTTTTCTTAACTTCCAACGTCTTCATGCCTTTTCTTCCTGCTGGTTAGCCCCCACCCCGGCCTCCTCGGTCTTCAAATTTTCGCGCCCCGTCGCCCAGAGATCCTTGACCATGTCCGCCGGAACGCCGGTGGCGTCCTTGCGCCAAGGATAGACGCCTTCCGGGAAATCTTCCGGCAGGAACAGGCGGCGCCCATCGGGAATGCCTTCCACCTTGATGCCCAGCATCTCCTGCTTCTCGCGCTCGCTGGTCAGGGCCCCGGGGATGATGTCGGTGATGGTCGGGATCACCAAATCCGTCTTGGACAGCGCGACGGCCAGGGTCACCAGCACCTCCTCGTGCGCCACGCCGTAGTAAATATACAAGTGATACAGCAGTTCGACTTCCTCACCGAGATCCGTGAAGGAAATGACGGCGACGTGCGGATAATGCAATTGGACCAGGCGCTGGATCGCCGGGCGCAGAGACTCGCGGGCCAGCCGAATCCAGACCTGCTTGCTCTTGCGGGCCTTGAGGCCCTCAGCCCACTCCGTGCAATGCGCCTCCTTGAACCCGGCGCCGGCGGCGGCCTTCATCACCTCAACAATTTCCTGCGGCGTGAGAATGTTCATGACGCTTTTTTCTCCGAGGCCTCGAGGTTGGCCAGCACCTTGACCACCGCATCAATGATGGCCTCCGGGCGCGGCGGACAGCCGGGCACATACATATCCACGGGGACAATCTGGTCCACGGGGCCCACCAGATTGTACGAATCATAAAAGGTTCCACCAGAGACTCCGCATACGCCCACGCACACGACGACCTTGGGGTCCGGCATCTGCTCGTAAACCCGCTTCAAGCGCGGCGCCATCTTGCGGGTGACGGGGCCGGTGATCAGCAATAAATCGGCATGGCGGGGCGATCCCACCAGCTTGATGCCAAAGCGCTCCAAATCGTAGCGGGGCGTGACCGACGCCACCATTTCGATCTCACAGCCATTGCATGAGCCCGAATTAAACAGGAAGGCCCACAGCGATTTGCCCAGTGTTTGAGAAAGTTTCATAGCGCCAATCCAATAATCAGCATGAGGGCCACGACCCCCAAAAACCAGGCTACATAATCCGACGGCACACCGGTATGCAGGGGAACCAGCCACTGATAATACCCCTTCAGGGACTCCAGGAAACCCCAGTACATGTTGGACGCGGGAATGTGCCCGCCCCCATTTTCCGGCTCCTCGTTACCTGAGATAAACGGCTTGGTCTGGCCGGTGCCCTCATGAAAATCCTTGCGTCCCATCGAGCGCACTGCCACGGCGATGCCCGCCGCAATCAGCAAGGCCGCCAGCCAAATCAGCGGGTTCCAAGCGCCATATCCCGTCAGCAGGGTCCAAGCCAGGGTCATGTCAGCGCCCTCCCAAAATGGCGGCGATATACGAGCCGCGGTCCACCAAGGCCGTCACGGCCGGGGTAATCATGCCATCCACCACCGCCTGCGGAATCAAGCCGAACAAGACCACCACCACGGCCAGCAGGCCCATGCCCAGCAACATCCCCGGCGGAACCTCGCGCGCCTCCGCGAACTCGGCGCGGCGCGGGCCCATGAACATCGAATGAAACACCTTCACGAACGAGGCCAGGGTCAGGATGCTGACCACCATCGCCACAATCGAAAGGAAGGGGCAGAACCGGAAGACCGACTCATAAATCAGCAGTTTCGACGCAAACCCATTGAAGGGCGGGATGCCGGCAATGGCCAGCGCGCCGATCATGAAGAACACCATCGTCCACGGCATCGTGTGCCCCAGCCCGCCCAGCTTGTTCAGGTTGCGGGTGCCCGTGCGATAGAAAATAGCGCCCGCCGTCAGGAACAGCAGGCCCTTGTACATCGCGTGATTGATGATATGGAAGATGCCGCCCGCCATCGCGGTCAACCCGTAAGCGTTCAGCGCCGACCGGTTGCCCAGCACGGCCAACCCCACCCCGACGCCCAGCAGCATGTAGCCGGTCTGCGAAACCGCGTGATACGCCATCAGCCGTTTCACATCCTTCTGCGGGATGGCCATCGTCACGCCGATGAACATTGAAAGCACGCCCAGGATGATGAGGAACCAGCCGAAGGTCAGGAAATTAAACTTCACCAAGTGACCATAGAGCGAGAAGAGGATGCGGAACAAGCCATAGAGGCTGGCCTGGCTGGAGACCACCAGCAGGGCCGTGATCGAGGAAGGCGCCGTAGTGTAGGAATCGGGCGTCCAGAAGTGCATGGGCACCGCGCCGCATTTCATCGCCAGCGGAACCACCAGCAAGACCAGCGCCACCTTGTCAAGCGCCGTGTATTGCAGGCGCGAGGCCAGCACCGCGAGGTTCAGCGCATTGTACTGGGCAAAGAGAATCCCGATGGCCATCAACACACACAGCGCGCCGACGGTGCTGAGCAGGGCATACTTCAGACCCGCCTCCACCGCCACCCCCTTGTCCACCCGGTACGCCACCAACGCCGCGCCCGCCAGGGAGCTGATTTCCAGGAACACAAAGAAGTTGAACAAATCGCCGGTGGAGACCATCCCCAGGATGCCCGTCACCAGCAGGAACAACAGCGCATAAAAACCTTCCTGGCCCGTGCCATCCACGTCGCTCGCCAGCGAATACAGCGTGATGCCCAGCGAAGCTATCGAGGCGATCACCACCATCAGTGCGCTGAAGGCGTCCACCTCAAAGATGATGCGAATCGGAATGCCGCCGGAATCCATTGGCAGGATGTGGCTGGCCGCCGCCGCGCCAAAGGCATACAGCACCGTGCCGGTCGTGAACACCTTCCACGCCAGCAGGAGTCCCACCGCCGAGGTGGCAAAGGCGCCCGCCAGCACCCACAGCACGCGAAGCATGCGCCCCATGCTTCCGATCACCGGCGTCAAAAACGCCGTGAACAGGGGGACCGCAATCAGCAAGGCCGGCAAATGTTGTTGGATCAGCGTTCTCATCATCCCTTCAGCTTGTTGATCTTGCGAACGTCCACCGTTCCATATTTCTTGTAAATCACCATCGCGAACGACAGCATCATGGCCGAGGTCGCCACGCCGATGACGATCGAAGTCAGCGTCAGCGCCTGCACCGTCGGCATGACCATGTGGGTCGAGGGGACGTTCGTGAAAATAGGCGCGACGCCATCCTGCCGGTAGCCAATCGCCACCAGAAACAGGTTCACCGCCGACTCCAGCAGGCTCAGGCCCATCAGGATCTTGATCATGTTGCGTTTAAACATCATGGCCGAAAGCCCCAGCAGGGCGATCACCACCACCGACACCAGCGGAAAATTGAGGAGGATGCGGCTGATCATGACTCCTTCTCCTTCACTCCAGACAGCATATAGAGCAGGATCACCGTCAGGCCGCCCAAGACCTCAATGCCAACGGCGATGTTCAAGACCGGCAGAAGCCCCGCCGTGTTGAGGTCGCCCCCATTCGGCCCCCAGGCCACCACGTCCCCAAACAAACTGCCCGCCTGCGCCAGCCAGTTGGCCATGAACGAACGGCCCATGGTCAACCCGCTGAAGCCCGCCGTGATGAACATCAACAATCCCACCGCTTCGCACAGCTTCATCGTGTTCTTGCGCAACCGCTCGATAATTTCCTCATACGCATGGGCCACCAGCAACAGCGCCGCGCCGGTCGCCATGACCGCGCCACCCTGAAAGCCGCCGCCGGGGGTCAGATGCCCATGCGCCACCACATAAAACCCGAAAATCAAGCAAAACGGATAGAAAATGTCGGCGGTTCGTCGCACGATTTTAGTCATTTTCATATTCCTCGTCCTTCCTCAGCTTCCGGAACATGATGCCGACGCCCAGCACGGCGGTGAAGAGGACCGTCGCCTCGCCCAGGGTGTCGAAGCCGCGGAAATCGAACACCACCGCAGTGACCACATTGTTCGCGCCGCACTGCTCCTGGCTGTGGCGGATGAAATAGTCGTCCAAATCCGTGGCCATGGGCTGTCCAAAGGTCAAATCCGTGGCGGCATACAGCAGGCCGCCGAGGATCACCAAAAGAATCGCGCTGATGAAAGCCGTGCGCATTATTCGTTCTCCTCGTAGCGTTTCGTTCCACGGATGGCGATGATGAAGATGGCGGTGGTCAGCCCCGCGCCAATGCCCGCCTCGGCAATCGCCACATCCGGCGCCTGCAACAGATAAAACTCCAGCGAAAGCAACAGGCTGAAGGCCGCCAGCGCAATCGCGGAGGACAGGAGATCCTTGAACACGATCACCAGGACCGCCGTCACGATCAGCCCCAGCAACACCAGCACCTGAAGCAACAAAAGAGCGGTCATGACTTGGGCTCCTCCATGCGGTCCACCACGGCCTGAACCGGGCGATGGCCCCGGCGGTGCGCGGCGCGGGCGATGGCGTGCGCGCCGGCGGCGTTGGTGACCGCCAGCACCACCACAGCGATCACGCTATGGAAGGCCAGCATGGCAAACTGCTCATCCATCGTCGAAAAGAACTGCCCCGCCGCGTACAGAATGACCGCCAGCGAGGTGAAAATGGAGCCAAAGGTCGTGGCCTTGGTATCGGCATGCAGGCGGGTATAGACATCGGGAAAGCGCAGGATGCCGATCACGCCCAGCGCGTTGAAAATCATGCCGATGAACAGCGCCACCCAGATCAGGACGTTGAGAATCACAGCTCACCCCCGAGATATTTGGCGATGAACAGCGTTCCCACAAAGGCCAGCAAGGCGTACACAATCGCCACATCCACAAAGATGACCTGCTTAAAGACCACGCCCAGCACGATCATCGAGGCCACCACCATCGTATTGATGGCATCCAAGGCCACCACGCGGTCCGCCGAGGTCGGCCCTTTGAACATCCGGACCATGGCCAGCAACATCAGGGCCGCCAGGACCATCACCGTGAACATCCAGATGCTCATTCCGCGATCCTCCGGATCCAGGCCGGGCAGTCCGACAGCGAAAACAGCTCCTTCGCCTCCACGAACTCGCGCGCCTCCATGCCTTCCGGCACGTTGATCATATGCACAAACAAATCGTTGGAGTCCTCATCAATGCCCACCGTCAGCGTGCCGGGCGTCAGGGTGATCGAATGGGCCAGCGTCAGGACGCCCACATCCGTCTTCATGCCGGATTTCACCCGTACGATGCCGGGGCGGATGCGCCCGGTAATGACGCGATACGCCACATCCAGGTTCGCCTTGGCCATCTCCGCGAAGAACGGCCCCACCACATATACCACCATCAGGACCCAGCGGAGGGGGTTCAGGGACTTGGCCACCCGCGCGCTGGAGAAAAACTTGCGCGACAGCAAACTGGTCAGCGCCGCCAGGAAAACGCCCGCCCACAGCTCCTGGGCAGACCAGAAAAGCAACACGCGGCCAGACCCCGCCGTCAGCAGGAGGTAGACCAAAAACGAAAAAAAACCTGTCGCAAAAAAAGAAGCCATGTTATCCAACCAAAAACTACACACCATTCCCCGGAATCGGGACTTGATAAAACGCCGTCAGAAGGACTTCCTTGGGCATCACGGCGCAACACAATATTCACTCGCGAATAAAATGCAAGATGATTTTTTACTTCGCTCTGTTTTTCCAGGAATTGGAAACATTTTCGGACTGGTTTCCAAGGATTGGAACATTTTTGTAGGCCGCACATCCAACCCGCTGTGGGTGGGCGATTCCCGGCCCGTTGAGCAATCCGCGGGGGCTCAGGAAGGGTCGGGGCGGACCTCTGCGGCCGCGCGCACAATGCGCGCGGTATCCCGCGCAATCATCAACTCTTCATTGGTGGGCATCACAATGGCCTTGAGCGTGCTCCGGTCATCACTAATGATGGCGGCGCGTCCCAGCACCTGGTTCTTCGCCTCATCCAGCTGGCACCCCAGTTCAAAAAGTTTCTCCACCACGCGCGAGCGCACATAGACGCTGTTTTCGCCGATGCCGCCGGTGAAGACCACGGCATGCGCGCCGTGCAGGATGGTGTAATACGAGCCAATATACGCCACCAGCCGTTGCACGAACATGCACATGGCCCGGGCGGCCTGCTCATTCCCGGCCTTTTCCGCCTCAATGATATCGCGCATGTCGCCGCTGTTGATGCCCCCCACCCCCAGCAGGCCACTTTTCTTGTTGAGGATCTTGTTGATCTCCTCGACGGAGAGGCCCTGCCGCATCAGGTACAGCACAATCGCAGGATCAATATCGCCACAGCGCGTGCCCATCACCAGGCCCGGCAAAGGCGTCATCCCCATGCTGGTATCCACCACCTTGCCCCGGTCAATCGCGGCAATACTGCTTCCATTGCCCAAGTGGCAGGTGATCAGGCGGAGGTTGGACAAATCGTGCCGCAAATAGGCGGAAGTCGCCTCCGCTACATACTTGTGCGACGTGCCGTGAAAGCCATATTTGCGGATGCCATACCGCTTGTAAAACTCGTACGGGATGGCATAGAGAAACGAGGAGGGCGGCATCGAATGATGAAAGGCCGTGTCAAACACCGCCACGTTCGGCACGCTGGGAAACGCCTTGCGGCACGCCTCGATGCCCGTGAGGTTGGGCGGATTGTGCAGGGGCGCCAGCGAAATACAATCCCGGATGGCCTTCACCACATCGTCATTCACCAGCGCGGCATCATGAAACGTCTCGCCGCCATGCACCACCCGGTGCCCGATCGCCGTCACCTCGGAGAGGGATTTCAGCACACCGATTTCCGGGTCCGTCAGCTGGGCGCGCACCAGATTGATGGCGTCCAGATGATCCTTCACCGGGGCCGGGCCAGAAGATTCGCGCCCGTCATGGCGCTTCATGTTCAGGATGGGATCGCCCATTCCGATGCGCTCCACCAGCCCCTTGGCCAGCAAGTGCTCCTCCCCGGACATGCGATAAATCTGAAACTTCAGGGAGGAGCTTCCCGAGTTCAACACCAGGACAATTTCATCTTTTGCGCTCATCGTGCCTGCTCTCCGGCGTCCGGCCCAGACAGCACCCGGACCACTTCACGGGCCATCATCAGCTCCTCGTTGGTCGGCATGACCACCGCCTTCAGCGTGCTCCGGTCATCACTGATCAGGGCCGCCTTTCCCACCACGTAATTCTTGCCCTCATCCAGGTGGCACCCCAGCACGCCCAGCTGGCCCACCACACGGGACCTCACATACGGGCTGTTCTCGCCAATTCCGCCCGTGAAAACCACGGCATCGGCCCCGCCTAAAATGGTGTAATACGAGCCAATGTATGAAACCAGCCGCTGGACAAACGTCCACAGCGCGCGCGCGGCCTGTTCGTTATTTTTCTCGGCGGCGTCAATGATGTCCCGCATGTCGCCGGTCCCCAGGCCGCCGATGCCCAGCAGGCCGCTCTGCTTGTTGAGCAGTTCATCAATTTCATCGGCATTCATGCCGACATTGGCCAGGTACAGAATCACCGCTGGATCCAAGTCGCCACAGCGTGTGCCCATCACCAGGCCCGGCAAAGGCGTCATCCCCATGCTCGTGTCCAGCACACGACCCCGGTCAATCGCCGTGATACTGCATCCCTTCCCCAGATGACACGTGATCAGCTTCAGGTCTTCCAGTTTTCGCCGCAGGTAAGAGGCGGTGGCCTCCGCCACAAACTGGTGAGACGTGCCGTGAAATCCATACTTCCGAACACCATACTTCTCATACAGCTCATAAGGGACGGCATACAAATAGGACGACGGCGGCATCGAGTGATGAAAGGCCGTGTCAAACACCGCCACGTTCGGCACGCCGGGAAAAATCTCCTCGCAGGCGGTGATCCCCTGGAGATTGCTGGGATTGTGCAGAGGCGCCAGCGAAGCGCAATCCTGTATGCTCTTTTTGACCGCCTCCGTCACCCGGGTGGATTCATGGAACTTCTCCCCGCCATGCACCACCCGGTGGCCAATCGCATCCAGTTGGCGGGAAGACTCCAGCACGCCGAAATGAGAATCCGTGCACCGCTCGCAAAGCAGGTTCAAGGCTTCCGGCACATTGGAAATGGGCCCTTTCTCCTTGAGCTCATGCCCATCATATCGTTCATACGTCATCTGGGCGTCACGAAATCCGATGTGCTGAATCAGCCCTTTCGCCAGCATGCGCTGTTCCTGAGCCATGCGAAAAATCTCAAACTCCACATAGGACGAGCCGGAATTGAGCACAAGGACCACTTCCGGTTTCTTTGATGCGGGGCTCTGATTCGTCATAAACGGCCTCAATCTCCTGAAAGCGCGCCGCCATGCAAGGGCGCAAAAGCAGTGTCCTTCCTATCCCGAAATGCCCTGCGGATCAAGAAAAAAAGCCCCCGCGCCATGGGCGCAGGGGCTTTTGTGCAAGCCGCTTCTTACCAGTTCGTCAGGAAGCGCTTGATGACCGGCTCCCAGTTCAGCAGGACGGGCGCGATGACCAGGGCCACGACGCTCATCAGCTTCATCAGGATGTTCAGAGAAGGACCGGCAGTGTCCTTGAAGGGATCGCCGACGGTATCACCCACCACGGCCGCCTTGTGGGAGGGAGAACCCTTGCCACCATGCGAACCGGCTTCGATGTGCTTCTTCGCATTGTCCCAGCATCCGCCCGCATTGCTCATGAACAGCGCCATCAGCACGCCGCAAGCGGTCACGCCCGCCAGCAGTCCGCCCAGCATTTCTTTGCCAAAGACAAACCCAATGACCACGGGGGTCAGGATGCCCAGCAAAGCCGGCACGGTCATCTTCTTGATCGCGGCGGCGGTCGAAATATCCACACAGCGCGCGTAGTCCGCCTTCACGCCTTCCTTGCCTTCCAGCAGGCCGGGGATGGTCTTAAACTGGCGGCGGACTTCCTCCACCATGGCGAACGCGGCTTCTCCCACGGCCTTCATCGCGAAGGCGGAGAAGAGGAAGGGCATCATGGAGCCCACGAGCAGGCCGGCCATGACCTTCGGATCGGTCACGTCAATAATCTTCAAATCCACGGTCTCGCGGAAGGCCGCAAACAGCGCCAGGGCCGTCAGCGCGGCGGAACCAATCGCAAAACCCTTGCCGATGGCGGCGGTCGTGTTGCCGACGGCATCGAGCTTGTCGGTGCGCTGGCGAACTTCCTTCTCCAGGTGCGCCATTTCCGCCAGGCCACCGGCGTTGTCGGCGATGGGGCCATACGCATCCACCGCGAGCTGAATGCCCGTCGTGGCCAGCATGCCCAGGCCGCCGAGCGCGATGCCGTAGAGGCCCGCGTAGTAGTAGCACGCGATGATGGCCACGGAAAGGACCAGCACCGGGGCCGCGGTCGAAATCATGCCCACGCCCAGGCCGGCGATGATGTTGGTCGCCGCGCCGGTTTCAGAGGCGTCCGCGACCTTGTTGGAGGGGCCCTTGCCTTCCGCCGTGTAGTATTCCGCCAGCAGGCCGATGATGGCACCGGCGATCAGACCGACTACCGTGGCGATAAAGACGCCGCCGCTGGTGCAGGTCATCATGCCCGCCGCCGCCGCCGCGGACTCAATGCTGAATTCGCCAGGAAGCAATTTTTTGCAGATGAAATAGGTCGCCACCGCCATGATCAGGCAGGCGCCGAACGTGCCCTGGTTCAGGGCCTTTTGGGGGCTTCCACCTTCCTTCGTTTTCACAAAGAAGGTGCCTGCGATGGAGAAGAGGATGCCTGCGCCGGCAATGACCAGCGGCAGGAGGATAAAGGTGATGTCCTTCACGCCATTGACCGTAATGGTCGCGCCCAGGACCATGGCCGCCACGATGGCGCCCACATACGACTCGAACAAATCCGCGCCCATGCCGGCAACATCGCCGACGTTGTCGCCCACGTTGTCAGCAATGACGGCGGGGTTGCGGGGATCGTCTTCAGGAATGCCGGCTTCCACCTTGCCAACGAGGTCAGCGCCCACATCCGCGGCCTTGGTATAGATGCCGCCGCCCACGCGGGCGAACAGCGCGATCGAGCTCGCGCCCATCGAAAAGCCCGTTAAAATCGGGAGAACCGTGAGCTTTAGCACACCGACGTCCATGCCATATTTTTTCAACAGCACGACAAAGGTCAGCGTCAGGCCGGTCAGACCCAGGCCCACCACGCTCATGCCCATGACGGCGCCACCGGAAAAGGCGACTTGCAGGGCTTCCGCCAGCCCCTTGCGGGCGGCATTGGTGGTGCGCATGTTGGCCGCCGTGGCGACGCGCATGCCGAAGAATCCCGACAGAGCCGAACAAGCCGCGCCGAATACAAACGCCAGCGAGACCAAGCGAACCGGGCCCTTATTGATGGCGGCCAGCACAACGGCCACGATCACCACCACCACCGCCAGCACCTTGTATTCACGGGCCAGGAAGGCCATCGCGCCTTCGCGCACGGCCGCTCCGATTTCCTGCATCTTTGCAGTGCCCGGGTCTTGCTTGTTAATCCAAGACGTTTTCCAATAGGCAAAGGCCAGGGCAATCAAGCCCGCGCCAATCGCCATATATAACAGGTTCATTTCCATTTGCTTTCTCCTTTGTTACGAGCCGCCAGCACCACGCCGGCAATTAGGCTACAAAATATGGGTCCTACGAAGATGGGCGCATAATGTAGAAAAGCCCTCCCCTTGTGTCAACCACCTATTCCACCCCCGAATTTCTGGCAACGGCGGCGCATGCACCGCATGGCTGGGGTTTGGCCATTTGGCGCAGTAGGGCGATGCTCCGCGCCGCCCTCTGACACATCTACACGGCGCGCTTTCGGGCAGGACGGCGCGGAGCGCCATCCTACGTAGGGCGGTGCTCTGCGCCGCCCACGGGAAGAAGAGGCAGGAGATGCTTCGACACGCCGGGCGCATAGCGCCCAGACGGCTCAGCATGACAGAAGAGGAGCTACGCCGTGCACCAAATGGCCAAGAGAGTTCTCCACGTCATAAGTAAAAAAACAAACAAAAAAACACGCAAAATGCGTCATTTTTTAGAAAATGACACAAAAAATAACTGTTTTTAGGCGTTTTTTTGGTATTTTTTTAATTTTATTCATTGATTTTACGCATTTTACGCAAAGTTAACAAAAAATTGGACCGTTTTTTGCTTTTTAAGGCAGTAGCCGAGGCTTTTTTCACGAAAGGTGGCCATGGGTACTGTCCGGAAAGAAAAAAAGGGAAGCAGGATCGCGGGAATCCTTCTGGTTCTGGCTTTCTTTTTCTTTTTTGCGGGTTCGGCGTTCGCCGATGAGGTTCAAACCGAAGGGACAGTCATTGAATCCGTGGCACATGCAGACCCCGTTGTGGCAAAAAAATCCTGGTTCCAGCGCCTGTTCTACAAGCCCACCCTGAACGAAGTTCTTGCGGAAAGCTCCACCCCCAAGGCCCTTTGCCGCGCGGTGGCCCGCCATGTGGGATACAGGACAGAGTCCACCGACCACTGGAGCCCGGCGGCGGATACCTGGGAAAACGGGCGCGGGGATTGCGAAGATTTTGCCATCCTGATTCAGGACTTGTGCCGGCAGTCAGACATTTCCGCGGATGTGGTGCTGTATTTTTCCATCAAGGGCGGCGAGGGCCATGCGGTCGTGGCGGGCTCGTGGGAAGGCAAATCCTGGATGTCCAGCGTGGGCTCCTACGAAGTTTTTGACTCCCAGGAAAAAATGGACCGCCGGGTGGCGGGCATTCTGGGATGCCGGGCGGATGATCTCTGGAGCTTCCGGCTTTCCGCCAGCGAGATGACGGATTACATCGCGCAGAAAAACACCCAGCCGGAAATGGCGGGCGCGTTTTCGACGGCCTCAGCGCTGTGATCCGCATCTCGCGCAGATTACTTGCGGACGTATCCAGAAGATTGTTGGACGTCCTGATACTTCAAGTATCGAAATCGTATGTACAATAGTCCGAAGATTGCACCCATCAGATCCGCACAGAGGTCAAGCGACGTGTTCATGTAGCCCCCCACCCCCGATTCGGGAACACAGATGGAGACCACGAATTCAAGAATCTCGTTGAGAGCACCCAGGCCAAGACCGGACATAACCAAAACGATGCCTAGCGCAACAGGATTCACCATGGGTTTCTTAAGAGCACCCGCCAACAACGAGAACATCACAAGCGTCGAGGCACCGAATCCCCAGAGGTGAACGAGTTGATCGTATCGCCAGATCGGATATTTTTCAGAGAGAGGGATTAGCATCATGTCGTACAATCTTCCCTCACCGATAACGACACCGCCACCTGCAAGGTGAAGTGCAGACCACACCGTAAGCCCGACTAGAGACCCAAGGGTATAGTCAACCTTCTTGATGCTGATCCCCATCAGGCACAGGAAGAAGATGATGACTCCAACATAGATAATGAATTCGTAGTTCAGCCGCGCAAGAAACAACGCCCCAAATACGACGATCAGAGCCAGGTTGATAAGTAGCAGGACGATGTGTTCTTTCTTCATTTGTCAAAAATAGCCTTCTTTTGCTGAGTCGTCTATTCCCCATTTTGAGTGCGTATTCGATGAACAAAGACCCTCCTGGCCTTCTCATCAACCGAGTAAACGATTCTGTCTTTGAAGGTGAGGCGGTAGGAAAAGAAGCCGGCGAGATCGCCAACCAACCGCTTCCCGCAATGTCGTTTTCTTGTTTTTTTGAAAAGTTTTTGACGCTTGAAACCAGATGGGGCGGCAGCAGATCCCTCGACAGAGCTCGGGATGACAGACGAGAAAGCGGGAAGTTGACGCGTTTGTTGCCTTCCTGCAGGGGGGGCATGGTGGCCCCAGCCTTATACACCCCGGCGCAAGGCCGGGAGATTCTGTTGGTAGCGCCGCAGGCTGGCTCCCATCACGCCCATCTCCAAGCCCCAGAATTCAATCCGTTTGCTTGCGGCACTGC
>CAZFSE010000049.1:0-5398 GCA_964521805.1 uncultured Verrucomicrobiota bacterium
AAGGGCATTCAGAAAAAGGCCATGGCAAAAGGCATGCCCTACCAAACACTGATTTCAGGAATGATTCATCAGTATGTCGAGGGAGATCTTGTAGAAAAAATACTTGGCTAACAAGGGCCTTCTACCCGCGGGGCCGGGATATCGCGTCTATTTCGCGCGCACAGGAAACACCGTTGTTCTGCTTCTGTGCGGTGGAGACAAGTCATCGCAGAAGCGTGATATCGCTACGGCGGAGGAGTCTTGGCTGGACTACCAGCGGAGGTCATCATGACAAAGTCATCCGTGAACTACGATGTCGGCCTGCATGAGGATCTTTGAGATCCCACAGAGGCGGCAGCATATTTGAACGCAGCGTTGGCAGATGGCTCACAGGATGTTTTCCTGATGGCTCTTCGGGACGTTGCGAAGGCTCGGGGCCTCACGCGATTGGCGCCCGAAAAACGTTAAAATGGCGCTTGGTGTAAAGAGAAAAGCTTTTTAGAGTAGAGGACATTGTCATTCACTAAAATGAAGCACGCCTGTAAACAGTTCATGGCCCTGACCGGGCTGACCGCGCTGGAGGCCATCCGCCAGCCGGTATGCCTGCTGGTGGCCACCGCCTGCATCGGTGGCATCACGCTGGTTCCCATTTTACTCACTCATACGATGGGGGAATCGCAAAAAATGGTCATGGACAGCGCGCTCGCCTTCTTTTTCGTCTGCGGCATGATCCTGGCCGGTTATGCCGCCTGCGCCACGCTGACCCGTGAAATCAGGAGTGGAACGGTCTATACCATCCTGAGCAAGCCGGTCGGGCGCGGCCTCTTTTTCCTCTCCAAGTTCATGGGCGTGGCCCTGGTTCTGCTGGCCTTTTCGCTGGCCTGTATCCTCTCCGCCATGCTGAGCGCGCGCATGGCGGCAGAGGATTTCTTCCTGGATTGGTGGGCCGGAGGCCCTTTGCTCGCCGTCATCCCCAGTGCCTTTCTGCTGGCGGGGATTCGCAACTACATCACTCGCCGCCCCTTCTCCTCAGCGGCGTTTTTCGCGCTGGTGCTCTGCGTCGGCGCCGCCTTCGTGGGTGCGGGCTGGACGGACAGCCATGGACATCGCGTCCCATTTGGCGCCCTGTACACCTGGGACCTGGTGCCCGCCGGTCTGTTGATCACACTGGCCATCCTGACCCTCTGCGCCCTCGCGGTCAGCCTGGCCACCAAATTCGATGCCCTGCCCAATCTCTCACTCTGCACCCTGGCATTCCTCACCGGCCTGATGTCGGACTATCTCTTTGGCCGTCATGCGGCCTCCAGCCGCGTGGCCGCCACGCTGTACCGGCTGATCCCCAACTGGCAGCATTTCTGGGTCATGGACGCCCTGCACAGCGGCCAGCCCATCCCCTGGCGCTACGTCGCCTTTGCCAGCCTCTATGCGGCGCTGTTTATAGCGGGCCTCCTTTGCATGGGCATGGGAATTTTCCGTCAAACCGAGGTCAACGTCTGATGCCCAGCCCACAACCACAGAGAGGATTTTGAAATGGATAGCGCGACCAGCGAGGCCTCTGTCATCCAAGCCAGCCAGTTGGTGAAAACCTTCCGGGACTTCTGGCATCGCCCGCGTGTTCAGGCGGTGCGCGGCATCACCTTTGAGGTGCGGCAGGGCGAGGTCTTCGGCCTGCTGGGGCCCAACGGCTCAGGCAAGAGCACGACGCTCAAGATGATTCTGGGCCTTCTTCATCCCACCAGCGGAACGCTGTCCGTGCTGGGGCAATCCCCGCGCGAGGTCGAAACCAAGGCCCGGCTGGGGTACCTGCCGGAGGAATCCTACATCTATCCCTATCTGACGCCGGAAGAAACCCTGACCTTCTACGGAAGCCTGTTCAAGCTCAGCCGCGCCGAGATTCGCCGCCGGCGCGATGAGTTGCTGGAAATGATTGGACTCTCCCACGCCCGGCAACGGGCGGTGGGCGAATTTTCCAAGGGGATGGCCCGCCGGGTGGGCCTGGCCCAGGCGCTGATCAACGACCCGGACCTTGTGGTGCTCGATGAGCCCACCTCCGGCCTTGATCCGCAGGGATGCCGGCAAGTCAAAGATCTGATTCTGACCCTCGCCAAGCGGGGCAAGACGGTTCTGCTCTCTTCGCATTTGCTGGCGGACGTGGAGGATGTCTGTGACCGAATTGCCATTCTCTATAATGGCCGGGTGGAAGCCATTGGCCCCATCAACACCCTGCTCGAAGAACAGGACCGCTGCCGCATCCTGATTCCGCAGATTCCGGCGGAGGCCATGCGCGTATTGTTGAAGCATCTGCGCGAGGTGATCGGAAGCGAACCGGACGTGGACCATCCCCGCCGGAATCTGGAGCAGTATTTTCTGGAGGTCATCGAACAAGCGCGCCAGCAGGGCGCAGTCGATCCCTCCGGAGTCACCCCCACCGGACAGGTGGCCCAGTACCTCTCCGGCCCGCCCATCGGCAGGAAAGCCTCATGAGACAGGTTCTGGCCATCGCCTTCATTGCCATTCGCAACACCATCCGCTCCCGCGTGGTGCTGTTCCTGCTGGCCTTTCTTCTGCTGGCGATCCTGGGCCTTCCGTTCAGCATCAAATCCGATGGCACCATCGCCGGCCACGTGCGCATTCTGCTGAGCTATACGCTCGGCGCCGCCGGATTCATTCTCTCGATCGCCACGCTCTGGGCCGCCTGCGCCGCCATTTCCACCGAGTTGGACGAAAAGCAAATGCATCTGCTCGTCACCAAGCCGGTCCACCGCTTTCAAATCTGGCTGGGCAAATGGATCGGATTGCTCATCATCAATGCCTGCCTGCTGGCGATCAGCGGCGTTACGGCCTATGCCTTGCTGTGGTGGCGTGTGCAACCGGCCTCGCTCTCGGCGCAAGACCGGCAAATCCTCGATGAAGAAATTTTGGTGGCCCGCCGCCCCTGCCGGGCGGACTTGGTGGATGTGGCGCCCGCCGCCCGCCAGGAACTGGAGGCGCGGCGCAAGCGCGGCGATCTGCCCGCGGAGGTATCGGAGGAGGTGCTCCTGCAGGCCTTTGAGCAGATGTTGCTGAACCAGGCCTACACCATTCCTCCAGGCCAGTCGCATCGCTGGACCTTCCACCTGCCACAAAAACCCGATTCTGGAAAACCTCTGCTGGTGCGGTTCAAAGCCAGCACCTCCCTGATTGGCCCAACCGTCATCAAGGGCCGCTGGCGCGCCGGCCCCGCAGGCGCCCCCTCGCCGTTTGTGCGTGAGCAGGAACATATCGCAGGCCCCTCCTATTCATTCCTTCTTCCGGAAAAGGCCTTGGACGGAAGCCGAAGCCTGGAGCTGGTCTATGAGAATATCCACGACGAACCCGTGACCCTCGTATTTCCTCCAAAGGATGGCGTCCAGGTGTTGCAGTATGCCGGCGCCTTCACCCCCAACTACCTGCGCGCCCTGCTGTTGCTGTACCTGCATCTGGCCCTGCTGGCCGCGCTGGGGGTCACCGCCGGAAGCCTGTTTTCCATGCCTGTGGCATCGTTCATCTCCCTCTTTGTCTTGCTCCTGCTGGGCATGGGCCGCCTGCTCCAGGGCATGGCCGCCTCGACCCCCTTGCTCGCGCCCATCGAGGGGGTGAACCCCTCTCTGTGGATAATTCTTCTGCGCCTGCTCTACAAGGCGCTCTATGGACTCATCCGCCCCCTCCAGGGCGACTCGCCCCTGGACAGGATTTCCACCGGCCTGCTCGTCTCGTGGGCGGAAGCCGGCGGGGTCTTTCTCATTAAAATCGTGCTCTATGCCGGCCTGCTCGGCCTGCTGGGCGCCTGGATTTTCAACCGCAGGGAGATTGCACGGCCCGAATGAAAAAATTTGGAAACATACTGCTCATGGCCGCGGGGTTGCTCCTCCTTTTCACGGCGGGCGGCGAACATCCCCACTTGCTTTCCTTGCGGCAGGAATATCACCTCAACCAGGCCGAACCGCTGGAGAACGCGCCGCCGCTGGTCGCCTTCACCACAGTGGCGCTCGGGGGATTTCGCGGACTGCTGGCGGACCTGCTGTGGATTCGCGCCTCCTGCCTCCAGGAGGAAGGCCAGTACTTTGAATTGGTCCAGTTGTCCGATTGGATTACCAAGCTGGAGCCCCGCTTTGCCACCGTCTGGGCCTTCCAAGCCTGGAACATGGCCTATAACATCAGCGTGCTCTTTCAAAACCCCGAAGACCGCTGGCGCTGGGTTCGCCATGGCATCACCCTCCTGCGCGACGATGGGCTCCGCTACAACCCGGGCGATGCGCGGCTCCATCGCGAACTGGGCTGGCTCTTCCAGCACAAACTGGCCATGGACTTTGACCAGGCCCACGCCTACTACAAGCAAGCTTGGGCGCAGGAGATGATGGGGCTCTTCGGGACGGCCCATCCGGATTTCGAGCAGTTGCCGCCCGAGGTGGCCGCCCGTGCCCTCCGAGAGTTCCGGCTGGACCCCGCGGCCCTGGCGAAAGTGGACCGGCAATACGGGCCGCTGGACTGGCGCATGCCCCAGGCGCATGCCCTCTACTGGGCGTTCCAGGGGCTCCCCTACGCCAAAGGCTTTGAACGGGTTGCGCTGGACCGGATGATCGTGCAATCGCTGGCCGATGCGGTGCGTGAAGGCCGCTGGGTCGATCATTTCGAGGGCGGCTTCCATACCGAGCCAGACTTTGCCCTCCTGCCCAAGGCCATCCAGGCCTACCAGGAAGTGATCCGCCGCCATCCCGACATGGAGACCTTTCAGACCGCCTATCAGAATTTCCTGCGCAGTGCCGTGCTCCTGCTCTATGTCAGCCGGCAGGAGTCCGATGCCACCCAATTAATGAAGACCCTCCAGCAGGAATTCCCCGAGGCCGTGCCTGCCGGCACCACGCTGGAACCCTTCATCGTCTCCGCCTTGATTGGCGCGCCGGATCAGTTGCCCCTCCCGGACGCGCTGAAAGCCATCGAGGACGTTTTGCATTCCGGCGCCAAATGCCGGGCGGCTGGCGACACCACTCGCGCAGAAGGCTATGAGCGGGCCGCCCGCCTTTGTTGGCAGTACCTCGGACGGCAACATCCCCTGCCCCCCTTTGAGCAATTCCACGCACCGTAAATGGTGTTCAGCGCGCAGTGGCCTCGAGAATCCGCACCAGCAGTTCCATCGCCGCCGGGCTGGAGCCCACCACCGCCACGATGACCACCGGGGTGTCAATCGCCAGGGTAATCGGAGTCCCGAGCGTTCGGAGGGTGTAGTCGCGGAGCTTGCGGAGGCTTGATTTCTCCACCAGGTAGCCCTTGCACCATTGGTCCTGGTACGGCTCAAACCTCAGGTTTCTGGCCACCAGCTCCTCTTCAGAAATGCTGGCGGCGTCCACCCACACCCGCTCGCGGGGATGCGTATGCTCCCACAGGGTCGTCGTGGCACAGG
>CAZFSE010000049.1:5498-24080 GCA_964521805.1 uncultured Verrucomicrobiota bacterium
GCACAGGCCTTCACACAAAGGCCGCAGATTTGATGCCCCACAAAGGGGAGGCGGGAGAACTGCTGAAGCCGGGCATGACAGGCCTTTACGTCGTACTCACGGGCCTGCTCATGAATGGCCTGTGCCGGGCAGGCCTCCAGGCAGGCGTGGCAGGCGCCGCAATCCTGTTCCAACGGTGTGTCGGCGGCCAGCTCAAGCGAGGTTAGAACCGAGGCATAGCGAGCTTGCGCGCCATAGCGGGGATTCACCAGCAGGGTACTGCGGCCAATAAAGCCCAGGCCAGCCGCCTGTCCCAGCACTTTGTGCGAAAGATGCCCTTGCAGGGGATGATTTGCCACCACCTGCGAGGCGGGAATGGGCAGGGCGGAAAAACCCCATTCCTCGATGCCTTGCGCCAACCGCAGGGCGATCCGGTCCAACAGATAATTCACTTGCATGTAATGGTGCGCGTACAAGGGGGTGGGCTCCGTCTGGAGGCCTTCCAACACCGCACGACTCAAGGGAACACCCACCACAATGGCCCTTGCATAGGCGCCCTTCACCCGCGAGAACAAATCCGGAATCTTGGCGGACAGCCGCTCCAAATCGGCCACGCCAAAGAGTCGCGCCCCTTCCCCGAACGCCTGTTCCTCCAACTGCGCCTTGTATTCTACTGCCGTCACGCAAGCCCCCTGCCCTGGTCTGGAAAAAATGATCTGGGCGTACATTCGCACACGGGGCCGGTCACGTCGATCCCGTTCTACCCGATGCCGCCCGCGCAACATTCTGTGGCCACAGAACGACTTCAGCCCCCTTCGCGAAGCCGCCCCATGTGTACCACTCATGCCTCATATGGTTTTCTCATTGGCACAACGCTCACTTGGCGTTCGGGGTCGGACTCGATTCGAAATTGCACACCGAGACGTCAAAGACTGTGTTGGACAGCCCCCCCTGTGCGTTCAACAGGGATGTTGCGGCATCCAGTAACGCAAGCTCCAGCCGCTTCTCCGTAGCAGAGCTGTTGAGCTGATCCGGTTCGACGGATTGAAGAAAGCTGGAGGCCGCATTCCCCAGCGAATTCGTGTGCTGTCTGAGCATATTCAAGGTCTCTGGTGCGTCGGTGAAGAACCAAGCGGTTAGAGGTATCGGCTCGGATGAGGTTGGAACGACGACGGAAACAACAATAGATCCTTCTGATTTCGGACGGCTGTTGTCAAAGATACCAAACGAAATCATCACTGCAAAAAACAAGATCAGGGTTGTTGCGGTTATTCCGGCGACTAATACGATGCCTTTTGAAGACATCGGAGGAAGAACCTCGGGTTTTTCTGCGTAGGCATAATACAGGAAAGCGAGGTAGATCTCCGAGGCCATCACGGCATAGAGGACTGTAATCAAGGCGATTGACATTCCTGAGCCAATAGCGGACGGATCAGTCATATTGTGTAGCATTTGAATCAAGCTGATCAAGGTGCCGAGGGCTCCAGCTCCGATAACATAACGACTAAACTGCACGGTAATTTGCTGGTACGTTTTGTTGATTTCACGCTGGGGAGGCGTGCTGAAAAGTGTAAGGAACCCATCCACGAGAAAAGCGTTAAAAGTCCTTCCGTGTATTCCGAAAAGTAGAGAAAATGAAATGCCAAACGTTATCATCAAAGAGGGCACGTTCACGAAGCCCGCGCCACCGCCCATGACGATGGCCATCAATATCAATAGGCTTGCGCCTAATGTGGCAATCGTATGTTTGGGAGAAAATATGCGTCTATTCGTCATGACCACCCTCCTTCTACGGCGTGCTTATACTTCAAAAGACCTTTTGCGCGAACGCTTCGGGCATCCGGGCGATGCGCTTCTTTGCGTAATCAAAGAACGCCATGCCGGTCCTGGCGCGCGCCACTTCACGGCCGGCCTGAACATTTTCCACGGCATACACCAGACCAAAGGTGCATTTCTCAGGAGAAGCTGGCTGGATGGAAATACGGAGGTGGTCTCCATAAAAGGCCTGCGATTTGAAGAGCACCAACACATCGGTCATGATCAATCCGACGCCGCCCGCATCCACCTCGGAAAAACCATGCCCGGCCAAAAAACGCAGGCGGGCTTCTTGCAGAAGGGTCAACAACGAATCGTTGCCCAGGTGCTGGCCGTAATTAATATCGCCAATCCGGACGGTTAATTCGGTGTGAAAAACAAATTCCGCGGGCAGATCAAGCGTGGGCCTGGCCATGTTCCCATCCTCCATTTTGCGCCGGCAACAGCGGTGCGATTTCGCTGGTTTTATCGTAGAGCCCAAAGAGTCCGCCGGTATGAATGAACAGGATGCGATTTCCCTTGAAGCGCTCCGGCACCTTCTTCCATTCCTCGCAAAGCCCGTGAAAGGCCTTGCCGGTATAGACGGGATCAAGGATGACACCCGTCTTCAAGGCCACATCGCGCAGTCGCGCCAACTCTTCGGGTCGGCTCTTGGCATAGCCCAGTCCCACGTATCCCTCAACGATGTCTAGAACCTCCGTTGAACGAACACCCGCTCCCAACGAATCAAACAGCGCATCTATCTTGGCGTGAAAATAGGCGGCGGTGTTGCAGACGCTAACCGCATGAACGCGCACCGGCCATTGCGCGAGGTGCGCGCCCAGGCTCAGCCCAGCGGCGGTGCCGCCGCTTCCGCATGCAAACACTGCGTCCGTAAGGTCAAGCTTCAGCTCCGCAATCTGATGAACGATCTCATTCACCGCTTCGAGGTAGCCCCAGGTTCCCAGCACATTGGAGCCACCCTCCGGAATGATGTAGGGCTTTTTCCCCTCACGGGTGAGTTGCCCCGCCAGCTCGGATAGCAACGTCTCACGTTGCTGGTATTGTTCCCAGGTAATCAGATGAACCACCGCCCCCACCAGGCGGTCTATCAGCAGATTGCCGGCGAGGCCGGGATCGTCCTGCGTCTGCACATGATTGAGCAGTACATGGCAATCCATCCCCAGCTCTCTCGCGGCGACCGCGGTGGCCCGGCAATGATTGGATTGAATGCCGCCGCAGGTGAGGACCGTGTTACAGCCCCGGCTAACGGCCTCCGCCAGCAGAAATTCCAGCTTGCGGGCCTTGTTGCCGGAGAGGGTCATGCCCGTCAAATCGTCCCGTTTGATCCACAACTCCACGGGCTGGCCGCCGACCGGCGCCCGCCAGCGCCTCAACGGCGTGGGCCGCTGGGCCAGCGCCAGCCGGTGGCGGGGGATGTTCTTGAGCGTCCCCAGCCAAGAGGGCGGAGAATACTCGTGCAGATCACGGATGTCCGTCATGCGCTCCTCGCTCCTGGAAAATTCGCCCCGCATCCTGTGCACGAATCTGCGCCCTGCGGATTTTTCCACTGATGGTTTTGGGCAATTCCGCGACGAATTCAATCACGCGCGGATATTTGTAAAAGGCGGTGACGGATTTGACATGCGCCTGCAACTCATGCACGAGAGATTCGGAGGGCTGAACCCCCTGCGCCAGCACCACCGCCGCCTTGACGACCTGCCCCCGCAAGGGATCGGGGATGCCCGTGACGGCCGACTCCACCACGGCCGGATGCGACACCAAGGCGCTCTCCACCTCAAAGGGGCCAATCCGGTAGCCGGAGCTTTTGATGATGTCGTCCGTGCGCCCGACAAACCACAAGTAGCCCTCCTCATCGGCCTGAGCCTTGTCGCCTGTCCGGTAATAGCCATCGTGCAGGACACTCGCGGTCAGCTCTGGATCGTTGACGTAACGGCTGAACAACCCCAGCGGGCGGCCTTGGGCGGGCAGGCGGACACAGATCTCCCCCACCTCGCTGGTCCGGACCGGTTGATCCTCTTCATCCAGCAAGGCGAGATCCCATCCGGGGCAAGGCTTGCCCATGGAACCGGGGCGCGGCGTCATGAAAGGAAACGTCGCGGCTTGAAGGGTGGTCTCGGTCTGGCCATAGCCCTCGAAAATGGAAATGCCGGTCGAGCTTTTCCAGGTGTCAAAGACGCTGGCATTGAGCAACTCCCCGGCGCTGGTGCAATGCCGCAGGGTCTTCAGCCCATACTTGGCGAGATCATGCCGGATCATCAGCCGGTAGGTGGTGGGCGGCGCGCAAAAGGTGGTGACCTGGTGCTCCGCCATCAGGTGCAGTAACTGGTCGGCATTGAAGCGGCCCCGGAAGTCGTGAACAAAGACGGTTGCGCCCGCCATCCACTGGCCGTAGAATTTGCCCCAGAGCGCCTTCCCCCACCCCGTATCCGCGACGGTCAGATGAATATCGCCCGGGCGCAGATCATGCCAGTACTGGGCGGTAAGAAGATGGCCCAGGGGATACGTATGGTCGTGCTCGACCATCTTGGGCTCACCGGTTGTGCCAGACGAAAAGAAAAGAATTGCCGGATCTGATCCGCCCGCCCCACAGACAGACTGATCACCAAGGCCATCCCCCTTCTTCAGCAGGTCCTGATAGTGGGTCCAGTGAGCGCCCGGCGAAGCCAGGCCAGCCTGCACGGCCAACCGCAGTTCCGGGCAGGCCGGGCGCGCTTCAGCGATTCGGGCACAAAGCGAATCCTCGGCGATGACCGCACGGATGCCGCCTGCCTGAAATCGGTATTGGATATCCTGGACCGTCAACATGGCCGGCAACGGCACGGCCACCGCGCCCAGGCGGTGCAAAGCCAGCATGGAGGTCCAGAACTCCACCCGCCGGTGCAGGATCAGCGCCACGCGGTCGCCCCGGACCACCCCCGCCGCCGCCAGTCCCCGGGCGAGGCGCATGGATTCCTCCGCAAAAAAGCGCAGAGGATAATCAGTCCTGCGCCCCTCCGCAGAGACATGAATCATGGCCAGCCGATCCGGAAATTCTGCGGCCAGCACGTCCAGAACATCCCGGGCAAAATTGAAGCCAGGAGAAACCGGCACCCGGTATTCCGCATAAAAGCGCCCATAATCCGAGAAACTTTTTTTGCCATAGTCAAAGCTCACTGGAGGTCCCCCCCGCGAAAAATGCTTTTCTAACACAAAAAAACCTTGATCCACAATGCAATATGAACAGAATGAACGCGCAGAATGAGCAGGCGGCGGGAGATCGTCCGGGTGGGCGGCAACACGCGAACCTGTCGGCAACGGGAGAGAGAATGATGATTGAATTCAGCAGAAACATACTCATGTTGGGCTTTGGGTCCGTGGCGCAATGTACCCTCCCTATCCTGGAGCAACTGATTAACGTGCCGTTGAAAAACGTCACGGTGATGGATTTCGAAGACAAGTCCGGCCTCCTCAAATCCTGGATGGAAAAGGGCGTGACCTTTGTCCGCGACCGCGTCACCAAGGAAAACATGGGCGCTCTGCTGGGCAAGCATCTGAAGGCCGGCGACCTGCTGATTGACTTGGCGTGGAATATTGAAGCCTGCGAAATCCTGACCTGGTGCCACGAGCAGGGCGTGCTGTATATCAACACCTCCGTGGAGCTGTGGGACCCTTACACCAATGCCGACAAAAAGCATCCCACGGAAAAGACGCTGTACCATCGGCACATGCAGATCCGGAAAATGCTCGCCGGCTGGAAGGAAAAGGGGCCGTCCGCTGTCATCGAACATGGCGCGAATCCCGGATTGATCTCCCACTGGGCCCGCAAGGGACTTGTGGATATTGGAGAGAAGCTCATCGCGGACAAGAAGGTCTCCGCGCATCTGACGGAGGATATTCACGAGCTCATCAAGGAAAAGGCCTTCAACCGCCTGGCCATGAGGCTGGGGGTCAAGGTCATCCATGTCAGCGAGCGCGACACACAGATTACCAACAAGCCCAAGGAGATTGACGAGTTTGTCAACACCTGGAGCATCGAAGGGTTCCGGGAGGAAGGCACCACCACGGCGGAGATGGGCTGGGGCACGCACGAAAAAGAGCTTCCGGCGCACGCCTATACGCACCCGGAAGGGGGTCCTCAAAACCAGATTTGCCTGGCGCGGATGGGCATGAACACCTGGGTCCGTACCTGGGTGCCACATTACACCGTTCAGGGCATGGTCGTCCGGCACGGCGAAGCGTTCACCCTCTCCGACCGCCTGACGGTCCTGGAGGGTGGCAAGGCGGTCTACCGCCCCACCGTGCACTACGCCTACTGCCCCTGCGATTGCGCCATCATCTCCCTGCATGAACTGCGCGGACGCAACTATGAGCTACAGCCCAAACTGCGCATCATGAACGATGAAATCACGCAGGGGGCTGACATTCTGGGCGCACTGATCATGGGCCATCCCTACAGCTCCTGGTGGACCGGCAGTTGCCTCTCCATCGAGGAGTCCCGGCGCAAGGTTCCACATCAGAATGCGACCACCATGCAAGTGGCCATCTCCGTGATCGCCGCCTGCATCTGGATGATCGAGAACCCCGCCATGGGCGTTTGCGTGCCGGAAGACCTGCCGCACGACTATATCCTCAACATCGCGAATCCGTACCTGGGCGAATCGCTGTCCATCCCCTCGGACTGGACGCCGCTCAAGCACTACACCGACCATTTCAAAGGGTTCTCACGGCCCACAACGGATCCAGATTCGCTGTGGCAATTTAAGAATTTCCTGGTGGCGGATTAAACAAACGGGGGCGGCCATCGCCAGCCCCAGCAAGGAGTTCATCATGGTCGCACAAAACGATCTGCAGAAAATGGCCAAGAAGCATGGCACCCCGCTGTTTGTGGTGGATCATGCCGTGTTGAGGCATAACGTGGCGCAATTCAAGAAGTACCTGCCCCGCGTCCAACCGTATTATGCGGTCAAGGCCAATTCCGACCCGGCCATTGTCAAGACCCTGTACAAGGCGGGCGCCAGCTTTGACGTGGCCTCCATGCCCGAGTTCCTGATTGTGCATGAGAACATCAAGAACCTGCCCGCCAAGGCGCGGCAAGACTACATCTGGGACAAGATCATCTATGCCAATCCCATCAAGGCCAACGAAACCTTGCAGGAGTTGGACCCCTACAAGCCGCTGGTGACCTACGACAACTTCGAGGAAATCAAAAAGATCAAGAAGTATGCCCCACACGCCGGACTGGCGTTGCGACTGAAAGTCCCCAATACCGGCGCCATGGTGGAGCTTTCCTCCAAGTTCGGGGCCGGACCGGGTGAGGCCGTCAGCCTGATCGAGGCCGCGCACCAGGCCGGACTGATCGTCGAGGGGCTGAGCTTCCATGTGGGCAGTCAATGCACCAATTTTGAGAACTACGTGCAGGCGTTGAACCTGTCCGCCAATATTTTCAAGGAAGCCAAATCGCGGGGCTACCACCTCAAACTGCTCGACATTGGCGGTGGGTTCCCCGCGCCCTACGACAAGAATGTGGAGCCCTTCAAGGCGCTGGCCCACAAGCTGAATGCCGAGCTCAAGCGGCTGTTCCCATTGGACATCGAAATCCTGGCGGAGCCGGGCCGCTACATGGTCGCCACCTCCGCCACCCTCGTGGCAAAGGTCATTGGCAAGGCCGTGCGCGATGGAAAGCCCTGCTATTACATCAATGACGGCGTGTACCACACCTATTCCGGCGTGATCTTCGATCATTGCCACTATCCGGTGAAGGCCTTCAAGAAAGGACCGCGCCAGATCTGCGCGGTCTTTGGGCCCACCTGCGATGCGCTGGACACGATTGGCCTGTCAGAGGAACTGCCGGAACTGGAGCTGGGGGATCTGGTGTACAGCGAGAATATCGGCGCCTACAGCCATGCCTCGTCCACCTACTTCAATGGCTTTCCGCCCGCCAAGGTGCTTCACATCAATCAGTAGGAAAACACGTTGTTCAAGATCGGTTGGGTTGAGGGTACCCGCCCTCCTCAGTCGGCCTTTGTTGCCTTCGGCGAGGATTTGGCCTGCTCCTGACAGCCAGCTATCCTCATTTTGGCCTCTTGAGGGCGGCGTGGAGGGTGAGTTGAGGGCAGAGGAGAGACTGAAAGCGCCGGGGGCAAAAAAAGTGAAAAAATTGGAAGCCTTCTTCCATCTCCTGCCTTTTCTTCATCCGTGGGACGCTTTGCTATCCGTGGGGTCCATGATTCTTCGGCTTTCGTTTTGGCTCCGTCGAAACCGGAAGTTGGGAGCAGGTTTTGATTCGCCACAGGAGGCACAGATGACACAGCGCGGCCGTGCCGCAACCAAACGGATTGAATTCTGGGGCTTGGAGATGGGCGTGATGGGAGCCAGCCTGCGGCGCACCCATCCGAATCCCCCGGCCTTGCGCCGGGGTGTATAAGGCTGGGGCCACCATGCGCCCTAACAGGAAGGCAATAAACGCATCAACTTCCCGCTTTCTCACCTGTCATCCCGAGCTTTGTCGAGGGATCTCCTGCCGCCCCATTTGGGTTCAAGCGTAAAAAACTTGTCAGAAAAACAAGAAAACGACGGATAGTAGTACAAAAGTTTTCTGTGGCTCTATCGCAAGGTGGGGCAGGCATTCCTGCCTGCCTATGCGCAGACAGGAATGTCTGCGCCACCCTTTTTTGCCGTTGCACCCCATTGCCGAAGGCGCTTGCATGTTTGCGCCCCCCAGACACCTCCGGCAGATGGAGGACCAGCTTGACACTGAGGCCTTTGAGGTGCTAGGCAAGGGGCGCGGTTCGTGATTATCCCAAATCCCCTCAAGTGACAAGCGCATACCGCTCTCTGTGAAAAATCTTCTCTTTACCTCCTGCCGGACCGCTTTAATCTTCACGCGCAACGGCGGGATACGGCAGATCCGAGATTTCAATCTTCGGATTTTTCTCGATGAAGTATTTTGCCGCCCAGTCAGAGGGAAAAAGAACCACACGAAACCCCTCTCCCGTGCGCGCCATCATGCACCCCGTCGGGACCAGCGCGCTTTGCACGAGCGATTCCTCCACGGAGGGGGCAATCCAGCGTAAAATCTTCCAGGGGGCCGGTTCGGCCCGCGTCTCCGCACCATATTCCGTTTCCAGCCGGTATTGAACCACCTCGAACTGCAAGGGTCCCACCGCCGCCAACAGCCGCGTGTTATGAAGGGATTGCCCGGTGATCAATTCCTGCACCACCCCTTCCTGCAAGAGCTGGTCCATGCCCTCCCGAAAGCGCTTGAATTTGGAGGTGTTGGGATTGTTCAAATAGATAAAACACTCCGGCGTGAAGCGCGGAATCTCGTGGTAGCAAATCGCCGGGTCCTCCGACAGCGTATCCCCCACCCCAAACCCTGAATGCCCCACGATGCCCAAAATATCGCCAGGATATGCCTCATCCACCGTTTCCCGCTCCCGCCCAAACACCTTGTGCGAACTGGCCAGTTTGATTTTCTTTCCCGTGCGGGAATGCGTCACAAACATCTCGCGCTCAAATCGGCCCGAGCACACACGGATGAAGGCGATCCGATCCCGATGGTTGGGATCCATGTTGGCCTGGATTTTGAAAATGAACCCGGAAAAAACCGGATGGTCCACCGGGATGACTTTCCCGCCGGACATGCGCGGTCCCGGTGGCGCGGAATACCGCAGGAAATGGTCCAGCATCAACTGCACACCGAAATTGTTCAGCGCGCTTCCGAAAAAGACCGGCGTGGTATCGCCCGACAGCACGGCGGCGGGATCGAATTCCCCGCCGGCGCCATCCAGAATATCCAATTCCTCCACCACCTTGGCATACGCGTCCGGAGGCAGGCCGTCTTTTACCAGCGGATCAGAAATGCCGCTAATGGACACCGGCGCGCGATACGCGCCGCCACCGGAAAGCCGCTCAAACAAATGCACCTGCCGTGCGCTTCGATCAAACACCCCTTTGAAATCAAAGCCCGTGCCCAGCGGCCAGTTCATGGGATAGACGTGGATTTGCAAAACATTTTCCAGCTCATCCAGGAGCGACAATGGATCACGCGTGGGGCGGTCCATCTTGTTCATGAACGTGAAAATGGGGATCGAGCGCTGGCGGCAGACCTCAAAGAGCTTTCTCGTCTGGCTCTCAATGCCCTTGGCGGCATCAATCACCATCACCACCGAATCCACGGCCGTAAGCACCCGATAAGTGTCCTCGGAAAAATCCTTGTGGCCCGGGGTGTCCAGCAAATTGACCGTGAAGCCGGAATAATCGAATTGAAGGACCGTGGAGCTGATGGAGATGCCGCGCTTGCGCTCCAGCTCCATCCAGTCGGAGGTCGAGGCCCGCTGGTTTTTTCGCGCCGTTACGGACCCGGCCAACTGCACCGCGCCGCCATACAGCAAAAATTTCTCCGTCAGCGTGGTCTTGCCCGCGTCCGGATGCGAAATGATGGCAAACGTCTTCCGCTTGGCTGTTTCTTCAAGAATACTCGGCATAATCTGGTCCCGTCTTGGAAAAGGCTGTCTTTTTTAGCGATTCCCGCGGACGAAAGCAATAGAAACCGCCCCTCCGCCAAAGTTTAAGGAATTACGCTCTGTGGACGATACAGCATAAAGACGGGGGAAAAAGAGATGCAGGAGCAAATTGTTGCCCGAAACAACGCGGAATACAACATCTGGCGCGCCAACACGCGGATGGTGGCCGCGTCCAATGCGCAAATCAGCGACATGAGCGAAAAGGCCGGCCTGGGCCCGCTGGAACCTGCCCCGTCCACAAAGCAGAATATCGTCGTGGCCAACAATCTCGCGGAAACTGGCCTTTACCGGCTGGACAAGGCCATGGATGACTCCGCCCTCCGCATCGCCGAAGTCACCCGGCAAATCGGCCAGATCTTTCAGGCCTACGCATAACCCCTCCGGGGCCGCTCTTCTTTTTCCTCACGTTTCCGTGGGTCCCAAGTCCGTTGACCTCTTCTCTTCCATCGTACGAGGGCCTGCCACCCCACAACCCAACGAGAACATAATGATCCCCATATTCATCCCCCAATAAGGGGAGAAGAAGGTCCACGGGAATGCCAAAGACGACCCACGGATTTTCGAGGGCAAGCAAAAAGGTGACAGAATAATGGATGGCAGTTTTGGCTGATAGGCCGCCCTGCTACGCAATCCCGATGCTACATCGTGACCAGCATCCTTCATGTGTCTTGTTGGCTCAGCGGTGCCTGCTGTTTGGCGGAATACTCGGCCGTTGATTCCTTCACCAGCCGGCCCTCGTACTTCTTCTCCAGTGCGCGGTAATGCGCGATCAACGCCTGAGTGTCGTGACCGCATCTTTCAGAAATCTCGTGCCGGGCTTTTCGAATCATCTCGATTGCAGGATCCTTCTTCATGCGTAGTCCTCCTGCTCTTCAATCAATTCAAGTGGCGTCGTCAAAATCGGCACATGCAGTCCGAGGAGAGCGTTGATGTGCCGGATATGCTCTTGCTTGTTGGCATTGGCGAGATGGGCGCAGTTCCACGTCAGCAAGAACCGACAGCGATGGTACGACGCCAAGGCGAGATGCAACGCATCGCCCTTCGGATCGTTAGGCATCAAATGATGCTCAATGTAGGCGTCCACAATCTCCCCAATCGGGTCCGCGACAGGCAGAACCGAAATCCCCTCAATCAACCGCAGGCACTCCTGTTTCTCGGGATGATCCCCAGCTTCAAGCTCCTCGATCACGGGGATGCTTGTGACGAGCGAATATCGTGCACGATGGCCATCCCACCACTCACGGGTCCAATCGCGCCGCGCCACCATGTCCGGCTCTTGCCGGATTTCGTGGTAAAAGCTCGGTACAGTTGTCTCAACGTATACTCTTGGAAGCATTTCAGTCATCCCCTGTCTGCGGTCAAGCCTACCACGACCTGCATGGAACGACAACTCCGTCTTGGACTACCCGGCCAGATTTCGGCCCTGCACAAAAGCGTGGCAGAAGTGATGTTCGTATGGCGTTAGAATAAATCGCCTTTCCTTCCCCAATAAATTCACACTCTCGCATCCCACTGCCCATGGCAAATCACCCCAACCCCTCTTAACCTCCGCCCGCCAGGGCGGTAATCTATCCCAAACAGCTTGACAAGAAAGGCATTAGGGCAGACCCTTGACGCATTATGATACCGCAATGGATCATTGAGAAAAAACGTGACGGCAACGCCCTCACGGACGAAGAAATTCGTTTCTTCATTGAAGGATTCACGCAAGGCTCAATCCCCGATTACCAGATGGCGGCCATGGCCATGGCCATCTATCTTCGGGGCATGACCCCCGCCGAGACCGCCGTGTTGACGGACGCGATGATGCGCTCCGGCGATATGGTGGACACCTCCGCCATCCGCAAACCCAAGGTAGACAAGCATTCCACCGGTGGCATCGGTGACAAGGTTTCCCTGGTCCTGGCCCCGCTGGTTGCGTGCTGTGGCATTGCCGTCCCCATGATCTCCGGGCGCGGGCTGGGCATCACCGGCGGCACGCTGGACAAGCTGGAGGCCATTCCCGGCTACCGCACCAACCTCAGCGATGCCGAATTCCTCAACGTCATCCAGAAATGCGGATGCTCCATCACCGGCCAGACCGGCCAGCTTGCGCCAGCCGATAAAAAGCTGTACGCCCTGCGGGACGTGACCGGCACGGTGGCCTCCATCCCGCTGATCACCGCCAGCATCATGGCCAAGAAGCTCGCGGAAGGCGCGGATGCGCTGGTGCTGGATGTGAAATGGGGCGCAGGCGCCTTCATGCGCACACCACAAGCCGCGCGGGAATTGGCGCAGAGCATGGTGGATGTCGGCCTGCACATGAACAAGGGCATGGCCGCGCTGATCACCGACATGAACCAGCCCCTGGGCCAAACCGCGGGCAACGCTCTGGAGATTCTTGAGACCATCGAAACCCTCAAGGGCCAGGGGCCCGCGGACCTTGTGGATATCACGCTCCTGCTGGGCGTACAGATGCTCCTGATGGGTGGAAAAGCTTCAGCGGGAGAGCAGGCCATGACCATGCTCAAGGCGGCCCTGGACTCCGGCGAGGCCTATAAGGTCTTTGTCAAGATGGTTGAACTGCAGGGCGGCGACACCAGCGTCATTGACCATCCTGAGCGGCTGGTGAAGGCCTCCATCGTGGAGCCCTTCCCCTCCCCCTTGAAGGGCTACGTGGCCAAGGCGTCCGCCGAGGCCATCGGCAAGGCCTGCCTGGTGCTGGGGGCCGGACGAGCCAAGACCGATGACAAAGTGGATTTGGCTGTGGGTGCTTCGCACATCGCCAAGATCGGCCAGCCCATCGGGCAGGGCGAACCTTTGCTCATGCTCCACGCCAATGACCGTTCAAAATTGGAAGAGGCGAAACGATTGCTGGCGGACGCCTTTGCTGTCTCCGCGGAGCCGGTCAAGATCCCGCCACTCATCACCGATCGCATCATCCCGGGAGGAAGATCCGCATGAACATGGAACAACTGAATCTGGCCTTCAAGACGGTGAAAGAACGCTGGCCCAAGGCCAAGCCCACCCATGGCATGATCCTGGGCTCGGGCTGGAGCGATGTGGCCGAAGCCTTCGAGATCAAGGAGATTCTCCCCTATGGCGAGATCCCAGGCCTTGGCGCCACCGGCGTGGTGGGACATGCCGGACGCCTGGTCTGGGGGGTAAGCGCCGGATTGGAGACCTTCGTCTTTCAGGGCCGGCGGCACTGGTATGAGGGCGAAGGCTGGACCCCGATCGCCCTGCCGGTCTTCTTGCTCAAGCAATTCGGTGTTTCCACCGTCCTGCTAACCAACGCGGCGGGCGGCATCCGCAAGGATCTCAAGCCCGGCGATCTGATGGTGATGGATGACCACATTAACATGATGGCCGCGAATCCCCTGCTCGGGCCGCATAATCCGGCCTGGGGCCCGAGGTTCCCCGACCAGTCCAGCGCCTATCAACCGGCCCTGCGCGCCTTGCTGGACCAGGCGGGAAAAGCCTGCGGCCTTCAGCTTGCTCACGGCGTGTATCTGGCCGGCTCGGGGCCGTCCTATGAAACCCCGGCGGAAATCCGCGCCTGGCGGACGCTGGGCGCGGATGCCGTTGGCATGTCCACCGTGCCCGAGGCCCTGCTGGCCAATGCCGCCGGACTCAAGGTGGCCGGCCTCTCCTGCATCACCAATTATGCCGCCGGCATCTCACCTCATGCCCTCTCGCATGAGGAAGTCACCGCCACCACCCAAATGGCGATGGCCAACATGAAAAAATTGATCCTGCAGTTCTGGCAGGAAATGGCGAAGTAGGACGTCCGCAAGGAGAACGAACATGAGCGAGATTCATCCAGATATCCAGTATCACATCAACATGAAGAAGGGCGATGTTGGGCGCTATGTCCTGCTTCCGGGCGACCCCGGCCGCGTGCCAAAAATCGCCGGCTTCTTTGATTCAGCCCAGGAAGTCACCTTCAACCGCGAATACCGCACCTATACCGGCTTGGTGGACGGCATCAAAATTTCCTGCACCTCGACTGGCATTGGATGCCCCTCCACGGCCATTGCCGTGGAGGAATTGATCAAGCTGGGCGCCGATACCTTCATTCGCATTGGCACCGCCGGCTCCCTGCAAAAAGAGGTGGGCCTCGGGGATGTGTGCGTGACCACCGCCTCCGTCCGTGAAGAAGGCACCACGCGCCAGTACGTGCCCCTGAGCTATCCCGCCGTCGCCGATCTCGATGTCACGCTGGCCTTGCGCAATGCCTGCCGAAAACTCGGTTTGAAACACCACTGTGGCATTGGGCACTGCAAGGATGCCTTTTATATCGAAGGCGAGGAAACCCTGCCCATCGCGCAGGAAAACAAGATGAAGTGGGATGCCTGGTACAAATCCAACGTGCTGACCACCTCCATGGAGGCGGCGGCCTTGTTTGTGGTTTCCTCCATTCGCCGCGTCCGCGCAGGAGAGATTCTGGCCATTATCGGGCTGACGTATGACGACGCACCCATCGTCGCCAAGGTCGGAATTGATGAAGCGATCAAGGCCGCCATCGAGGCCGTGCGCATGCTGGCCAAGCAGGATGGAGAGGCCAAACCCGCATGAAAAAAGTGACCCGCGAAGAATTGAGCCCCACCCAGCAAGCCCTGCTCAAGGAGGCGCTTGCCGTCCGTGAAATGGCTTATGCCCCCTACTCCGGCTTTAAAGTCGGCGCGGCCCTGCTGGACGAAAAAAATGCCATCCATACGGGCTGTAATGTCGAAGGCGCGGATTTTACCCTCACCACGCATGCCGAGATGGGCGCCATCAATGCCATGGTCAAGACCGGCGTCCACCGGCTCAAGGAAATCGTTGTCGTGGTGAAATCCGACATAGGGCATGGCATGCCTTGCGGGCTCTGCCGTCAAAAAATCCGGGAATTTGCCCCAGACCCCCAGGTCCCCGTCGTAGGCGTCAGCCTGAATGAACAGGACGAAATCCGCGACATCTCCGTCTCCTATATGGACGAACTGCTCCCCTTTTCGTTTGGCTCTGAGCATTTGTAGCCGATTCCGGTTTCCCGACACGTCCGTGCGGTGATGGATGCGCAAGGCGGCATCGGGCGGAATTGCCCCGTATCATCGTCCAGGAATAGCAACAGCCTTTCTTCCGGGAAATGAAGCTGGCCAGAGGAGGGATCCTGCGTTGTTCTGCTCAGTTGTGTTCATGCATCCCTGCCTTCAACTTCCACGCACGCCAGCCATCAATCGTTTCGATCTGCTCCCCTGTCTTGCTCTTCAACTCGCCCATGATCTGACGGCACACGTCCACCCTGACGGCCTCAACAAGACGATCCAGCCTCGACCCCGAGGTCTGCTTGGTGCCTGAAGGGTAGAAGTCTGCGGCGTACTCAAGTGACTCCACCGCCTGAACGGGCGACAAGGATCGTGCCTGGTCCCTCATGGCATAGAAAATCCGCACCTGTTCCTCAGCGAATGCCGCCTGCAGAGTCGCCTTGCCGAGTTGATAGGCATGCCAGGTAAAGATCACTCCAAGAATGACACAGGCCGCAACTCCGATTCTCCGTCCTGTACTCCCTCTCATCATCTCCTTCACAATGTTGAACTTCTCGGGTGGCGTCCGCCGCAATGACGACATCGCGTCAAGGATGCCCCTCATGACAGGGCCTTGAAGATGTCGTCATCCGTCAGAAACCCGCGCGCCTCAGCGAACGGCATTATGCGCCTGCGCAGGTTGTTGAACTGCTTGATGCACAACTGCCTGCGCAACGCATCGCGCGCGAACTCGCTTCTCGTCATCCCAGCGGCGCGGCTAACCTTCGTTAGCATGCGCTCCATGTCTCGATCCAAATGGATGCTGAGCCTTGTTGACTTCATGTCGTACACGGTATGGCGACCACAAATTTCCGTCAAGTCCGCATGGCAGGCACGCTCAGGGTGCGGGTTGAGCCGACGGCACAGCGGGCGGCGAAAACCCACACCCCTGTTGTTCTGTGGCGGCCTTGATTCCCGCATCGCGCCTGATGGATTCGATATCAAGGTCGGCAATCCAGCTTGGCAGATTCTTCCAGACTTCGTGAAACCCGAATCCGCCCTGAGTCATCTCTCGGATGGCCTCTTCCTTCGTCCATCCCTGAACCGCGACACGATACATCGCGCACAGGGTGCCCGTGCGGTCTGCGCCATGTTGGCAGTGGACGAGGACAGGGGTCCGCTTCGGGTCGGTGACAATCTGCAGAAAACGTACGATCTCCTTCCGTTCGGGGTGCCACGCCTTCATGTAAATGTGCTCGTACGCTAGTCCTGTCCCTCCGATATCGTCTCGGTCGGAGTGGAAAGACCGGAGATTCACGACCGTCGCCACGCCCCTCTTCTTGAGATTCTGCATGCCTTCCGCTGTAGGCTGGGCGCTTCGGTAGAGATTGGTGCTGACTTGATGGAGGTTGGGAACTCCATCCAGCACCACGGGCTGAGCCCAGGATGCCGGGCGGTCAGTGAGTGACTCGCCAGCCCACACGGCACCAGCGAGCATACATCCTATGCATACGGTCAGTTTTGTTTTCATGTTGTGTCAGACTCTTTCTGTCAGGCGTCCGGCTACGAGCTTCTGCAAAGAACTCGAGCTGTATGTTTGATACGGGAGACCTTCTCTGGCGGCTTGCATCTGCTGTTCATCCTTCTTGAATAACATGGCGTATTTTCTATCTCAGATACTCCTGTGCGGCTTTGCGGCATGCTACCAATCCTTCATTTTATTACAATGCCTATTTCTGTCGTCGTCTTGAGAGTCCGATGAACATGAGAATGCCATACATCAGTTCCGCCGTGTAGAACGGGATGACCTTCATCCATCCGACGTTGCCGGGGATAGACATTGCCTCCATCAGGATGCGGACGGAGGCAAGACTTGAATGGACGACGCAAAGCCCGGCGACCAGCCAGATGACAGCAGGAATGCGCAGGATAAGGCCAGCGCCCACCATGACGAATGGAAATCCAAAAAGCACGTAGACTGGGTCTGGCGCGTCGTAGACGCCCGCACAGTGGACAATGAAGAGACCTCCAACGACCAGGCCAGCGGCAGAGATGTACAGCAACGCCGTGTGCCAGACGCGCCAGCGCGGGTGTCTTTCCCTCCATTCTGTATCGCTGATTAGTCTCATGTTATTCCGCATTCCACCCTTCCTTTGTGTGATCAGGACGTATGAACCCATATTCAACTACATTGCTTTTGGTGATTGAAAATATCCACGCGCCCTCACCACCCGTGGGAGGGCGGCTCCCAAAAACTTGGTTTTTGGCTCCGATCCAGTTTGTCCCCCACAGTGAGCAGATAGTATTTAATTCCTCATCTGTGAAAATGAGTTGATCATTTTTCATCCTATGGGGCCTTCCGTCCGGATCCCATTGCACTTCGCAATCCCTCATTTCAGAGGTGATACTTTCGGTATTCGTTATAATACCGATCGCTTTGTAGTAGAGGGTGCGGCCATCTGCACGATACTCAACATTGGTTGCGCATTTGCAGACACCCGTGAAGTTATTGAAGTAGGTGATGTCGGCATGCTGACTACAGCCTGCGGCAACCATCAAAATTGCACAACACCACAGCTTTGACCGGAGTGCAGTCATTGAATAATGCTCATGATTATTTCTGCCAGCAAGTTATTGGATAATTTTCTGTCCTTGTGCGGTTTTCAGATCGTGAAGTCAATGACTATATCGGGGCTGACCATCACTGCTTTTCTGCACTACTTGCCATGGGAATGTTTGCGTACTGCGTTCGGCATGACGAAGACGCTGTTGTTCTTTTTTCTGTCATCCCGAGCGCAGTCGAGGGATCTCCTGCCGCCCCTTGGCCGCCGGGCCACCCCTCCCCTTCACATTCCCACTTGTCACTTGTCACATTCCCACCTGTCACCTTCCCCCCAACCCTCACCCTTCCCGCGTGCGAAGGCGAGGGTCCAAGGCGTCGCGCAGGGCGTCGCCCAGCAGGTTGAAGGCCAGCACAAGGCCGAAGATCGCCAGGGTCACAAAGGTCATTTCCCACCAGATGCCCTGCCAGAGGCGAAGCCGGGCACTGCCAATCATGCTCCCCCAGGAGGGCTCTCCCTGCGCGCCGATGCCCAGAAAGCTCATGAACACCTCCGTGCCTATCGCCGCCGGAAAGCGCAGGGTAAAGGTGACGATCACCAGATGAAACACATTCGGAAGGATGTGGCGGAAAATAATGCGGAACGGCCCCAGCCCCAGGGCCCGCGCGGCCATCACATACGGACGCTCCTTGTGCTTCATCACCTCCGCGCGCACAAGCCGGCACAGCCCCACCC
>CAZFSE010000050.1:0-8619 GCA_964521805.1 uncultured Verrucomicrobiota bacterium
CCGCCCCCCTCCCCCAATGTCCGCGACGGCGCCAATGCCCTGGAAATTGCCGACCTTTGCCGGGCCGGCATCGCCGGGCTGGGCGGACAGACCTTTGACAGCTTTTTCAGCAACATGCTCTCAGACCTGGGCTCCAAACTGGCCAGCGAAGAGGCCATGGCCTCGGATGGCGCCCTGGTGGTGCAAATGCTGGAATCCGCCATCTCCAGCACCACGGGGGTCAATCTGGATGAGGAACTGATGGAAATGATCGCCGCCCAGCGGGCCTACCAGGCCTCCGCCAAGGTGGTGACGATGGTGGATGAGCTGATGGATCTCGTGATCAACAGGCTGGTACGGTAAACCCAGCGCACAAAGAAGGAGACGCACATGGCCAAGGAAATGAAAAAGAAAAAGATGGCGGAAAAGCCCACGGTGATTTCGGAAATCAACAACAGCTTGAATTCGCTGGCGGCCTATCTCTCGGGGTTCGCCAATGTTCTGCGGGCCACCGCCATCAAGCAGGAAATGCAATAATCCCTTCCCGGTGAGGCAACATGGGACAGCGGCATAAAAAGAAGTCCGTGCCGGACCCCGCGGAGTGGATGCTGGCCGAAGAGGCCCCGTCCGAGCCCCGTTCGGCCCTGATCATCGGGGCAGGAACCTTTCTGCCGGAGCTGATCCGCCTGGTGCAGGACCATGGGGAATACCGCCTGGACGGCATCCTGGACCCCTCCCCCGCGCTGAAAAACCAGCCCATCAATGGCGTGCCCGTGCTGGGCTGGTTGGAGGATGTGCCGCCCGGCGTTGCCGCCGTGGTGATGGGCACCCCCTCGGCCCCCCAGGCCTTTGACCGCGAGGCGGTCTTCCGCATCCTGTCGCGCAGAGGACTCTCCTTCCCCATCCTCACGGATCCCGCCAGCCACTGCGCGGCGGATGTCGTGCTCAGCCGCGGCACCCTGTTGCTGGCCAACAGCCGGGTGGAACAGGGCGCCACCTTGGGCGAAAACTGCCTGCTGGGGGCGGGCGCAACCGTCGGCGCCTGCGCCCAATTGCCGGATCACTGCGTCCTGTTGCCGGGCGAGCACATCTCCTTTTCGGAGGATGTGCGCTCCCAGCCCTCCCAGCCCAAAAGCCTGGCCGCCACCCTGGCGCGCGAAACGGATTCCATCCAGGAGGTCATCCGGCGGATCAACTGGGCCAGCCTGGAAATCATCCTGGTCGTCAACCAGCAAGGCATCCTGCTGGGCACCGTCACGGATGGCGACATCCGCCGGGGCATCCTGGCGGGCCTCTCCACCGCGCAACCCGTCTCGCTCATCATGAATCGCAACCCGGTCACGGCCCCGGTGGGCCTGCCGTACGAGGAAATGCTCCAGCTCATGCGCACGCGCTCCATCCGGCACCTGCCGGTGCTGGACAACGAAAACCGGCCCATCCGCCTCGAACGCATGGAAGCCCTGCTGGACCGCTTCAGCGGCGGGGCCATCGTCATGGCCGGCGGCTTGGGCCTGCGCCTGCGCCCCCTGACCAACGACACCCCCAAGCCCCTGCTCCCGGTGGCCGGGCGTCCCATCCTGGACCATATTCTCTCCGGCCTGCGCCACAGTGGCATCGAGGATGTCGTCATCTCCGTCAACTATCTGGCCGATCGCATCCGGGATCATGTCGGGGACGGAAAGGACCACGCCCTCCATGTCAATTATCTCTCCGAGCGGGAGCGCATGGGCACCGCCGGAGCGCTCGCGCTCCTGCGCCCGCGCCCGCGCCGGCCCTTCCTGGTGATGAACGGCGACCTGCTGACCCGCATGAACTTCGCCCGCCTGCTGGAATTCCAGCGGCGGCAAAACCATGCCCTCGTCGTCTGCGTGCGCAAGCACCAGGTGCAGGTGCCCTACGGCGTGGTGGATATTCATGGTGGGTGCGTCACGGGGCTCCGCGAAAAGCCCGTCATCGAGCAGTTCATCAATGCCGGCATCTACGTGCTGGACCCGGCCTGCATTGACCTGATTCCCAAGAACCGGTACTTTGACATGACGGATCTGATCCAGGCGGTGCTGGACCGCGGCGATTCGATTGGAGCCTTTCCGATCATTGAATACTGGCGGGACATTGGCAATCCGGAGGATCTGAACGCCGCCGGAATCGAGCAGGGCGCGCTCGAAGAAGAGCCGTCCAATCCCGCGGAGGCCCTGGTGTGAAAGCGAGGAGACACACATGAATTGGACCGGACTACAAACCGTGGTCACAGGCGCCTGCGGCTTTATTGGCAGTCACCTGGTGGAAGCGCTGGTCCGGCGAGGCGCCCAACCCACCGCCCTGGTGCTGTACAATGCCGCCGGATCCAATGGCTGGATGGATGCCGTGGACCCGGAGATCCGGAAAGAAATCCGGATCGTGGCCGGCGATATCCGCGATGCCGACTTCATGCGCCGGCTCATCGGGCATGATGCCGTGGTCTTCCATCTGGCCGCGCTCATCGGCATCCCCTACTCCTACACCTCGCCGCGCTCCTACGTGGAGACCAATATCACCGGCACCTTGAACATCCTCGAAGCCGCGCGCGCGGCCGGCGCCCGCCGCGTCATCAATACCTCCACCAGCGAGGTGTACGGCACCGCCCTGAAGGTGCCCATTGAGGAGTCCCATCCGCTCCAGGCCCAGAGCCCCTATTCCGCCACCAAGATCGCCGCCGAGAAACTTGCGGAAAGCTATTTCAAATCCTTTGAACTGCCCGTCACCACCGTGCGCCCGTTCAACACCTTCGGGCCCCGGCAGTCGCCCCGCGCGGTCATCCCCACCATCCTGCTCCAGTTGCTGGCGGGCAAAACGGAACTCCAGCTGGGCGACCCCACCACCACGCGCGACTTCAATTTTGTCCCCGACACGGTGGAAGGCCTGATCCGGCTGGCCGAGTGCGAAAAGGCCGTGGGAGCCACTGTCAACATCGGCACGGGCGCCGACATCTCGATTGAGCGCGTCGTGGAACTGGCCGCCGGCCTGCTGGGCAAGACCGTGACCCTCCACTCCGACGCACAGCGCATCCGCCCCGCCGCCAGCGAAGTGCGGCGGCTGAGGGCCGGCCATGCGCTCCTGAAAACCCTCACCGGCTGGACCCCGCCCGCCCGGCTCGAAGAGGGGCTGAAGATCACCGCCGAATGGCTCCAACAGGAGGCCGGCCGCTATGATGCCGCACGATACTACATTTGACGCCCGCCAGGCCTCCGTCCCCTTCAAGGCCGTCCTCTTTGACCTGGACGATACGCTCTACCCGCAACAGCAGTATGTGCTGAGCGGATTTCGCGCCGTGTCGGACTATCTGCACAACATCTACGGCATCCATATCTATGACGAACTGGTCGCCCTCTTCCTGGCCGGAGACCGGAGCGACCTCTTCACCAAGGTGCTGTTGCGGCATTTCAAGGAAGTTGAGGAAACGCTGGCGCGCAAATTGCTCCATGTGCACCAGACCCACAACCCGCGCATCGAGCTGTATGCCGACGCCCGGGTCAGCCTGGCCATGCTCATCTCCCGCAACATCCGCGTCGGCCTCGTCACCAGCGGGGACTCCGCCATCCAGCGCCGCAAGGTGGCCGCGCTGGATCTGGAACCCATCATTGATGCCGTGGTCTATCCCGACGACCTCATCGGCTCGCGGCAAAGCCTCCAGCTGGTGGAGGATGCCTTCCATATCATGGCCCTGCAATTGGGGCTCGAACTCAACGAGATGGCGTATGTGGCGGACAACCCCTCCGCTGATTTTGTTGTGCCACGCAAGCTGGGCATGGGCGCCGTGCACATCTTCCGCCGCAAGGGGCAGGCCTCGGAGGAAGAGCCCCCCGAGCCCGAATGCGCACCGCACGTCACCCTTGATTCGCTCTGCCTGCTGGCGGATGTGCTCCAAACCGCACGGTTCAAGGCCTGACGTGGAGAGGCACATGAAACCCATACCCGTATGCAATCCCCTCCTTGGCGAAAAAGAAAAAGCCTGGCTGGCCCGTTGCATTGACTCCGGCTTTGTCTCCTCCGTCGGCCCCATGATCGGAGAGTTCGAACGGCAGTTCGCGGCCTTCACGGGCGCGCGGTATGCGGTGGCCACCGCCTCCGGCACCGCCGCCCTGCATGTCGCCCTGCACGCCCTCGGCGTCGGCCCCGGCGACCCCGTCGCCGCGCCGGACCTGACGTTCATCGCCTCCGTCAATCCCATCCTGTATGCCGGCGCCCAGCCCGTGCTGGTGGATGTGCGCATGTCAACCTGGTGCCTGGACCCGGCCCTCCTGCGAGCGCTCTGCCTCCACCTCAAAAAGAATGGCCGCCCGCTGAAGGCCGTCATCCCCGTTCACCTCTATGGATGCGCCTGCGACATGGAAGAGATCCTGCACCTGTCCAAGGAATTCGGTTTTCTCGTCGTGGAGGACGCCACCGAAGCGCTCGGCGCCCGCCTCCAGGGCCGCCATGTGGGAACCTTTGGCGAGATCGGCTGTTTCAGCTTCAATGGCAACAAGACCATCACCACCGGGGCCGGCGGCATGATCGTCACCGACTCCAAAGACCTGGCCGACCGTGTTCGCTACCTCGTGAATCAGGCGCGCGACACGGGAGAGCGTTACCGGCACAGCGAGATGGGCTTCAACTACCGGATGAGCAACCTGGCCGCGGCGCTCGGCCTCGCGCAGATGGAGCAACTGCCGGACATCCTCCAGGCCAAGCGCGCCATCGCCGCCCGCTACAGCGCCGGCCTGCAAAATGCGCCCGGCCTGCAACGGCATCCCGAGCCGCCCGGCATCGAAGGCTCCTTCTGGCTCTACTCCATCGTCTTGAAGAACAGCGAAGCACGCGACCCCTGGTTGCGCGCCCTGGCCGAGGAAGGCATCGCGGCCCGCCCCTTCTTTGAGCCCCTTCACAGCCAGCCTTACCTGAAGGCCCCCCTCTGGCGCCAGGGCCCCAGCGGCGCGGGATTCGCAGACCAGGGCGCCAGCCACCAGCTCTCCGCCGCCGGCATCAACCTGCCCAGCTCCGCCGACCTCACCCCCGCCGACCAGGACCGCGTCATCGCCGCCCTCCTGCGGCTGGCCACGGGGACTTGAAAGGCCACAAAAAGCGCAGAAAAAAGTTCCAACCCTTGGAAACTTTTTTTCCAGCAAAAAACCCAGCTCGCCCCGCGGGACTCCATTGCAGTATGGTCTTCGCTGTCATGGGAGTCAATTTGGTCAATAAACCCCCTCTGTCAACCCGCGATGAGGACATCAGGCCGCCGTCGTTTGCTGGTATAGATACTTCTGAAAGCCGGCGAAGGTTTTGTTGATCTCTTCAGGATGGCCGCCAAGGTCCGCTACGGCATCCGCAAGGGAGTTGTGGTATTTGAGCAGGAGCAGTGGCGTGAGCTTCTCCTGGTCAAGCTCTTCCACGCCGACCGTGATGTAATGCTGGAGGACGAAATCAAGGAAGACCTGCTGTTTGGCGCTGAATCGGGTGTTGATGTGGACTCGTGCATGCGCGGCACGGACCTCACGGGTAACCGGCGGCAAGGCGTAGGCCACATGGGCGAGCACGTCGAACAGGTCGCTCTGCTCGGCATCCATGATCTTCTGCATCTCGGCCAGCTGGCCATGCCCGAAGCCCTTCTCGGCCAGCCCCTGCAAGAGCTTCTTGCGTGTGTCGGGGGCGCTCCAGATGGCGCGGAGTTCGGCTTCGTCTTTGAAGAAGCCTGGAAGCTTTCCAAAGAGCAGTTCCATGAATTGCTGGGCGGACATGGGCGTGCCGTCGGGATGCCAGAAGCTCGTCATCATCATGTGCTGGATGGTCCGCTCCTTGCCGTCCGCCAGTTTCACCTTCACCTTCCTCCGCTTCCTGCACACGCAGGGGCGCTGGCCGCATTCTTGGCAGGGCTCCGGCGGGCAGATACAGGGGTCCTGACCGCAGACAGCGCACGGCTTCGGCGGCGGCTTCACGCACGCACATGGCTGGCATCCGCACGTCTGGCAGGGGTCCGGTTCAAGGGGTTCGCCGTCCCACTCCGGATCCCTGAAATGCTGGCACGCTTTCACAAAGTCGTAGATCGTGAAGTAGTCCTTGCCGTCGTAGAGCCGCGTGCCGCGTCCGATGATCTGCTTGAACTCGATGATCCGGTTGATGGGCCGCATCAGGACGATGTTGCGGATGTTGCGGGCGTCCACGCCGGTGGAGAGCTTCTGCGAGGTGGTCAGGATGGTCGGGAGCGTCTTCTCGTTGTCCTGGAAATCGCGCAGGTGCTGTTCGCCCAGCTCTCCATCGTTTGCCGTCACCCGCTGGCAGTAGTTCGGGTCCCGGCTGGTCTTCATCTGGTTGATCAGGTCGCGCACGAGCAGGGCATGGGCCTGGTTCGCGCAGAACACCAGCGTCTTCTCGTGCTGGTTGATCTGCTCCATGAAGAGCTCCACGCGCTTCTTCTCGCGTTCCCGGATTTCAATATCGCGGTTGAAGTCCATTTCCTCGTAAACCTTGCCGACTTCAATCTCGCCCTCCACCACGGTGTCGTCGGTGGTGTAGATATAGTAATCCAGCGTGGTCTGGATCTGCTTCACCTTGAAAGGCGTCAGGAAGCCGTCGTTGATCCCGTCCTTGAGCGAGTAGATATAGACCGGGTCGCCGAAGTAGGCGTAGGTATCCACGTTCTCATCGCGCTTGGGCGTGGCGGTGAGGCCAAGCTGAACGGCCGGCGCGAAATAGTCCAGGATGCCCCGCCAGGTGCTCTCGTCGTTCGCCCCGCCGCGATGGCACTCGTCAATGACGATGAAATCGAAGAAGTCCGGCGGGTACTCCCCGAACCACGGGGTCTCATCCGGCCCGGAAAGAAACGTTTGGAAGATGGTGAAGAACAGGCTCCCGTTCTTCGGCACCTTGCCCTTCTTGCGGATGTCGCCCGGTTCGATCCGCACCAGCGCGTCTTCGGGGAAGGCCGAGAAGGCGTTGTACGCCTGATTCGCCAGAATATTCCGGTCCGCGAGGAACAGGATGCGCGGACGGCGCGAAGGCTCGCCGATCAAGCTCCACCGGCTGTGAAACAGCTTCCAGGCGATCTGGAAGGCGATAAACGTCTTGCCCGTCCCCGTGGCCAGCGTCAGCAAAATACGCGACTGCTTGGCGGCAATGGCCTCCATGACGCGATCTACAGCGATGTCCTGATAATACCGGGTCGGATGCGAACCGCCCTTGTCCTCGAACGGCACCTCCGCGAACCGGTCGCGCCAGGCATTTTCCTCCGCATACGTCATCTGCCAAAGCTCATCCGGCGTGGGATAGGCCGCGATTTCGCCCTCCTGGCCCGTCTGCATATCCACCGCGTAGAGGCCCTGCCCGTTGGTGGCGTAGGCAAAACGCACCGCCAGCTTGCCCGCATAATTCTTGCCCTGCGCCACGCCTTCGGTCAGCTCGACCTCCCACGCCTTCGCCTCGACCACGGCCAGCTTCCGGTTGCGGTATTCCAGCACGTAATCCGCGGTGAGCGCCTTCCCGCGACGTCCAAGCCCCTCGATGCGTCCCGGCGCAATGGAATACTCCCGCCGGATGCGACTGCCCTCAACCACGCCCCAGCCCGCCGCCGCCAGCGCGGGGTCTATGTGCTCGGCTCTGGTTTCGGCTTCGTTCATGATGCGGACCTCATTGACCCCGCTGACAAAACGGCCAATCTGATCAATCTTCGTTCCGTTGCTCTCATGACGGCCTCGTTCCTTTGCAGTCCGGGAAGGTGGAGCACCCCCAGAAATCGCCTTTCGCCGACTTGCGCCGGCGCATGGGCTGGCCGCATTGCGGGCATTCCGGCGAGCCTTCGGTCTTTTGCTTCTCGCGGGCTTCGAGGCGCGTGGCCATGAGCCTCTCGCTGAACCCGCCGGTTTCTTCAAAGGCCTTGCCTTGCGCCTTGACCTGGCTCTTGAGCATGTTCAACGCGCGCCCGATGATGATCAGCATGGCGTTGGCCACCACCACCGCGTCGGCGCTGTCGAGCCAGCGGGCGTATTTCTTGCGTTGTTCCAGCGCGTGTTTCGCCGACTCGTGGACCATGTCGTCCTTGAACGGCGCGTCATCGAGCGAGATCGCATTGAGCTCCTTGGCCTCGGGGGAATGGACCGACCACGGAAGCTGGCCCCGGTCTATGATCAAGACTTCGTAGTCGCCACGCAACTCGCTGAGGCTCGCCCGTGCCACGTCGGTGAGCTTCATTTCGGTGTCTTTGGAAGTGGAAGAACGCTCGGAGCCCTCGATGATGTTCTGGCGGCCACTGCGCGCGGCCTGGGTCATCTGGTCGTACTGCCGCCCCTTGGGATCGTAGAACTTCTCGCCCATCTCGCGGTGATCAAAGGTCAGGAACCGGCGGCAAAACCGCAGGGTCTCGAGCTGTACGATGGTCGCCAGTGTGAACGAATGCAACCGGCGAAAGCCCCCGTGCTTGTCGAACAGCTCAGGCATGAAAAACTCCTTTTGGTTCTTTGGACCCCATTGGCACTCCGGTCTTTTCCGTCAAATTAATCAATAAGGTCGGCATTGTCCATTCTCCCATCTCACAACGCCCCCGAAAACGCCTGATGCAACAACGACTTCTTTAACGCCTCCAACGCCGTCAGCTTGCGCTCGTAGACGGCGGCCAGGCGGCGGGTTTCGGCG
>CAZFSE010000050.1:8719-10963 GCA_964521805.1 uncultured Verrucomicrobiota bacterium
GCTTTCGAAGAGAGCGCGGGCGTTTTGGAGGTTCTTTTCGGCGTTGGCTTTGGCGGTGGCGAGGCCCTCAAACGCTTCGTCCAGCAGGCCAACGATCCTCTGCTGTTCCGCCAGCGGGGGGACGGGAATGCGAGTGCTTTCGATGAATTCCTTCGGCACGCGTTGCTGTCCAACTGCACCGCCCATCCGCACTGCGCCTTCGGTGCGAAATTCCGGGCGAGCCAAGAAGTAGTAGAGGAAGTCTCTGTCGAGGCTCGCGGACGGCCGGAAGACGATGAACTCGCTCGAACCGAAGCCGATTCCGTTCTTCAAGCCAATCGCAATACCGAGCTTTCCATTCTCAAAGCAGGGCGTGATTTTCGCCAGTAACACATCGCCGTCTGCGAAATAAGTGTAGCTACCAACGACGGATGAGAGCGGTTTTGATTGCGAAGCGTTGAGATACTTTCGGTCAATGCCCAGGTCCTCCATCGGCGTGAATGAGACCAACGAATTTGCTGTGACTCGCTCACGCGCTTCGGACTTCGGCGGCTTTATTTGGCAAACCTCCGACAAGGGTTTCGTCTCCCACCCCTTTTTCATCTTGCCCCCTCGGTATCGGCATCCCCCTTCGACAGGCCCAGCAACCCCCGAATCCTCCCCAGCACCTCCGCGCTCTCGGCGTCGAGCGCGGCGATTTCGTCCATGATCTCCTGCGGGGAGCGGTGCGCAATTTCCTCGCCGCCGTTTGGATTCTTCACGGAGAGGTCGCAGGTCTTCAGATCAATGGCCGCCACATCCACGCTCCAGCTCTTCTCCGAATCCGCAAAGGTCTTCTGCTTTTCAATAAAGTCAACCAGGTCCCCATCATTCAGAGGGTTGGTCTTGCCCAGGTTGCGGCCGGGGTCGAGCTGGTAGTACCACACCTTCTGCGTTTTTGCGCCCTTCTCAAAAAACAGCACCACGGTCTTCACGCCCGCCCCCTGAAACGTGCCGCCCGGACAGTCGAGCACGGTGTGCAGGTTGCATTCTTCCAGCAACTTCCGCCGCAGGCTGACGGAGGCGTTGTCGGTGTTGGAGAGGAAGGTGTTCTTGATGACAATCCCCGCACGTCCGCCGGCCTTGAGAATTTTGATGAAATGCTGGAGAAAGAGGAACGCGGTCTCGCCGGTGCGGATGGGGAAGTTCTGCTGAACCTCCTTGCGCTCCTTGCCGCCGAAGGGCGGATTGGCGAGGATGATGTCGAAGCGATCCTTCTCCTGCACGTCGGCCAGGTTCTCGGCCAGGGTGTTGGTGTGGATGATGTTGGGCGCCTCGATGCCGTGCAGGATCATGTTCATGATCGCAATGACGTAGGCGAGGGACTTCTTTTCCTTGCCGTAGAAGGTGCGCTCCTGCAAGGCGCGGTCCTGGGCGGTGGTGCGCTTGGGGTTCTGCGCCCGCAGGTACTCAAAGGCCTCGCACAGGAAGCCCGCCGACCCAACGGCCGGGTCGCAGATGGTCTCACCGAGCTTGGGCGCGGTGACGGCGACCATGGCACGAATCAGCGGGCGCGGGGTGTAATACTCGCCGCCGTTGCGTCCGGCGTTGCCCATGTTCTTGATCTTGGCCTCGTAGAGGTGCGAAAGCTCGTGTTTCTCCGACTGTGACGCGAAGCGCAGTTCATCAATGTGGTCAATGATCTCGCGCAGGTTGTAGCCGCTCTGGATGCGGTTCTTGATCTCACCAAAAATCTCGCCGATCTTGTATTCGATGGTGTTGGGCCCGCTGGCCTTCTGCTTGAAGCCGTGCAGGTAGGGGAAAAGCTTGCCGTTGACGAACGCGATCAGGTCATCCCCGGTCAGCGCGGTGTTGTGGTCAATCTGGGAACCCTGCCCTTTGGGTGCGGCCCAGGTGCCCCAGCGGTAGGGCTTGTCGAGGATGTGGGTGTAGGTCTTGTCATTCAGGGCGGCGGCCGTGGCGCGGTCCGACTCCAGCGCGTCGAGGTATTTCAGGAACAACAGCCAGGAGGTCTGCTCGGTGTAATCCAGCTCACTGGTGCACCCGGCATCCTTCCAGAGCACATCGTCTATATTCTTGAAGGCTTGTTCAAACATGGTCTTCCTTATTCTATCGCCCTTCCCGCCACAAGTTATTGAGCCGTTCCTCGCCATCATCATCTTTGGACGAGATTCTTTTGTATCATCTTGCAACGATGCCGGTAGCGTAGCGGGTGTTCCTGCGGGGAGAAAGTGCATTCTGGAAGTATTTTCGGCGGGACCGGCC
>CAZFSE010000050.1:11063-24002 GCA_964521805.1 uncultured Verrucomicrobiota bacterium
GGGTGTTCCTGCGGGGAGAAAGTGCATTCTGGAAGTATTTTCGGCGGGACCGGCCGTAGGGACAGGCAAGCTGGCGAGGGTGCGGCAGGAGATCCCTCGACTTCGCTCGGGATGACAGAAACACCAACAACAGCGCATTCGTCATGCCGAACGCAGTCGAGGCATCTCCAGTCACCCCACGGGTTCCAAACCGCAAGGGACCGCGGCTCGCGGTCCTCTTCCGGACGGCGGGGCCGCCGTCCCTCCCGAGCCTTCAGGGCGGCGGCCGTGGCACGGTTCAGAATTCTTGCTTCTTCTTTATCCGTGGGACGCCTTTGGGGCATCCGTGGGGTACTTTCTTCGACGTCTTGGATGCGGGGGCAAGGCGGGAAGGCGAAAAAGTGTGTTTTTGGCTGGAAAAACGCGAAAAAATGGGAAAATTCGCGAAAAACGGCCGCAAAATCGTTAAAATGGGAAAAAGTGACCAAAACTGGCCTGAAAATCGGGTTTTTTGTGAAAAAATTGGCCGGACGACTCGGTGAGGCGTCGTTACCTGTTGTTCCTGTTGTTTCGGATTTTGACAGAATCATTTTCGACAGAATCATGCACGGATGACGGAGGACAGCCAAAGCGATAAATTCCCCCCCGCCCGCAGGCCGGGTTTGGCCCGCGTCGACCAAACCGAGCCAAATGGCCAAACCCCAGAGGGCGGCAGGAGATGCTTCGACACGCCGGGGCACATCCGTAGAAGGCCACATCTTGGCGAAATTTTCGTTCTTCCAAATCCGGCGGCTGGCCCGCTATACTGGAAGGCATGACGCAACAACGACAGTTTGAAAATCTGACGGCCAGCGAGCTGTACTGCCCCAAGTGCCGGAGATCCCAGCCTGTTCGGGAGCGCCTGCTGTTGGTGCTTCCAAACGCCGAATTACACGACTACCGTTGCACCACCTGCGGCGAATCCCTGGGCTCGCGGGAGGTGCGCGCCGCGCCGGTCCCGCTGGCCGGCGCCATGAAAGGCGCCCCCCGCCGCCCTTCCCGGCGGCGCTGAGGAACCATGAATGCCGGACTCTATATCGTGGGGACCCCCATCGGCAACATGCAGGACATCACCCTGCGGGCCATCGAGACCCTCAAAGCGGTTACGCTCATCCTGGCCGAGGATACCCGGCATACGCGGGTCCTGCTGGACCGCCTGCAAATCGGCTCACCGCTGATGAGTTGCCACAAGTTCAACGAGCAGTCCCGGACAGAACTGATTGCCGGGCGGATCGGGTGCGGCGAGGCGCTGGCGCTGGTCACGGATTCCGGCATGCCCGCCATCTCGGACCCCGGCGCCCGCGTGGTGGCGGCCTGCCGGGCCTTGAACCTGCCGGTCTTTGTGGTCCCCGGCCCGTCCGCGGTCACCGCCGCCTACGCGCTCAGCGGACTGGGCGGCGCCGGTTTCTTGTTTGAAGGCTTCCTTCCGCACAAGACCGCCGCCCGCCGGCGGCGTCTCGCGGAGCTGGCCCAGGAAAAGCACCCGGTTGTTTTCTTTGAATCCCCCTATCGCCTGCTCAAGCTGATGACGGAAATCCAGGAGACACTGGGAAGCCGCCCGGTGTTTGTGGCCCGTGAACTAACCAAGCACTTTGAGGAGTGCCTGCAGGGCACGCCCGCGGATATTTTGAAGGCCTTTGCCCACCGGGGGGTGAAAGGCGAGCTGGTCGTCATCCTCTCCCCCGCCTCCGGCGAGGACCACATCCCCGAACCCGCGCAGGAGACCCCGGCCTTGGGGGATGATTGACACCCCAAAATGCGGGTGTTAGTGTGCTGTTATCTGTCGAGTACGATATGAAAATGTCTCATTTTTTAATCAGAGGGCTGGCCGCGGGGCTCTGCCTGACAAGCCTCTGCCTGGTGGTGCAGGCCCAAGGCCCTCAACGATCCGCCCAGATTCTCCAGGTCCAGGAAAAGAGGGACGCCCGGGCGGCGGGCCAGCGCTCTCCCAGTCTGATGGTCGAGCGCATGCCCAAGTTCCTCGATGAACGCCCCGGAGGCCGCCAGACGTTCCTGGTGCGCTGGGTTGCGCCGGCGGCCGGCATTGATCCGGGCGCGTTATTATTGTTTGAATATAAACAGCGCCGCTTGGACGGGGTAAGAAGTCTTCATATTCAATACCCGTTTAGGGTCACAGGCGAGCGCGAATCGCAATTCGTTATTGAAGAAAAGGCGGTGAACCGCGGAGGGGCTGTTTACGCCTGGCGAGTTCGGCTGGTCTATAAGGGACGCCTGCTGGCAGGAAGCCAGTCAGACCTTTGGAATTGAGCATGTCGCACATGGATGCTACGGATCAACTGCTGGTGGCCCTGTATGAGGATGCGGCCTATGTCCGTGTCCAGGGCCGGGGCTCCTTCAAAATCAGCGCCGCCCTCAAGCAATTTGGGCAGTCGGCCATTGAGCGCCACTGCAGACGCATCGTGCTGGACATGAGCTTGTGCATCGGCATGGACAGCACCTTCATGGGCGTCCTGGCCGGCCTGGCCTTCCACATCCGGAAAGCCTGTGACGGGGAAATTGTGCTGATCAACCTTTCTCTTCGCACGCGCGGACTGCTGGGCACCTTGGGCCTCGACCAGATCATCAAGCCGTACATGGCGGGAGCGGCGCCGGAGGAATACCGGAAAGAGGAGCTCATTGCTCATCAGCTTCAGACATTGGAAAGCGGCGAAGCCACCGACCGGGCCACGGCGGAAACCATGCTGGAGGCGCACGAAACCCTGATCGAGCTGTCTCCGGAAAACCTCCCCAAATTCAAGGATGTGCTGACCTTTCTGCGGCAGGATCTCCAAAAAATGGGCCCGCCGGGAACGGAGAAAACGCCATGACGGGCGGCTCTGTCATGCTGGCGTTTCTGTCTGTTTCACAGGCGCTGGCCGCCCTGCTGGCCGTCGCCGTGGTTCTTCTAGTCCTGCGGATGCGCCGCCTGCTCAGGGAACGAAACAGCATGCTTCAGGAAAAAGACGTCATCTTTGGCTTCGTGCATGACGTGGGCGAGGTCTTTGCGGACGCCGACCACATTGATCTGGATCACCTCCTCAAGCGGGTGCTGTTCTATGCCCAGCACACCACCCATGCCGGGGCCGGCGCCATCTACCTGGTAGAGCCCGGCGGCGAAAAATTCCGGGCCCGGGCCGCCTCCGGCATCTTCCCGCCCCTGGTGGGCGGCACCGACGGCGGCTTGGAAGTCGCCCTGAGCAAATCCCAACACGTAGAATCGCTGGTCAAGTCGAGGCTGATTGCCAAAGGGGAAGGGCTCATCGGCGCGGTGGCTGATTTTGGCGCCCCCATCCTCATTGAAGACGCGGAGTCCGATCCCCGGGTCCCCCATTATGGAGAGGATTTTCTCAAGCTTCGGTCCATCCTGCTGGTTCCCATGCGCTTTCACCAGGCGGTGATTGGCGTGCTGGGCGTTGTCAATCGCGTGGATGGAAGGCCCTTCATCCAGTCGGATATGAACCTGTTGCAGGCCTTGGCCGACCAGGCCTCCGTTTCCGTGCATTATGCGGGCCTGCGCGAAACCTTGGATGAAAAACAGCGCATTGACCACGACCTGTCCGTCGCACGCCGCATTCAGACCGCGCTGTTGCCCAAGGAGCTTCCGCGAATCGAAGGCATTGAAATTGCCGCCTTCAACGACCCCGCCCTGGAAATCGGCGGCGACTATTATGATTTTCTCCGGGTGGATGACCAGCATGTGGGGCTGGCCATTGCCGACGTCTCCGGCAAGGGCGTCGGCGGCGCCATCATGATGTCCGTCTGCCGGAGCGTTCTGCGCGCCCAGGCTCCGGGCGCCCTCAGCCCCGCCCAGGTGCTCAAGTCCCTGAACCGCGTGGTCAGCATGGACATCACCGAGGACATGTTTGTCTGCATGCTCTACATGGTGCTCAACACCGCCACCCGCGAGTTGGTGGTGGCCCGCGCCGGCCTCGAACGCCCCATTCTCAGCCATGGCGAAAAAGGCGGCTTTACGATCATTGACACTCCGGGTATTGCTATCGGTATATCAGACCCGGAAACCTTTGATCGCGTGTTGCAGGAATCCACCCTGCAATTGAGTCCGGGCGATGTGGTGGTGGCGTACACGGATGGGATTACGGAAGCGATGAATGGGCAGAACGAGGAGTGGGGCTTGGAGAACTTCCTCGAGGCGGTGAAGGTGGCCGCGGATGAAGGCGCCAACAGCGTCCTGAACAACGTCCGCCAGCGCTTGAACAGGTTTGTGGGCAATCAGCCCCAATATGATGATATGACGTTGCTTGCCCTGCGGGCAATGAGGTAGGATGCGCAGATGGAGGAATCATGAGGGAATGTGTCATTACACGTGAACAACGGGACACCTTGGATGTTTTGCATCTGGACGGATCCCTGGATGCGTATTCGTTTCCCAAGCTGGAAACAGCGCTGAACGAATTGCGCGAGAACAAGCGGGCCCGGGTCATTCTGGATTGCGCCAGTTTGGACTACATCAGCAGTGCGGCCCTGGGGGCCTTGATTGGCTTTGCCCGCCGCTCCCGGGAACAGCAGGGGGATCTGAAACTGGCCCGCCTTTCGCCCAAGATATTCAATATTGTGGAGCTTCTGGGGTTCCACAAGATCTTGGACATTTTCAAGGACATCGACCAGGCCGTTCAGAAATTCTCTTGAGAAACGGAGGCGGGCATGACACATCTGGATCAGAATGTCATCAAGCAACTCAAGCTGGAAGTCTCCGGGCGCTACAGCGAACTGGGGGGCATTCGCCAGATTGTCAGCGACGCCTGCCAGTGGGCGGGCCTGGCAGAGGATCAGTGCGCCAAACTGGAGATGGTCGTGGATGAGGCCTGCGCCAACATCATTGAACACAGCTACGGCGGCGAACCAGCGGACGCCAAGATGCACGAGCATACCATCCGCGTGCATCTGAAACACTACGCCGACCGGGTGATTGTTGAAATTTATGACCACGGAACCGGCTTTGATCTGGACCGCCATCCAGCCGTCCCCCCCCAGCAGTGGTTGGACGAAAAGCGTGACCGGGGCTTGGGCATGTACATCATCACCCATTTCGTGGACGACGTCACCTACCAGCGGGGCACCCGCTCCGGCAATTACCTGCGATTGACGAAACGCCTTTAATCGCTATTCTTGTCGCGTTCGCACAAATCACCAACAGACGGCGCCTCTCCATTTTAGAGGGGGGTCTGTCATGGAGAGGATATTGATTTATGAAAGACCGCCATTCAAAACATGGCCACGCGCCGCACAAGGGGGGCGCGGAGGCCAGCGAAAAACAGGAAGCCCCCAGCCCTGTGGAGGCGGGGGCCGGAGCAGAGCCCGCCGCTCCCCTGGAACAGCCTTCCGAGCAGGAGGTCCTGAAGAACCAGCTTCTGCGCCTGCAGGCCGATTTTGATAATTACCGCAAGCGCACGTTGCGCGAGCAGGCCGAGACGGGCTTGCGGGCCAACGAGAATCTCTGCCAGGAACTGTTGCCCGTCCTCGACCATTTCGAAATGGGCCTGAAAAATGCCGCCGAACTGCAAACCCCTCCGACGGTCTTGGAAGGCCTTCGCTTGGTCTATGACCAGTTTGCAGGCGCCTTGAAGAAATTCGGGCTCGAACCCGTGGAGGCCGGAAACAGCCCCTTTGACCCGCACCTCCACGAGGCCATCACCTACATCCCCTCCCCGGAGATTCCCGCCGAAACGGTCATCGAGCAAACCCGGCGGGGCTACAAACTGGGGGACAAGCTTCTGCGCGCGGCGCAGGTCGTGGTCAGCAGTGGCCCGGCGGACGAGCCTCCCTCTGAATCCGAAGGGGAGGAATAGCCATGGCCACCAAACGCGATTATTACGAGGTATTGGAACTGGCGCGCTCGGCGTCCGCGGAAGACATTAAAAAAGCCTACCGCAAGTTTGCCATCAAGTACCATCCGGACAAGAATCCCGGCAACGTCGAAGCCGAGGAAAAGTTCAAGGAAATCTCGGAGGCCTACGAAATCCTCAGCGATCCCGCCAAGCGCCAGCGCTATGACCAGTTCGGGCATCAGGCCTTCGGCCCGGGGGGCGGCGGCGCCGGGTTTGGCAACTTCAGCGGCATAGACCTCGAGGAGGCCCTCCGCACCTTCATGGGCGCCTTCGGCGGCGGCGGCAGTATCTTCGACAACTTCTTTGGCGGCGGGCGGGGCGAAGCGGGCGCCCGCGAGTCCAACAACCGGGGCTCCGACCTGCGGTTTGATCTGGAAATTGATTTTGAAGAAGCCGTCTTTGGGTCCCACCGGGAAATCACCCTCCCCATCATGGAAGAGTGCCCCCAATGCAAAGGCATGGGGGCCGACAAGGACAGCAAGAAAGAACCCTGCGCCCGATGCAAGGGCCGGGGCATGGTCATTACCTCCACCGGCTTTTTTCAGATGCGGCAGACCTGTCCCTCCTGCGGAGGCTTGGGTGAAACAATCCGCAACCCCTGCCGGAACTGCCGGGGCGAGGGCCGTGTCAAGGGCCAGCGCACGATAGACCTCAAGATCCCGCCCGGCGTGGAAACCGGCTCGCGCCTGCGCCTGGCCGGCAAGGGCGAGGGCGGTACGCGCGGCGGCCTCGCAGGCGACCTGTACGTCGTCCTGCATGTGCATCCCCACGAGCTGTTTCAGCGGCGGGATGAGGACATCTTCTGCGAACTGCCCATCCCCTTTCATGTGGCCGCCCTCGGCGGCGAAGTCGAGGCGCCCACCATTCACGGTTATGCCTCCCTCAAGATTCCGCCCGGAACCGAGAGTGGCACCGTCTTCCGCCTGCGCGGGCGAGGATTGCCCGGCCTGCATGGCGCGCCCAGCGGCGACCAGCACGTGCGCGTCTTCATCGAGGTGCCCGTCAACCTCCAGCGGACTCAAAAGGAATGGCTCGAATCCATGGGCAAATCCTGCAAGGAGGACAACCATCCCCGCTTGAAAAAACTGCGCAAGCAGGCCGGCGACTTTTACGAGCATAAAAAGGCGATGGGCAAATAACCCACCGGGGGGCTTTTCTCATGCGTTGCTATATACGCCCGGAGGAATGGGACCGTGCCGTATTGCTGGACGCGGAGGAATCACATCACCTCCTGCACGTTCTGCGGGCCGAACCCGGTCTCCGCCTGGAGGTCTTTGATGGACAAGGCCGGACTGGGTCCGCCGAATTTCTGGAAGCCCAGGGCAAACGCGCACTCATCCATTTGCTGGAGCAGAGGGTGGATCAGCCTCCGCTTCCCCGCTTGGTCTTGTACCAGGCGCTCACCCGCGAACAGCGCATGGACCTGATCCTGCAGAAATCGGTTGAGCTGGGAGTTCAGGAGATTGTGCCGCTGGCCACCACCAACTGCGTGGTGCGTCTCCGCGAAGATCAGGCCGAAGACAAGCGCGCGCGCTGGGAAAAAATCCTGCTCAACGCCGCCAAGCAGAGCGGGGCGGCCTTCCTCCCGGACATCGCCAAGCCCTGCACCCTGCCGCAGGCTCTTGCGCGGGCCCAGGGCGGACGGCTGTTGATCGGCGACCTTTCAGACAAGGCCCGTCCCCTGCACGAGGTTCTGCGCGAGGCGCGCGAAGCCCCGCCCGGCGAGGTCGGAATCCTGATTGGCCCGGAGGGGGATTTCACCCCCGAAGAGCGGGAGCAAGCCATCGCGGCCGGCGCCCAGCCGGTCAACCTCGGCCCCCATGTCCTGCGCACCGAAACCGCCGCCCTCTTTGCCCTGAGCATCCTGCGCTACGAATTTCATCTCTCTTGACAATCCGCCGCTCTCTTGAGTAGCCTGCCCCGCGTTGGTTTGAACGGGAGCAGGGCTATCGGAAGTCCGTGAAAATCGGACGCGGTCGCGCCGCTGTAACCGGCTACGAAACCCATCGGCCACTGTTCCGCACACGCGGAGCGGGAAGGCGGGGAACTAGGTTGGAAGCCGGAAGTCAGAAGACGGGCTCGTCTCCCTAATGAATGCCTCTTTCGCGGATGAAGAGAGACGGCCCTGTCTGGCCGGCGCCTTTCTCCCTTCGCTCAGAGGCGAAACATGCTCCCGCACGAGGAGCAGAAAGGCGTCCTTGAAGAAGTCAGTGCTAGCGATTCCTCTCCTGTGTTTTCTCCCGTTCTGTTCGTCCGCGGCATGGACCCATATCCCCTTGCCCAACCTCTCCTGGGCCTGGGGCGCCACCGCGCTGGATCACCTGCCCGATGGACGCTTTGTCTTTGCCGAATGCGGCCAGTTCGTCCTGCAAGACACCTTCGGCGCCACCGGCATGACAGCCTTTGCGGATACCCCATCCGGCACGGACCCCAGCTTTATCGCCGTCTGGTCCTCCAATAAAGCCGCCGCTGGGCGCGGCGGCTGGGGGGCCTCGGATATTGACCGGTTCAACCCCTCTCAGCCGTCCAGTGCCAGTTTCACCAATGTGGGGGTTTTCGTGGGCAACTACCATGGCGTCTTCCGCGACGCCAACGGGCTCTACATCGGAGGGGCCGCCGACTGGTCCTCTCCGCACGAGTTGCGCTACATCAGCCTCGACGGACAGACCAACGCCCCCCTCATCGCCCATATCTCCACGTATAGCTGTGGGTTTGCGCGGGATGCAGCCGGGAACCTGTTTGTCGGCGACAACGACGACGGCAGGGTCTACAAATTCACACCCGAGCAACTCTCCAGCGCCATCACCGGCGCGGTGCTGGCCATCACGGACGGTGAGTTGATTCATGACTTCGGCGGCGGCGGGAATATAGGCACGCTGGCCGTGGATGGGTACGGGCGGCTATGGGCTTCCGGCTGGCAACACAACGGACTGCTCGCGTTCAATCCTCTGATCCAGCGAGAATTTCAGTATGTGCCTCATCTCGACAATTCAGACTATAAGGTGACCACGTTCAGCGCCACCGGGAAGCACTTCATCGCCTTCATGAATCAGCACGCGTCCTACATGAATGACTCCGCCCAGACCTACGGCTTTGACGAGGCGGGCCATTACGCCACCTATGCGCCCTACGGCGGCCCCTATGCGATGGATGATGGAGGCATGATCCACTCGAATCCGCTGATTCAGGCCTGGATCAGCGGCGTGCTGTTCTACACCAATCCCATCAGCGGCAGTGGCGGCTACGCCCGCAACGACGCCGGCGGCGTCACAAATCCGGCCGGCGCGGTCATTGGGAAGCCCGCCTCCTTCACGGACCCGTCCCGGCATGTGCTGTCGCTCGGTAATAGCGGCACCGTCACGGTGGTGTTCTCCCACGAAATCGCCAACGGCCCCGGCCCCGACTTTGTTGTCTTCGAGAATGCCTTCACCGATCTCTGCAATTGGGAAGGCACCTCGCGCGAGGGAAGCACAAACCGCTACACCTTCGCTGAACTCGCGTTCGTGGAAGTCGCCACCACCACCAATCACTGGCTTCGCTTCCCGGTCTTCAATCGCAACACCAATCTCGTGCATACATGGACCGATGTGGCCAGCAACCGCTTCGGAAGCCTCGATGTCACCCAGGTGGATGGCGTGGCGGGCAAGCATATCATGACCCACGGGACGCCGTTCGATCTCGACATGCTCACGGAAGAACCGGAAGCCATCGCCGGACGGGTCAACCTCGATTGCATCCGGTACATCCGCCTGGTGGACATCACCGGCAATGGCTCCGCCACCGACCACCACGGCAACCCCATTTTTGACCCGTACTATGACGCCAACAGCGCCGCGCTGGCCGCGCCGCCGTCCAGCCCAACCGATGGGTTTGACCTGCGCGCCATCGGCGTGATCCATGCGGCGCCGGCGCGCGCGGCTCTTGCGCTCAACGACGGAAGCACCGGGCTTTCCTTCTTCGCCGCCCATGAGGCGGTGTACCAAGTGCAAGCCGCTGATTCCCTTTTTGGAGAGTGGACGGACCTGGGCGGCGCGGTGACGGGCGCGCATGAATCCATCTCCCTGCCCGCGCCCGCGCTGGAGGCCGGCCGGCAGTATTACCGAATCATCCGGATGAACCCATGATCAAATTGTTTCCAAGGGTTGGAACTTTTCGGAAATATTTTTTCCAAGGGTTGGAAAAAATGGCCCAAACTTTTCCAAGGGTTGGAAAAAAAATACGAGAGTTTTCCAACCCTTGGAAAACCCGCGGAGGCTTTACTCTGCTGGAACTGCTGGTGGTCGTGGCCGTGATGGGACTGCTGGCGGCGCTGGTCAGTCCGGCGGCGCGCCGGGGCCTGGAGAAAGGGCGCGAAGCCCGGTGCATGAGCAATATCAAGGCCCTGTGCATGGCCAACCTGCTGTATGCCGACGACCAGGGAAGCTACTGCCCCGCTTCGGACATTAACGGGGCCAACAATCAGCGCTGGCATGGCATGCGCTCGCACAGTGGCGTTCCATTTGAACCCACCGAAGGCCCCTTGGCGCCCTATCTGGGGGCGGACCGGCAAATCCGGATGTGCCCCTCCGCCCGCTTTGCGGAGGACGGATTTGAGGCGGGATGTGGCGGCTATGGCTACAACGCCGTCGGGGTGGGCTCGCGGTCCTATCTGCACGGCTTTAATGAAGCCAGCGACCGGCGGGGCATGGATCCGGGCAAGATATCGAACCCCGGCCAGACCCTGATGTTCGCGGATGCCGTCTTCGTGCAAAACAACGCGCTCATCGAATACTCCTTTGCCGAACCCTACCAGTTCGTCAGCGGAAGCACACCCGTCACCACCTATGGAAAGACCCAGCCGACCATTCATTTCCGCCATGGCGGGCGCACCGTGGTGGGCTGGTGCGACGGGCACGTCTCCTCCGAAAAATTGACGTACACCCAGAAGGCGGGCGGCTTCGAGAAAAACGACGTGGGCTGGCTGGATCTAAACAACAGCCGTTTTGATCCTTATTGAGGCTCACGGCGCGCGCGTTTCGTCCACGATCCATTTCAGGAAGGGCGGGAATCCCTGCTCAATGGGGAGCGCCACCACGCAAGGACATTCGTAGCTGTGCAAAGCTTTTACGCGGGCAATGAGGGCCTTCACCTTCCCGGCGCGCGTCTTGGCCACCAGCGCAACCTCGCGCCCGTTTTGCACGCGCCCCTCCCACCAATAAAAAGACTGAATGGGCCCCAGCACGTTCGCGCAGGCCGCCAGCCGTTCTTCCACCAGCGCCTGGGCAATCTTTCCGGCCTCGCGGCGGTTCGCCGCCGTCATGTACACCAAAAACGTTTTCACTCGCCCTTCCCTTCGGCGCCCATCTCCGGCGCCTGCAACTGGCGGGGCTGGGTGTCCACCGGCTCCAGCAACCCGATCTCCCCCTCGCCACCCGCCGATTCCAAATCCCGGAACCTCCGGGCGCTGACGAGCACGCGCGACTCAAGAGACCCGGCGGCCTTGTTGTAACTGTCCACCGCCCGCTCCAGCCGGTGGCCCACCTCGGCGAAATGCCCGCCCATGTCCTTGATGCGCTTGTACAGCTCCTTGCCCAGGTCGCTGATCTGCTGGGCGTTCGCCGCCAGCGCCTCCTGCCGCCAGCCGTAGGATACCGCCTTGAGCAGGGCAATCAGGGTGGTCGGTGTCGCCAGAATCACGCGCTGTTCAACGCCCTGCTCAATCAGCGCCGGGTCCTGCTCCAGCGCCGCGCTGAAGAATGTTTCGCCCGGTAAAAACAGCACGACAAATTCCGGCGTGGATTCAAATTGATCCCAATACGATTTCTGGCTGAGCGCCTTCATGTGGTCGCGAATCTGGCGCGCATGCTCGCGCAGTTTGAACAGGCGCGAGGCATCGTCCGAGGCCTCCATCGCCTCCAGATAAGCCGCCAGCGGGGCCTTGGCATCCACCACCACCTGCTTGCCGCCCGGCAGTTTGACCAGCATATCCGGGCGCAGGCGGCCCTCCTCCGTGGTCACGTTCTGCTGTTCGTAGAAATCGCAGTGGTCCAGCATGCCCGCCATTTCCACCACGCGCTTGAGCTGGATCTCGCCCCAGCGCCCGCGCACGCGCGGCGTGCCCAGCGCCTTCACCAGGCTGGCCGCCTCGTGGCGCAACTCGTTCTGGGTCTCGGCCAGCGATTTGACCTGCTCGCGCAAGACCTCGTACGCCCCCACACGGGCCTTTTCCAATTCCTGGATCTTGGAATCAAAGCGCCCCAGCGATTCCTGCACCGGTTTGATGACCTGCTCGATCGCCTGCTGGCGCTTTTCCAGATCACCGCGCGCCGCCACCTGAAAGCGCTCCAGCGTGGCCTGGGCCAATTCCATGAAGGCCCGGTTATTGCTCTTGAGCGCGTCGGAGGAAAGCGCCTTGAAGGCATCCGAGAGCCGGGCCTGCGCCTCGTTCAGCAACGCCGCCTGCTCCTGCTGTTGCTGTTCGCGCACCGCCAGCCGCTCCCGCAACAGGATCAGTTCGCCCTGCGCCTGGGAACGGACGGCCTCGACCGCCGCCGACTCCCGGGCCCGGAAAATCAGCCAGCAAGCCACGGAACCGACCACCAGCCCCACCATCAGCGCCAACACCATCATCAGTATTTCCATGCCGCCAGCATACCCAAGGAGGCCTGGATTGCCAGAAGATTTCCTGCCCGCCCAACCGTAAAGCCTGCCGATTCCTGAAAAACAAGCACCCTACACAACTCGCCTGAGGAAAATCCCCGTTTTTCGCCTCACCCTTCCACACGTCAACGCTCCCCCCTCACCCGTCCAGCCGGTCCAGCGGACTCTCTGCCTGATTCGTCAACGTCCGAATCACATGCGTGTAAATCATGGTCGTCTCCACATGCGCATGTCCCAGATATTCTTGCACCTCACGAATATTCACCCCCTGCATCAACAGATGCGTTGCAAAACTGTGCCTCAACGTATGCACCGAAGCCGGTTTCGCGATCTTGGCCGTCCGCACCGCCGCATACATCGCCTTCTGCAAGACCACGTCCCCCACATGATGCCGGCGTACTTTCCCGGATCGAGGATCCACCGCCAGGTTTCCTGC
>CAZFSE010000051.1:0-7870 GCA_964521805.1 uncultured Verrucomicrobiota bacterium
AGGTCGCCGCCGCCCTTGGTGGGGAGGAGGCTATGGCCCATGAGGTAGGTGTCCACGCAACGAGCGGCTTCACGGCCTTCGGAGATGGCCCAGACGATGAGGGACTGTCCGCGGCGCATATCGCCGGCGGCAAAGACGCCGGGACGGCTGGTGTGATACTGGGCGTCGGTTTTCACGTTGCCCCGGGCATCGAGTTCGACACCGAGGCCGGCCAGGACATGTCCACGCTCGGGGCCGACAAAGCCCATGGCGAGCAGGACCAATTCGGCGGGCCATTCGTACTCGGTTCCGGGCACTTCCTTCATCGTGAGGCGTCCGTCGGCTCCGGGGGCAAATTCCATGCTGACGGTTCGCAGGGCCTGCACATGGCCCTTGGAGCCGATGAATTCCTTGGTCAGGATGGACCAGAACCGTCGGACTCCTTCGGCGTGGGAGGAGCTGGTGCGCAGGCGCATGGGCCAATAGGGCCAGGGCTGGTGGCCGGGGCGGTCCTTGGGGGGCAGGGGCAACAGCTCGAAGCTGGTGATGGAGCGCGCACCCTGGCGGCGCGAGGTGCCGATGCAGTCACTGCCGGTATCGCCGCCGCCGATGACGATGACATGCTTGCCTTCGGCGGAGAGGGCGGGCTTGGCGGCATCGCCGGCCACGACCTGGTTCTGCAAGGGGAGGAAATCCATGGCGAAGTGAATGCCCTGGAGTTCGCGTCCGGGGATGGGCAAATCGCGGGACTGGGTGGCGCCGCCGCAGAGGACCACGGCGGAAAAGGCCTTGAGTTCTTCGACGGGGAAGCTGGCGCCGACGGCGGTGCCGGTTCGGAATTCGATGCCTTCTGCTTCGAGGATGTTCAAGCGGCGGTCGAGCACGCTTTTCTCCAGCTTGAAGTCGGGGATTCCGTAACGCAGGAGCCCGCCGATCCGGTTGGCGCGTTCAAAGACGGTGACGGAATGCCCGGCGCGGTTGAGTTGCTGGGCGCAGGCGAGTCCGGCGGGGCCGGAGCCAATCACGGCTACCTTCTTGCCGGTGCGGACGGCGGGTGGTTCGGGTTTGACCCAGCCTTGTTCAAAGGCGTACTCGATGATGTTTTTTTCGATCAATTCGATGGTGACGGGGGGCTCATTGATGCCTAGCACGCAGGCTTCCTCGCAGGGGGCGGGGCAGAGCCGTCCGGTGAACTCGGGGAAATTATTGGTGGCGGCCAACTCCCGGTAGGCGCTTTGCCAGTCGTGGCGGTAGACGAGGTCGTTCCAATCCGGAATGAGGTTGCCCAGCGGACAGCCCGAATGGCAGAAGGGCACGCCGCAATTCATGCAACGGGCGGCCTGGCGGCGGAGATTTTCCTCGGGAAACTCCTGATACAGCTCCCGGTAGTCGCGCACCCGTTCCTCGACCGGGCGCTCCGCCGGTGTTTCCCTGGGGTATTCCTTGAATCCTGTTGGCTTTCCCATGACGTGTCTCCAATCCTCTTCTCACCTTATGCCGGGAAGCTGGCCAGCGTGTTGGCTTCCACTCGTTTTTGCTGGGCGACGATGCCGAGCGCCCGCTTGTAATCCGTGGGCATGACCTTGACAAATTTCTTCAGCACATCTTCCCACTGGTCCAGAATCCGGCGGGCCACCGTGCTTTGGGTGTGGGCAAAATGCCGGGCGATCAATTCGCGCAATTCGACGATGTCCACCGGTTCCGTGACCGGCTCCAGTTCGACCATTTCCCGGTTACAGCGTTTCTCGATGAAATCGCCGCTTTCATTGAACACATAGGCGATGCCGCCGCTCATGCCCGCTCCGAAGTTGCGTCCGGTGGGGCCGAGCACGACGACGCGTCCGCCGGTCATGTATTCACAGCCATGGTCACCGACGCCTTCCACGACGGCGCGGACGCCGCTGTTGCGGACGCAGAAGCGCTCGCCGGCCATGCCGCGGATATAGGCCTCGCCGGAGGTCGCGCCATAAAAGGCCACATTGCCGATCAGGATGTTCTGTTCCGGAACAAAGGTGGCGGTCTTGGGCGGGTAGATGACCAGGCGCGCGCCGGAGAGGCCCTTGCCAAAGTAGTCATTGGCGTCGCCTTCCACGCGCACCGTGATGCCGCGCGCGCCGAAGGCGCAGAAACTTTGCCCGGCGGAGCCGCGCGCCTGAATCTGGATGGTGTCATCGGGCAGGCCCTCGGCGCCATAGCGCTTGGAAATCTGACTGCTCAGCAGGGTGCCGACGGTCCGGTAGATGTTGCGGATGGGCAGTTCGATCACGACCTTTTCGCGGCGTTCCAGCGCGGGGCGCGCCCATTCCACCAGCTGGTGGTCGAGTGCGCGTTCGAGCCCGTGGTCCTGCGTTTGCGAGCAATAGGTGCCCACCTTCAGCGGAACCTCCGGTTTGCGGAGCAGGGCGGCGAGCTGGAGGTTGCGCGCCTTCCAGTGGTCCAGCGCCTGGCGCTGTTCGAGGCAGTCCGAGCGGCCGACCATCTCATTCAAGGTGCGGAAGCCCAGGCTGGCCATGATTTCGCGAAGCTCTTCCGCGATGAACCGGAAGAAATGGATGACATGCTCCGGCTGGCCCGGGAACTTCTTGCGCAGTTCGGGATCTTGCGTGGCGATGCCGACGGGGCAGGTGTTCAGGTGGCAGACGCGCATCATGACGCATCCCATGCTGACGATGGGGCCGGCGGAGAATCCGAACTCCTCCGCGCCCAGCAGGCAGGCGATGGCAACATCGCGCCCGGTGAGCAGTTTGCCATCGCACTCGACGACGATGCGGCTCCGCAGATCGTTGAGGACGAGGGTCTGGTGCGCCTCCGAGAGGCCGAGCTCCCACGGCAGGCCGGCATGTTTGATGGAGGATTGCGGCGAAGCGCCGGTGCCGCCATCGAAGCCGCTGATGAGCACGACATCCGCCTTGCCCTTCGAGACGCCGGCGGCGACCGTGCCGACGCCGACCGCGGAGACGAGCTTGACGCTGATGCGCGCGCTGGAGTTGGCATTCTTCAAGTCGTGAATCAACTGGGCCAGATCTTCGATCGAATAAATATCATGATGGGGCGGGGGCGAGATCAGTGTGACATACGGCGTGGAATAGCGTGTGTTGGCGATCCAGGGATAGACCTTGGCGCCGGGGAGCTGGCCGCCCTCACCGGGCTTCGCGCCCTGCGCCATCTTGATCTGAAGCTCGCGCGCGCTGACCAGATAATGGCTGGTGACGCCGAAGCGCCCGGAGGCGACCTGCTTGATGGCACTGCGCCGCCAGTTGCCGGCGGGATCGGGGCCGTAGCGTTCAGGGGCCTCGCCGCCCTCGCCGGAGTTGCTCTTGCCGCCGATGCGGTTCATGGCGATGGCGAGGGTTTCATGGGCCTCTTGGCTGATGGAGCCATACGACATGGCGCCGGTCTTGAAGCGCTTGACGATGTCGGTCCAGGGCTCCACCTCCTCGATGGAGATGGCATTCCCGGCAGGTTTGAAATCCATCAGGCCGCGGAGGGTGCAACCGCGCCGGTTATGGCCGTCAATGATGGCGGAATATTCCTTGAAGAGCCGGGCCGAGCCTTCGCGAACGGCTTGTTGAAGCTTCGCGATGGCCTGCGGATCAAGCAGGTGAACCTCGCCGTTGCGCCGCCACTGGTACTGGCCGCCGCTGTCGAGTTCCAGCGAGGCTGGGATGGAGGCGGGCGGGTACGCACGCGCATGGCGGCGGGCGGCTTCCTCCGCCACCTCCGCCAGGCCGATGCCCTCCACGCGGGAAGGCGTCCCGCAGAAGAAGCGGTCAATCAGGGCTGAGCTGAGGCCGACCGCCTCAAAGATTTGCGCGCCCCGGTAGCTGTACAGCGTTGAGATGCCCATCTTGGACATGACCTTCAGCATGCCCTTCTTGACCGCCTTGATGAAATAGGCGGCCAATTTGCCGGGGTTGCGTTCCGCGACCATGCCCTGCCGGGCCATGTCTTCGAGGCCCTCGATGGCCAGGTAGGGATTGACCGCATCGGCGCCATAGCCGAAGAGCAGGCAGAAGTGATGCACCTCGCGGGGTTCGCCGCTTTCGACGATCAGGGCGCACCGGGTGCGCTGGCTTTGCCGGATGAGGTGGTGATGAAGCCCTGCGGTGGCGAGCAGGGCAGGGATGGGGGCCTGTTCGCGCCCGGCGCCACGGTCGGAAAGAATCAGCAGGGTAGAGCCGTTCTCGATGGCCTGGGAGGCCGCCGAGAAGAGCTGGTTCAGCGCCGCTTCCAGGCCGGCGCCGCCCTGGGCCGCATCAAACAGGATGGGCAGGGTGGTGGGCTTGAAATGGGGCAGGGTGTTTTCCCTCAGCTTCGCCAGATCCGGCGTGCTGAGAATGGGGCTGGTGAGGCGGATTTGCCGCGCATGCTCGGGGGTCTCCTTGAAGAGATCGCCGGAGGCGCCGATATTGTATTGGAGCGAGGTGACCAATTCCTCGCGGATGGCATCGAGTGGGGGATTAGTGACCTGGGCAAAGAGCTGGTGGAAATACTGGTAAAGCAGTTGGGGGCGCTCCGAGAGCACGGCCAGCGGGGTATCCGTGCCCATCGAGCCAATGGCCTCCTCGCCCTTGGCCATGGGGGCGAGAATGATCCGCAGATCTTCCAGCGTATAGCCAAAGAGATTTTGCCGTTCCATCAGGGCGGCGGCAGGCAGAGCGGCCGGGGCCGGGGCGGCGGGCAGGGCATCAAAGTTCACCAGATGGGTATCGATCCATTCCCGGTACGGTTTGCGCCGGCAGATCTCGGTTTTGATTTCCTCATCTTCGACGATGCGGCCTTCCTCCATATTGACCAGGAACATGCGTCCGGGTTGCAGGCGGCCCTTTTGCGCGACGTTGGCGGGATCAATCTCGAGCACGCCGGTCTCCGAGGCCATGACGACGAGGCCATCCTTTGTGACCGTATAGCGCGAGGGGCGCAGGCCGTTGCGGTCGAGCACCGCGCCGACGTAGCGGCCATCGGTAAAGGGAATGGAGGCGGGGCCGTCCCAGGGCTCCATCAGGCAGGAGTGATATTCATAGAAGGCCTTCTTCTCGTCCTGCATCGTCTGGTGATTCTGCCAAGCCTCCGGGATGAGCATCATCATGGCGTGGGGGAGCGAGCGCCCGGTGTGGTAGAGCAGTTCCAGCGCGTTGTCGAGAATGGCGGAATCGCTGGCGCCGGGGGTCAGCACCGGGAACAGCTTCTTCATATCCTCGCCGAAAAGTTCCGATTCAAAGAGGCCTTCGCGCGCGCGCATCCAGTTGATGTTGCCGCGGAGGGTATTGATCTCGCCGTTATGGCACAGGAAGCGGAAGGGCTGGGCGAGATCCCAGGTGGGGAAGGTGTTGGTGCTGTAGCGCTGATGCACCAGCGCCAGACTGCTGGCCATTTGCGGATTCGCCAGGTCGGGGAAGAAGGGCTCGATCTGATCGGCGAGCAGGAGTCCCTTGTAGATCATCGTGTTGCAGGAGAGGCTGGGCACATAGAAGAACTTCTTCTCCGGCAGGGTGGAATCGCGCAGATTTTTTTCCAGCACCTTGCGGATGACAAAGAGCTTGCGCTCGAAGTGGACCGCATCGAGGATGGCGGGGCCGCGCCCAATAAAGACCTGCCGGATGTCCGGGAGGGCCTGGCGGGCGGTGTCGCCGAGCACCTCCGCACGCACGGGAACCTCACGCCAGCCCAGGAAAACCTGGCCTTCGGCGCGGACGACATCCTCGAACAAGCGCATGCAATGCGAACGCTGAGCCTCATCGCGCGGCAGAAAGACGAGCCCCGCGCCATAGTCATGAGCCGCGGGCAGGGCGATGCCCAATTCTCCCGCGCGCGCCCGGAGGAACTCATCCGGCATTTGCAGGAGGATGCCCGCGCCATCCCCTGTTTTTTCATCACTTCCGCAGGCGCCCCGGTGCGCGAGATTCAGCAAAATCTGGAGCCCCTGATGAACGATGCTGTGCGATTTTTCTCCGCGTAGATTGCAGATCAGTCCGACGCCGCAGGCATCATGCTCGTGGCGTGGATCATAGAGGCCCTGGGCGGTGGCCATCGAGCCCGTCCGGGGTTGATAAAATTGTTGCTGTTCATTCATTGAAGTCCTTTGCGTATTCATCTTGTGTCACGCCTTATACCTTAACATGCCCGGCCTTTTCCATGGCTTGTTTTGAGTAATCCTCGGTGGCGTCCACAGCGTACTTTCCGCTAAAACACCCCGTGCAGTAATCGTTGGGCTGGTCGAAGGCGGCGAGCAGTCCTTCCTGGCTCAGGTAGGCCAGGCTGTCCGCCCCGATGAAGTCGCGGATTTCTTCCAGACTTTTTTGGGAGGCGATGAGTTCGCCGTGGGACGGGAAATCAATGCCAAAGAAGCAGGGGTGCCGGGTGGGGGGGCAGGAGATGCGCATATGGATTTCCTTGGCGCCGGCCTTGCGCAGGGAAAGGATGCGGCGGCGGCAGGTGGTGCCGCGGATGATGGAGTCATCCACCACCACAATGCGTTTGTCCCGGACGACACCGGGGACCACCGCGAGCTTCATGTCCACGCTGTCACTGCGCTGTTCCTTTTCCGGCATAATAAAAGTGCGCCCGATGTAGTGATTGCGGATGAAGCCATAATCCATCGGGATGCCGCTGGTTTGCGAGAACCCGAGGGCGGCGGCGCTTCCGCTGTCCGGCACGGGGATGACGATATCGGCCTTGGCGGGGTGCTCCTGCGCGAGGCGGCGCCCGAGGCGCAGGCGGGTTTCGTGCACGCTTTGGCCGAAGACGATGCTGTCGGGCCGGGCAAAGTAGACATGCTCAAAGATGCACTGGCCCAGCGACCCGGTGACGGGCTCGCAGAAGGTACTGCTCCGGATGCCCTTGGCGTCCGCGATGACGAGTTCGCCCGGCAGGACATCCCGCACGAAGGTGGCGCCGACCTGATCGAGCGCGCAGGTTTCGCTGGCAAAGACGAAGCCATTGCCCAGCTTGCCGATGGAGAGGGGGCGGAAGCCGTAGCGGTCGCGTGTGGCCATGACCGAGTCCTTCGTCATCAGAATAAACGAAAAGGCGCCTTCGAGCTCCGAGAGGGCGCGTTCGACGCGGCGGGTGCGCGAGCGGTACATCGGATCCGCGATCAGGTGCATGAGGATTTCGCTATCGGTGCTGGTTTCAAAGATGGCGCCGGCCTCCTGGTAGGAGCGGCGCATTTTGCGCGCATTGGTCAGGTTGCCGTTATGGGCCAGCGCCCAGATGCCGTCGAGGCATTCGCAGACGATGGGCTGGACATTTTGGGGGCGTGAAGAGCCGGTGGTGGAATAGCGGACATGGCCGATGCCAATGGAACCCTGTAACTCGTCCATGGAGTGCTTGGCGAAGACCTCCGTCAACAGGCCCATGCCCTTGATGGAGTGGATTTGCTCACCGTTGCTGACGACGATGCCGGCACCCTCCTGGCCGCGGTGTTGGAGGGCGAAAAGCCCGTTATAAATCAAGGGGGCCGCGTTCGGCACCCCGAAAATGCCAAACACCCCGCAACTTTCGTGCGGCTGATCATCCTCCAACGTTTGGGGCCCATTCTTCATCGTTTTCCCTCGAGTAAAAGATAGTTTCCTCTGTCGAGCCGCCTTTGTATAGCTAGAATCGTTCCAACTTGCACGGCCATATTTGCAACTATTTGTTCATGAATGGAATAAAAAAATCAGCAAAGTTCAAGGCAGTGGGAAAACGACACAAATGTTATCCTGTGGGGGGTGTTGAGTACAAAAATGTAATCTGCAAAAAGGGGGAGGATGGGGCGGCGCGGAGCACCGCCCTACGTAGGATGGCGCTCTGCGCCGTCCTGATCGGAAACCATGCGGTGTGGGCTTGTCAAAAGGGCGGCGCGGAGCACCGCCCTACGTAGGATGGCGCTCTGCGCCGTCCTGATCGG
>CAZFSE010000051.1:7970-11507 GCA_964521805.1 uncultured Verrucomicrobiota bacterium
GGGCGGCGCGGAGCACCGCCCTACGTAGGATGGCGCTCTGCGCCGTCCTGATCGGAAACGTGCGGTGTGGGCTTATCAAAGGGCGGCGCGGAGCACCGCCCTACGCCCAAAGCCCAGTCCCAGGGTGGCCCCGCATGTACCCCTCAAAATCATGCACACACGCTTAAGTTCCAAGGGTTGGAACTTTTTTTTCAGTTTTTTCCAACCCCGAATAGTCGGGGTAAACCCTTGGAACTTTTTTTCGAGGGTGGCAGAGCAAAAAAAAGGAAATCCCACCCGCGGGGGCGGGTGGGATTTCCAGAGGGCCGTGAACGATTAGAACGAGTAGCCAGCGGCGATATTGGCGTAGAAGCGGTCCTTGTCACCATAGATTTCTTCGGCGCCATCCTTGATGTTACCATCCAGCAGGGAGGTGTAGTACACCGCGCCGGAGAGCGAGAAGTTCTCGGTGCAGGCATAGGTCAGGCCGGCGGAAACGTTGCCATCATTGAAGGCGGCCTTGTCATCGCCGAAGTAATACTCGTTGTATTTGTCGCTGGCGGCTCCGACGGAGGCTCCCAGATCCAGGCTCAACTTCTCCATCAGCTCAAAGCTGTGGCTGATGCCGAGGCTGGCATAGAATCCCTCGACCTCGTCCACATCATAGTAGAGCGCGACCGTGGGGGCGAGGATGACATCCGCGCTGACCGTGACATAGACTTCGCGGGTGTCTGTATCTTCACTGCCCTCAACTTCGGCATGTCCTTCGGGAACCTTAGGCGTGAAGTTGCCTTCCTTGGGTAACAGATACTCAATGACGCCCACGGAAACGCCGATGGGCCCTTTCAGAGGGAGGTCATAGGCGACGGTCAGATCCACTTCCGTGAATTCTTTCCGGTTGTCGAATTTATCGGTCAGGTCCACGTTGCCCCAGGCGCTGAACGAGAGGCCGAAGGCGGTGCTGGCCGAAAAGGCCGGCTGAAGCACCGACTCGTTGTTGAGGACTTGACCGCGCCAGACGTAGGACGAAAAATACGCCACATCCGCGCTGGCATCCGCCGCTTGTGTGATGGCGGGGAAAAGCACGACACCCGCCAGGGCGCCGGCTATCACTGCTGTTTTAATGAACTTGCTCATGTGTTCTCCTTTTTTTCTTGTGCTGGCCGCATTGGGCGGCCTGTTTTCTTTTTCCAAAACTGATCCATTAATGTTGTGCATGCGGGCTGATTTGTCAACTACCGGCTGGCCGGACCCCGGGGGGCGCGTGCGCGCCCCCGGGGCCCGAAGGCGTCAGCCGATCGCCTCCTTTCCGGTTTCACCGGTTCGGATGCGGATGCACTCCGGCAGGTCCAGGATGAAGATTTTTCCATCGCCAATGTTGCCCGTGCGAGCGGCTTTGATGATCGCGTCCACCGTGGGTTTGACGAACTCCTCATTGACCGCGATCTGAAGTTCTACCTTCTTCAGCAGGTTGACCTCTGTGGGGACGCCACGATAACTTTCCTTGTAGCCCATCTGCTGGCCGCACCCGATGACGTTGAGGGCGGTCATCTTGTGGACCTGGGCGGCAAAGAGGGCATCCTTGACGTCGGTGAGCTTGTCGGGCTGAATAACTGCAATGATCATTTTCATGTTTGTTCTCCTTATGGTTGGATCGTTGTTACTTCGTCAGGAAGCCTTGGAAGTCCGGATACGCTTCCATGCCGTGCTCGCCGACATCCAGGCCGCCGATTTCCTCGGCGCGGCTGACACGCAGGCCGATGGTGGCTTTCAGAATGCCAAAGAGGATCATGCACAGCGGGAAGCAGAACAGGCCATAGGCCAGCACGCCCAGCGCCTGCACGCCCAGGGTATAATCCGGGTTGGTGGTGAAGAGGCCGACCGCCAGGGTGCCCCAGATGCCGCAGACCAAATGGACGGAAACCGCGCCCACCGGATCGTCAATGTGGAGTTTATCCAACATCATGACGGACAGCACCACGATCACGCCGGCCACGCCGCCGATGATGATCGCGTCCAGCACCGAGACCGTGTCCGCGCCGGCGGTGATGCCGACCAGGCCGGCCAGACAGCCGTTGAGCACCATCGTCAAATCCGGCTTCTTCTGGATGGTCCACGAGGTGAACATCGAGGTGACGATGCCCGCCGCCGCCGCGAGCGACGTGGTGACCAGCACGAACGAGACGGCTCCCGCGTCCGCTGAAAGGACTGAGCCGCCGTTGAATCCGAACCAGCCCAGCCACAGCAGGAACACGCCGGTGACGACCATGGGCATGTTATGGCCCATGATGGGCCGGATGCCGCCGTTGACATATTTGCCCAGCCGGGGCCCGAGGATGAGAGCGCCCGCCAGCGCGCCCCAGCCGCCCACCGAATGCACCAGCGTCGAGCCGGCGAAGTCATGGAAGCTGAGGCTTGAAAGCCAGCCGCCACCCCAGGTCCAGGAACCGGCAATCGTGTAGCCAAAGGCCACATAGACGGTGGAGAAGAGGAGGAAACTGCTGAGCTTGACGCGCTCGGCGACGGCGCCCGAGATGATGGTGGCCGCCGTGGCCGCGAACATGCCCTGGAAGAGGAAGTCGGTCCAGTAGGTGTAGCCCGCGTTGTACGCGCTGGTCAGGCCCGCCTCATCCGTGGCGATGCCGAAGCCGCCAAAGCCGAAGATTTTCCCCAGGATCCAGTTGCCTTCCCCGGGATACATCAGATTAAAGCCGACGATCGCGTAGGTCAGCAACCCGATGGCCGGGATCAGCGTGTTCTTAAACAGGATGTTCACCGTATTCTTGGCCCGCGTCAGCCCGGATTCCACGGTCGCGAAACCCAGATGCATGACGAAGACCAGGAAGGTGGACACCATCATCCAGATGTTGTTTGCCGTAAACATCTCCAGGCTGACCGTCGCCTCGGCCGGCGCTTCCGCCACGGTTTCGACGGCTTCCACCGCCACTCCTTCTGCGACCGCCGGCTCCGCCAGGGCCCCGAGGGGGAGTCCCAGGATGAGGACCGGCAGGAATACCGCCATCCATTTCTTCAGTGTACTCATTGCTCTTCTCCTTTTTTCTTGTTTACTGCCGTGCACAATGCCCGACAAATGCTTGCCGATGCCTATAGCAAAGAGTGTGCCAACATCTTTTTTAAGGGGCTTAAAAAAGATGTAAATACATGGCAAAGAACGGAATAAATAATATTGTACATGTTTACGATAATGCTCAGTGGAATAAAACAAGGTACAAAATAGTATGTTTTGTATATAAAGCATACAAAAATGTATTATTTATGAGAGGTGGATTTGTTGGATGAGGACAGATATTTTTTGGCAGAATCATGAGGGAATCATGGAAGAATGGAAGGGTGGGGAGAGGACTCAGTGCGGCATTGCCGCAACCAAACGGGTGTGCGGCTCGGCAGGGATGTCTCGCCCCACCGCTTTCACAAGGGTATAACAGGTGGGGCGAACCGTCCCGGTGTGTCGAAGGATTTCCTTCCGCCCCTGCTCATGCTCTTGCTCATGCTCCTACTCGGTCTCCGCCTGTTCGTTTCTGGCTTCGCCCAGGATTC
>CAZFSE010000051.1:11607-23633 GCA_964521805.1 uncultured Verrucomicrobiota bacterium
TGCTCATGCTCCTACTCGGTCTCCGCCTGTTCGTTTCTGGCTTCGCCCAGGATTCAGGAGAAGAAAAGTCTGTTTGTATTGTCTCTCCGGATTTGATACAAATCGACCATTGTTTTAAGAGAGGGATTTCCATGGCGGGTCCAACGTTGGATATTGTAGTTGAGCAAAATGGAAAAGTAACCATTGCCTCCGTGTCTGGGCCGGTGGATTCGGTGACGCATGACCAATTCAAGGGCGCATTGGATCCGATCTTCCTGGCCCCTGGGGCGTATGTGGTGCTGGACTGCGCGGGGTTGACCTATATCAACAGCAAGGGGCTTTCCCTGCTGGCGCGCTACCAGCGCAGTTGCATGTCCAGCCACGGATGGATGTCGGTTTGTAATGTCAACCGCAAGCTGGTTCGTACGATGGATCTGTTGGGTCTCGGAAAGATTTTGAAGTTCTATGAGTCAAGGGATGAAGCGCTCTCCGCCATGCAATGAGTCCTCGGGGGTGCGGCTGGGAAAGGCAGAAGTGCTTTCCCTGGCGGGTGCTCTCGTGGCGGCTCTTTTTCTGGGCATGGCCCTGATGCTTTCCTCTGCCCCCGAGGTTTTTTCCTTGTCTCCCGCGGGGCCTTCCGCTCCGCAGGCGCTTTCGGGGCAACTGAATGAGCGCCCCCCGGTCGTCCCCGCCACCGAGCCGGTTCAGCGCCTGGTGGTGGCGCCCGCACCGCCCCCCGTCCGGCCGTTGGCCGATTCCGCCGTATTGCGGGAGGAAAATCGCCGCCTTCAACAGGAAAACCAGCAGTTACAGACGCAATTGAAGGATGTGTTGGCCTGGGTGCTGGCCAATTTCCGCGGCAAGTATCCGCTCCCGGAGCCGTACATGTCCAAGTTGCGGGTTGTACCTGTGAATGAGGACTATACCCTCAACCGAGAGCTGGCCGAGTTTCTGCGCGTGACCCCGGAGGAAGAGCAGTCCATCAATGAGTCCTTGCGCACGGCTTCGCAGGTGATTCATGCCATCGAGACCGCCACGATGACCGTCCGTTCGCCACGGCCCGACAAGGTGATCCTCAGTGTTCCGGCCTTTGCCCAGGAAGGGCGGTTGCTGAAGGAGGATTTGTATGCCGATCTGGAGGGGGCGCTGGGCAGTCCCCGTTTTGACCGGTTGATCCAGGTGGCGGAGCAGGATTTGAAGGCCAGCTTCTACCACTTTGGCGAGGCGTCGCGGACGATGATCTTTGAGCTGGCGCATTCCGATGGGCAGGAGACCGCCGAGTTGATCATCCGCGATGCCTGGATCGTGCCCGATGGGCTGGCCTCTCGCACCATTGAAGCCCACGAGTCCACCGTCACCAACTTGCCGGCGCATTATCGCACCTATATGGCCTGGTTGCCGGACTATGTGGCGCGCTTTTCCGTTGAGTAGCCGGCCGGGCCTTCTGTGGGCCCGTGGTGTCCAAGTAAAAGAAGCAACGCATGCAGGCTCGCCACAAGATACTGACAGAGGGGCGCATCTCCAAGGCCATCTTGAAGCTGGCCGCGCCCATGTTGGTGGGCGCCGTCTTGCAGAATATTCAGAGCCTGATTGATCTGTTTTGGGTGGGCCGCCTGGGGCATCAGGCGGTGGCGGCCGTCGCCATGAGCGGGGCGATCTTAATGCTGTTGTTTCCCATGCTCATGGGGATTGGCACCGGCACGGTGGCCCTGGTGGCGCGCGCGATTGGGGCTCGCCAACCCGAGGAGGCGAGCCATGCGGCGAGCCAGTCCCTTTTGCTGGCCCTGGTGCTGGGCGGCCTTTCCGCCTTGGTGGGCTGGCATACCACCGACACCCTCTTCCACTGGCTGGGGGCGGATTCGGAAATCCTGGCCAGCGGGCATGATTACCTGCGGATCACGTTGCTGGGCAGTGTGACCGTTTTTGCGCTGTTCATGGGCAATGCCGCGCTTCAGGGGGCGGGGGACACCCTGACGCCCATGTATATCATGGGGGCCGCCAACCTGCTGAACATTGTGCTGGATCCGCTGTTCATTTTTGGCTGGGGCCCGGTGCCGGCCCTGGGGGTGAAGGGCGCGGCGTGGGCCACCGTGCTCTCCCAGGCGCTGGCCAGCGTGGCCTCGGTGGCGGTTCTCTTGAGTGGAAAAGCGCAGTTGCACATTCGCCTGCGGCAATGGACGCCTGATTTTTTTCTTATGTGGCGAATCCTGCGCATCGGCCTGCCCGGCTCAGGCCAGATGCTCTTCCGGAGCCTGGTCAATGCCGTGCTGATGAGGATTGTGGCGGGCATGGGGGCGGTGGCGGTGGCCGCGTATGGGACCGGCATGCGTTTCCACATGATCATCCTGATGCCGGCCTTTGCGCTGGGAGGGGCGGCGGCAACCATGACCGGCCAAAATCTGGGGGCTGGGCGCCCGGATCGCGCGCGGCGGGCGGCCTGGCTGGCCACGGGCTGGGACGTGCTGGTGATGGCGGTGTGCGCCTTTTTCCTGGTCGTCTTTGCGGAGGAGCTGATTGGACTCTTCAACCACGATCCGGAGGTGATCCGGATTGGCGCCCGTTATCTGGTGATTGTCTCCCCGGTTTATGTCCTGGCGGCGCTGGGCATTGTGCTGGGGCGCGCGCTCAATGGGGCGGGGGACAGCCTGGCGCCGATGATCTGCACCCTGGTCAGCCTCTGGGGCTTGCAGTTGCCGCTGGCCCTCTATTGGTCACGCGGGTGGAACCCGCCCATCGAAGGCGTCTGGTGGGCGATTGCCGCCGCCATCGCCCTGCACGGCTTGCTGATTGCGGCCTGGTTTGAGACCGGGCGCTGGAAGCACAAGAAGATCTAATGGAAAATGGAAAAGTGACGACTACTTACTGGTCACTGATCACTGCTTACTTCCCTTTTCTCCATTTTCCCTTTTCCCTTTTCAATTTCTTGAAAGGTCCATGCCCAGGGTCAGATCGTCGAGCTTTCCGCAGGAGGAGGTTCGTTTGAGCAGTTCATTCATTTCGTCATACAGCACGCCCGCCACCTTCTCGGGGATGGCGCCGTTTTGCTGAAGCTGTTCCACGGCTTTCTTTTCGGCGATCAGCCCGGCATGGCGCATGGTCCGCAGGCGGAGGAAACGGAACGCCTCCGGGCTTTCCTTCGCGAGTTGTTCCATCTGCTGGCGGCCTTGCTCTTTCATGCCCTCGTAATAGGCTTGGCAGGCTTGGCGGGTGGATTCATCCACATCGCACAAGTCGGCGAGACGGGAGAGTTCTGAGAGAACGTGCCGGGCCACGATGCGGCTGGCGCCGTGCCGCTCCATCCGGCTGATCAAGTCTTTAAACTCCAGGCGATGGAGCATTCCCGAAGCGCTTTCCTGGGATTTGGCCTGGCGGGCGAAATACGACAGCAAGCGCAGGCGGACCGGCGTGTAGGTGGTGCCGGGCGGGGGCATCATCCCCTTCTGAATCTGGCCCCGGCGGATGTCGGAGGCCTGCTCCAGCTCGCGGAGCGTTTTCTCGGAGACAAAGCCCTGTTCAAAGATGGCGGTCAGCGTCTGGTGCTCGATGGAGTTGGTCTGGAGCCAGAGCGTTTCGCGCCGAACCTGGGCCATTTGGGCGGGCCCTTTCAGCATCTCCTGCAACTCCTGGCGCGTCTTTTCCAGCACCCCGCGATAATGCTCGCGAACTTTTTCGATATCCGGGGCGTTTGGATTTTCCGCAAAGGCGTCGGTCTGTTCAATGCGTTGGAGCCCGCTTCGGGTGGCCGCCTCCAGCGCGCTCAGCCGCGCGATTCGGTCAGACAGGCTGGGCTCGGTGAGCTTCAGCTTCTTCATCAGGCCCTTGATGGTGGTGCCCTGCACGAGCAGGGTGAACAGCACCACGCCCAGGGTCAGCTGAATGATCAGCGCGCGGCCAGGAAAATCCGGCGCGAGGCTGACGGCCAGGCCGATGGGCAGGGCGCCGCGGAGCCCGCCCCAGAACATGACCAGCTGGTTTCTCCAGTCCACCGGCTCGGAGCGGGGCATGCGGTTCAGCAGGGGGACCATGAGGAAGACAATGGCGGCCCGGGAAACCATGATGGCCACCACGGCCGCGCCGACATAGCCCAGGATGCGGGGGATGGACTCCATCTCCTTGGCGAGATACTCCTCGGTCAGTCCAATCATCAAGAAGATAAAGCTGTTGGCCACAAACGAGGCGTAGCCCCAGAACTGTTTGAGATATTGCCGGACCTCCGGAGTCAGGCGGGTGGCGCTGTAGTAGTTGACCACCAGTCCGGCGCCCACGGCCGCCATGACGCCGGAGAGTTGCAGATAATAGTTGGCCAGGATAAAGGCCGCATACGCCACCACCGTGGAGAAGGCGATTTCAATCAGCGGGTCGTTGCCCGCCATCCGGATGATTTGAATCATCACATACCCGATGAGGGCGCCGACGAGCGTGCCCCCGGCAAAGACCATCACAAAGTTGACCGCGGCGCTGGACAGGACGCTGGCGGACCAGGCCCCGCCGATCACAATGCCCATTACGATATTGAAGGCCACGATGGCGGTGGCGTCATTGAACAGGCTTTCCCCGTCCACCAGCATGGTCAGGCGCTTGGGTGCGCCCAGCTCCTTGAAGAGCGCAATGACCGCCACGGGATCCGTGGCGGAGATCAGCGCGCCAAAGAGCATGGCCCCGCCCAGGGAGAGCGGCGTGAGCCAGGCGATGATGCCCCCCGTGACGAGGGTGGCCACCACCAGGCCGGGCGCGGCCAGCACCAGCACCGGCGTGAGATTTTTCATCAGCAGGCGGCTGTCAATGTTGATGGCCGCATCAAAGACCAGGGTGGGCAGGAGGATGTACAGGATGATATTGGGCGTCAGGTGGATATGCCGCATGATCTCGAGGGATCGGAAATGGCCTCCGAGGGCAAACAAGAGGATGCCCACCAGAACGAGGCCAATGGTATATGGGAAGTTGATCCTTCGGAACAGGATCGCGGAGAAGGCCGCCACAAGCAACAGACCGACAATGCCACTGATTACGGAAATGGGGATGTCATTCATGGCGGGATGCTAATAAAGGCCCTGCCGTTAAGCAAGCGCAAGATGGCGGCTGTCCGCCCCCGCCCGGACTCCGGCGGCCATTTCCGCGGCCTTAAAAAAAGTTCCAACGCCTGGAAAAAACGCCAAAAAAAGTTCCAAGGGTTGGAAACTTTTTTTTGCGTTCTTGCGCGGGGGAGGGGGAGTGCATAGAATCCGGGCCCATGAATCGTTTGCCGCCATGGATCAGGATGGATTTGCGCACGGACCGGAACTACCCGCAGGTGGAGGCGGTGATGTCGGCGCTGGGGTTGCATACCGTTTGTGAGAGCGCGCGTTGTCCGAACAAGCATGAATGCTGGAACCGGGCGACGGCGACGGTGATGATTTTGGGGGGGATCTGCACTCGGAACTGCCGGTTTTGCGCGGTGGCGACGGGCGCGCCGGGGCCGGTGGACGAGGAGGAGCCGGAACGGGTGGGCCAGGCCGCGCGCTCCCTGGGCTTGCGGCATGTGGTCGTCACCAGCGTGACCCGGGACGATCTCCCGGATGGCGGCGCGGAGATTTTTGCGCGGACGATCCGGGCGGTGCGGAGGGAATGCCCGGGGGCCGGGGTGGAGGTGTTGACGCCGGACTTTGGAGGGCAGGCAGAGGCGTTGCACCGTGTGTTCTCGGAGAAGCCGGATGTGTTTAACCACAACCTCGAAACGGTGGAGCGCCTGCAGGGGGCGGTTCGTCCGCAGGCTTCGTACCGGTGTTCGCTGGAGGTGCTTCGGAGGGCGTCGGAGAGCGGCGGCCCGGGCGCCGTGAAATCGGGCTTGATGCTGGGGCTGGGGGAGACGGACGCTGAGTTGGAGCAGTCGCTGGAGGATTTGCGGGCGGCGGGGTGCCAGGCGCTGACCCTGGGGCAATATCTGGCGCCCAGTTGCGGTCACGCCCCGGTGGCGCGTTTTTACAAGCCGGAGGAATTCAAACGGTGGGGCGCGAGGGCCCGGGAGCTGGGGTTTGCGCAGGTGGCGGCGGGCCCGCTGGTGCGGTCTTCGTACCGGGCTGGTGAAATGGCGGCGGCGTTGAAGAAACAGGGGTAGGTCAAACTTGGCGAAGATTCTGATAGGCTATTTGGTGCGCAACAGCGGTCATCACTCCGCGGCGCGCGCGATTGAGCTGGCGTTGCACAAGCTGGACCCGTCGGTGCAGACGCTGTGCGTGGATTTGCTGGAGTATTCGCACCCGAAATGGAGCGCGATCATCCAGAAGACCTACATGGTGACGATCCGGCAGACGCCGGAAGTGTGGGATGCGCTGTATGACAATTATCTGCTGGAGTACCTGACGCGCCGGATTCGCCGGCTGATTCAGCGGGGCAACAGCAAGCCGCTGGTGCAATTGATGGAGGAATTCCGGCCGGACGCGGCGATCTGCACGCAGGCGCATCCGCTGGCGGTGGTGCATGCCTATGCCCAGCGGCATGGCCTGGCCCTCCCGTTGTGGGGTGTGGTGACCGATTTTATCCCGCACCGGTTCTGGGTGGTGGGCACCGAGGGCATTGAGTATGTGGTGCCGGACGAGGCGTCGTCGGAGCGGATGGTCTGGCTGGGGGTGCCCCGGAGCTCGACGCACGTGCTGGGGATTCCGATCAATCCGGGCTTCGTGGCGGAGCGAAACACACGGGTCTCCCGGGAGGATGGCCGGCGCGTGCTGGTGATGGGTGGAAGCCGGGGCCTGGGGGTGAAATACCGCACGGTCCGCTGTCTGGATTCGAGCGCCCAGGATTTCACGATTGATGTGGTGACGGGAACGAACCGGCGTTTGCGCGCCCAATTGGTGCGCAACCGCAACAAGTTCAAGCACCCCATCCGCATCCGCGGGTATGTCAAGGACGTGGTGGCGCTGATGCACCGGGCCAGCGTGCTGATCAGCAAGCCGGGGGGCATGACGACGGCGGAGGCCGCCGCGGTGGGGCTCCCGATGGTGTTGATCCGCCCCCTGCCGGGGCAGGAGAAGGGCAATACGGATGTGCTGGTCCGGCAGGGCGCGGCGGTGCATCTGGAGCGGGACAAGGATGTGCCGCCGATTGTGGACACGCTGTTGCGCAACCAGGAACTGCTGGGCATGATGCGCGAGCGGGTCTTGTCCCTGGGCCGGCCGGATGCGGCGCTGAACATTGCCCGTGCGGTGCTCGGCCAGCTGGCCGCGGGCGGGGCGGGCAAGGCGGGAGGACCGGCATGATCCAGTACTGGCTATACCGGCTGGCCTCGCTGATCAGCCGGGCCCTGCCGCAGGGCCTGGCCTACTGGTTTGGCCTGCGCATTGCCGATCAGTATTACCGATTCAACCGCGCGGGGCGCGAGGCGGTGATGGCCAATCTGCGCCAGATTTTTCTGCACCGGGGCATTGAGCCCGCGGATCAGGCGTTGCGAGGCTTTGCGCGAAAGACCTTCCAGTATTTTGGGAAGTACCTGGTGGACTTTTTCCGCTATGCGGAGCTGACGCCCGCCCAGTTGAAGCACATCATCAGCGTCCAGCACCGGGACTATCTGCAACAATGCCTGGACCGGAAGACCGGGGTCCTGTTGTTGACGGCGCATTTTGGCAACTGGGAGCTGGGGAGCGCGGTGATGAGCGCGATGGGGCATCGCATCACGGCGGTGGTCCTGCCCCAGCGCCTGGAGAAGCTCAACCGCTTGTTCCAGCAACAGCGGGAGCGGCGGGGCGTCCGGCTGATTCCACTGGGCAGTTCGGCCCTCAGCATCCTGCGGTGCCTGAAGCGCGGCGAACTGGTGGCGTTGCTGGCCGACCGGGATTTCACGGCCCGCGATGACCGCGTGACCTTTTTTGGGCGTCCGGCCCGGATCCCGAAGGGGCCGGCCTGGCTGGCCAAGAAAATGGGGGTGCCCATCCTGCCGGCGTTCCTGGTCCGGCAGGTGGATGACACCTTTTTATTGCGCTTTCATGAGCCGATCATTCCGGGGGACGGGGAGACCGAGGAGGCCCTCCAGCAAAGGGTGTGCCTGGCCATGGAAAAGGAAATTGCGGAAGAGCCGTACCAATGGTTTATCTTTGACAATTTTTGGGAGGCGGAGAATCCGCCCGGGAGAAGCGAGACAACATGAACATGACAGGGACAAACGGCAAGGAACCCCGGGTGGGCGTGGTGATTCCGGCGTATCACGAGGCCGGGCGGATTGGACCGGTGGTGGAAGCCGTGCGGAGGCACTGTCCGGATGTATTTGTGGTGGACGACGGCTCAAGCGATGCCACGGCGGAGGAGGCCCGGCGCGCCGGCGCGACGGTTCTCCAGCATGCACAAAACCAGGGGAAGGGCGCCGCCTTGAGCACGGGGTTTCAGACCGTGCGGGAGCGGGGTTTTGATGCCGTGATTACGCTGGATGCGGACGGCCAGCACGACCCGGCGATGATCCCGGCCTTTATTGAGGCGTATGCGCGCACGGGCCTTCCGGTGCTGGTGGGCAACCGCATGGCCGACGTTGCGCACATGCCACGGCCGCGCAAGTGGACCAACCGGTTCATGAGCTATCTGCTCAGCCGCATGATGGGGCAGTACGTTCCGGACACCCAGTGCGGCTACCGGCTGTACCGGTGCGACGTGATTCCGCTGATCTCGGCGCAATCCGGCCGGTTTGCGGCGGAGTCCGAGGTTCTGTTGCATGTGGCCAAGCGGGGCCTGCGCATTGGAGCCGTGCGCATTTCCACGATCTATGGGGATGAGCAAAGCAAAATCAATCCGATGGCCGACAGCCTTCGATTTATCGCGATGCTCTGGCGGCACCGGAAACTGCGGTCTTCCTGACTGCGCTCCGCGGAGGCTCTGGCCTGGCGTCTTTATGTTTTGCATCACCGGCGCAATGTTGTATACTCCAAGGCAGTTGACGCAGGCAAAACATAACAGGCCGCCGCTTGGGGAGGAGCCTTTAAGGCGGTGGTGGAGAGGGGTTGGTGCATGGCCTTCAAACGAGTACGGGACATTTTGGACCGGGCCCGGCAGTTTCACGAGGCGCTCAGTGAGTTTTATGCGCAGAATGCGGAGCGGGCCGCGGAGGAGAAGAGCGGCATTTTGCTCAACTACATGAGCCGGCATGAGAAGAACATGGTGGCCTGCCTCGCTGAATATGAAAACGGGGCGGCGGAGGGCGTGCTGAATGCATGGTTCAAGTTTCCGCCGGAGATGAAGCATTGCCAGTGTTTTGAATGTTTGACGGTGGCGCCCGGCATGACGGCGGAGGACCTCCGCCAGACGGCCCTGCGGGTGGATCGCTGCCTGCTGGATTTATATCGCCGCGCCGGCGAGAAGGCCACTTCTCCGGCCGTTCGTGAGTTGTTTGCCCAGTTGCTGGCCCTGGAGGAGAAGGAAGAAACCAAGGCCCTTCGCGAGGCATTGAGTTTTGACCAGCAGTCCTGAGTGAGAGCCCGCCATGATGGACGGGCAGAGGTGTTGTATGAGCCGTTTAGCCATGACAGAGGCCCACTGGAGCGCGTTGAAGAAACGCCTGCGCAGATCCAAAATCTGCTCCCAATTTGTGCTGGGGGAGGCCGAGCTGGAGTACGTACACGACCGCGGGGCTGAGGTGTTGCAGAAGCATGCCAGCGACTTTGTCCGCCAGCGGCTGGCACCCGCCCAGCCGCGCAACGAAGGGCGGCAAACCCCGTTAAAGGGGCATCCCGTTTTCATTGCCCAGCACGCCACGGGAACCTGTTGCCGGGAGTGCCTGGCCAAGTGGCATGGCATCCCGGCCGGCAAGGCGTTGACGGAGGCGCAGGAGCGCCAGGTGCTGGACGTGATCATGCGGTGGATCGCGGAGCAGACAACACCGGCGCCTTCCACGCCCCCGGGGCGCGCGCAGAAGGCTTAAGCGGGCTTGCGGGATTGAATGAGGCGGCTGTGAAGCTCGCGGAAGGATTGGAGCAACTGGGTATGTGCTTCCTCCAGGTCTTCCAGGCGCCGCCGCAGGGAGATGATTTCCTGCCGGGACTTTCCTGAATCCTCAAGGGCCATCCGCTGGCTTGCCGCCAGGCGGGATTGCAGGGTTTCCTGCTCCTGCCGCAGAAAAATGATTTCCTCCCTCTTGGCCTCCGCCTCCTTCAGCAGGGTTTCGTAATTTTGCTCCAGGGTGGTGTGATCGGCCAGCAGGAGGGCGGCCCGGCCTTCCGCGGACTCCCCGGCATTCTGCTGGAAGGCCTCCAGCTTTTTCTCCGCCTGGGCCAGACGGCGCTGAGCCGAAAGCAGGGCGGACTCATCCTTTTTCAGGTTCTGCTGGAGATCCTGAATCCGGAGGTTGAGCAATTCCGCCTGCTTGCGGGAGTTTTCGCATTCCTCTTCGTACATGCGCTTCCATTTTTCGATGAGGCGATCCTTCCGATGGCGGTCCGGTGTGCCGCCGGGATGGCTTGCGCCACTGCCGGCGGGCGCGGGATGTGGGGCGGAGGGCTCCGCGAGAGGGCGCCCCCCCAGTTCTCCGAGGCGCCGCGCCAGATCATTTCGCTCCTCCATCATGCGCAGGTAGTCATCCAGCAGGTCATTGAGCAGGGCATCGCCCAGCGCCCGTTCCTTGCCATTCTTCTTGTCGGTGACTCGCGCCTCCTTGGAGAGGAGCCCATCCCGGACGTGCTCGCAGAGCGAAAGCAGATGAAGCGGGCCGCTCATCTGGCCGTCATCCAGGCGGACCATCCAGTCCATTTTCAGGACGTCGAGCCCGGGGGCGGGGGACCAGGTGACTCCGTCCGTGGAGAGGAGATCCTCGGCGGCGATCCGGCCTTCGGCGGCCCATTTCTTGAGGGCCGCCAGTTCAACGGGCCCAAAGACGGTCCCATCACTTTTTTTCAGATGCCATTTCATAAAGAATATGCAGGGCGGCCTATTCCGGGATAAACAGTTTCTGGCCGGCGCGAAGCAGGTGGGCGTCCTTGATGTGATTGGCTTCCATGATGACGCTGGGTTTGACGCCGTAGGCGGCGGCGATGGCGGAAAGCGTTTCTCCGGGTTTGACCTCGTGCTCATAGCCGGTGTTGGAGGTCTTGGCCGGTTTCTTGGAGGGGGGAGGCGTGGAGGCCTTCATAATGGCGGCGATCTGCTTGCTGAGGCGGTCAATGGTCTCCTGCTTGTCCTTCTCCCGGTAGGCTTCGATGGTGGAAACCCGGCGGTTGACCTCGTCCAGCGAGCTTTGGAGGGCCTGAATCTGGGGCGTGCGGCCCTGGCTGGCCTTGACCATGTCCAGATCCATCTGCAGGCGTTCGATCTGCAATTCCAGGCTTTCCAGGCGGCCCGTGAGCCGTTGCATTTTTTCATTGAGAATCAGCATGTCCTCGCGTTCATGCGTCGCGGCGGCCTGGCCGTCATAGGTGACGCATCCCGTCCCGGCACACAGCGCGCCACCCGCCATCCCCAGCCACAAGATTTTCAAAAGGTGGTGTTTCATAATGTCACATTCCATTCCATCGGCCAACGTTCGCCTACAATAAATGCGAATCCCCCCTGGAAGCAAGCCGCTTTGTGAGGCACTTTTGGGGGGCGCGGAAAAAACCATGAAATTGAAAATGGGGCTGGAATGGGCGGGAGGGGGGCCACATAATGGCGCGCAACATTTGGGATGCATCATGCTTCGAATCTGCAGAAATCGTGGATGGCGGCAGGGGTTCCTCGCCCTGGCGGTTGCGCTTGCCGTGGGCGGGCCCGCGGCGGCGTGGGCCGCGCCGGTGGCGGACCTGAAGACGGTGCTGGTGGGACGCGAGCCCTACGTGACCCTGCGGGATGTGGCCTCGTTCTACGGCATGTCCATGAGCGTGCCTTCCGGGAAAATTATCCACCTGCGGAGCAAATGGAATCTGCTGGAATTTGAGATGGACAGCCGGATTGCGCGCATCAACGGCACGCAGGTTTGGTTGCATGCGCCGGCGGCGCAGGCGCGGGGGCGCTGGGCCATTTCAAAAACGGACGTGGGCAAGGTGCTGGATCCGATCCTCCGTCCGGAAGCGTATGTGCGGGCTCGGCGCTATCGAACGGTGATGTTGGATCCGGGGCATGGG
>CAZFSE010000052.1:0-23381 GCA_964521805.1 uncultured Verrucomicrobiota bacterium
CAGGCGAACCCCTCATGGTATGTTCTTCATGAAGCCGGCCGAACACACCATCGAGCATGACGAGGCCCCGCTGGGGCGGATTGCTCGTACGCTTTTTCCGAGGGCAGAGGAGCCGTCCAGCGCCAGCGCTCATCTGATCTTGTTTGATGGAAGTGCAACCCCCGGCATCAGCGCACTGCAAAAGGCGGCCTCCCGTTTAGCTCCAGACGGGGTCATGCTTCTGCGACTTCCCCGCCGGCAGGCATTGCATTCTCCGATGGCAATTTGCCATGATCTTCACACCGCTGGCCTGCGCGCCACGCACCTCTACCTTCCGTTCCCCTCTGTTCGTCGCATGCGATTTCTCATCCCGTTGGGATCGAAGCAGGCCCTGCGCTTTGCACTTTGCTCCCTGCACGATCAACGGCATCCCCTCTTGTCTCTGCTTTTTCGATGGCTGTGCGCTTGGAGCCCCAGCGCCGGCTGGCTGGCGAGGTTCGCGCGTGAATATCTGGTGGTGGCCACCCATGAATAGACCTGCGCCCTTCATCGCCTTGCTTGAAGCCATCCAGGCCATGCCGGAAGGCCACGCCTGGATTCCTGCGCCTGCCGAATCCTGTGAAGTGCTCGTCCAAACGGGCAATCACAAGGAACTCTACTGGGTCTTCGCCAAGGGTGACCGGCAACCGTGCGCTCTCATCAAGCGTCCACGCCATCCAGAAGATGGCATTCGTATCGAAAGAGAAGCCAGCCGCCTGGCGGCGTTAGGGCGTCCGCCTCTGGCCGGCAGGCCCGGAATTCCGGCCACTCATCTTGCGCTGACGCTGGACAGCGAACCTCTCTTGGTACTTCCGTTTTTTCCTGGCCAGCCCATGAGCCACCTGCTGGCTCATCCGTTTCAGCGCTTCTCAGAGCGGCGCTGGATGCGTCTGCTGGACCGCGCCGCCCAATGGCTCCTGGACCTCCAAAAGGCGGGCCGTCTCCGCTTGCGGGACGGCCAGCCTTCGATGGATGAAAACAAGATGCTGGCGGGCCAGCCGGCCTTGCGGGAGGCGCTGTACTCAGGGGAGCTGGAGGCCACGGTACAGCATGGCGACTTCAATCCGGCCAACATCCTGGTGGACGGAGAAACACTGACCGTTGTGGATTGGGAGTGGTCGGAATGGCCGGGGCTCCCGCTGGTGGACCTGATCAATCTGGCGCTTCGCTCAAGCCTGTGGCGCACGACCTGGGGGCACAGCCGGGGCCGCCTTCCCTGCCTGGAGGACTTCCACAACGTACTCATCCACGACACCCCGGAGCGACGCTTTCTGGCGCGCTGGGCGCCGCGCTTTCAATCGGAACTGTCCATTCACCCCCGGTTTATGCCATATTTATTCAACGCCATGGCCGATCTGACGCTCTCCACGACGGAGGAGCGGTCCGCGGCCCGGCAATTGGATACGCGCGCCATCTTTAGCCTATGAAAATAGCCGTCGTCATTTCCGTGGTGGGCGCCGTCAAGCGCGGCGGAGAGAGCACCACGCTTGGGCTCGTCTCGTATCTGGAAAAACACGCTTCTGTGCAGGTCCTCTCCGGAGGCCCCTTCTCGGCCCAGCACGTAACCAATCTCGGATTCCCTCCCCTGCCCCGTTACACCGCGCTCCACGACCGCCTGCCGACCTTCCTGCAAAAATGGATTCGCCGCTTCCATGTCGATCCCTTGAGCGTGCGCAACCTCCTGTTCTGCCGGAAGGTTTATCCTCACTTGATAAAAGACCTGCCCGATGTGGTCATCTTCCGCTCTGTCGGCCCGTGGGGCATCAAGACCGGACGCCGCCTGCGCGCCCTGACGGGCGTGCCGATCGTCACCATTGAAGGCGGCTGGAAGAAAGGTGAGCGCGAGGTGGCGCGGTACCATCCCAACCTGCACATTGCCGTAAACCCGGATGTGGCGGACTATCTTCGCGCACAACTGCCGGGCGTAAAAATCGAGCACTTCCCCAATGGCACGAACATCGCCCGGTACAGCCCAAGCGGACCAAAGGCCGATTTCCAGTTGCCGCGGCCTTGGATTCTCAGCTGTGGGTCCATGGAAAATTTCAAGCGATTCGAGCTGGCCATCCAGGCCGTGGCGCGCCTCGAGAAAGGCAGTCTCCTGTTACTCGGACAAGGAGAGCTGGCGGAGCACTACCGCCAGCTTGGCCACCAGGTTCTAGGAGACCGGTTCGCACTCGCCTCCGCCCCTCACGATCAGATGCCGGACTATTACCGGGCGGCCGACATCGTCACGCTTCCCTCCTTTCCCGAAAGTTTCGGCATGGTGTACATTGAGGCGATGGCCTGCAACAAACCCGTCGTGGCGACCCTCGATGCAAACCGCCGGAAAATCGTCGGCGACGGCGGACTGCTGGTTGATCCCACCGATATTGGAGCGTACGCGGCGGCGCTGGACACCTGCCTAAAAACCGATTTCGGCGAGCGTCCGCGCCGGCAGGCGGAAAGATTCGACTGGGAACAGGTCGGCCCACTTTATATGAGAGCGCTGGAATCCGCCGCCAGGGAAAAAGGCCAAAAGGGGCCTTTTCCCGTTCAGCGGCATATGGGAGACTGATTCACCATGCCTGATTCACAACGGCCACAACAAGCACCGCGAACCTTCAGCGATTACCGCAAGTCGCTGGCAAGAAGGGCCAGGCTGGCGTGGCTGAAATACCAGGGCCGCAAGGATAAACAATTCGTCTGCCCCCTGTGCGATTTCCACGGCCCCTTTCTGTCCGTCATGCGGCCAGCCGGCGAACGCCGGTTTGCCCAATGCCCCAATTGCAACGCACTGGAACGCCATCGGATTCAGACGCTCGTCATGCAACGCCTGGCGGACCGTTTCGACTTCTCGACAAGGTCCATGTTGCATGTGGCGCCCGAGCGCTGTCTGGGTCGGCTATTCCGGAAACAGTTCAGGGGCTACACCACCGTGGACCTGGAGATGCCCGGGGTGGATGTCAAAGCCGATCTCACGCGTCTGCCATTCCAGAATGCCGAATATGACGTGGTGTATGCCTCGCATGTTCTTGAACACATCATGGAGGATACTAAGGCGATTTCTGAAATTCGGCGCGTCCTGCGCCCAGGCGGATTTGCGGTGCTCCCCGTCCCCATCGTCTCCGACCAGACCGTTGAATATGGACGGCCCGATCCGGACAAGGAGTTGCATGTCCGGGCGCCAGGCCCCGACTACTACACCCGGTACGAAGCCTTCTTTTTCTTGGTCGAACGATTCTATTCCCACGACTTTTCTCCGATTCATCAGACCTTCATTTATCTGAAAAATGCGTCCGAAATGACGGAAACCAAGAGGATCGACATCGTGCCCGTTTGCTTTGTGTGAATGAGACCCATGAACTCGGAAGGCATATGGCCATGCGTTTAAGCGTCGTACTCATAACCTTTAACGAGGCATCCCGCGTACAGCGGTGCCTGGACTCGGTTCGATGGGCCGATGAGATTGTCGTGGTGGACAGCGGCAGTACGGATCAAACGCTCGATCATGCACGCCCCTTTGCGGCTCGCACCTTTACCCGCCCGTTCGATGATTTCGCCTCGCAAAAAAACCATGCAGTGGCGCAGGCCTCGCATGACTGGATCTTCTCCATAGACGCCGACGAGGTGATGACCGAAGCCCTCCGAAAGGAGATTGAAGCCTTGCTGGCGGGTGCCCCCGTGCAGGACCGCTACAGCGTGCCCAGGGAAAACATCTATTTCGGGCGATCCGTCCGCCACGTGCTGGGCCGGGATGAACCGGTGCGGCTCTTCAAGAAAAGCGTTTGCCGCTTCGAAGGCCTCGTACACGAAAAGGTGGTGGGCGGAAGTTTGGGACAATTAAAAAGCCCGCTGTTGCACCATAGTTGCGCCACCTATCCCGAGTGGGTGGCCAAGCATCGAACCTATGTGCGCATGGAAGCCCAGAAACGCTTCGCAGAGGGCCGCCGGTTCTCTTGGGCCCATTGCCTGCTGTCCCCCGCGAAGGTTTTCTTGTTCCGCTTCTTTGGACTGCAAGGCTGGAAAGATGGCCTGGCGGGATGGCGGGTAGCCTTGGAAATGGCAGGCTCCACCGTTCGGATGGAAAAGGAGTTGCGCCGTTGCGCCCGGCGGGCGGGGGGGTCAGCATGAAGTTTTCCGTGGTCATCCCCTACCGCAACGCCAGGGAAACCCTGCCCGCCTGCCTGGAGGCGCTGGCCGGGCAGAGCTTCGCTGATTTTGAAGCCATTCTGGTGAACAACAACTCCTCCGACGATTCAGAAGAGGTGGTCCGGCGCTTTGCCACAGAGCATGGGGCTCTGGCCATCATTCTGGCCAGGGAGGACACGCCCGGCGCATCCGCCGCACGCAATACCGGCGCGGGCACGGCCCATGGAGACTGGCTGGTCTTCACCGATTCCGACTGCGTTCCGGAGCCCGGCTGGCTGGAGCAATTGCAAGCCGCCCAGCAGAAGGAACCCGGACTCTCCGCGATGGCCGGATGCATTAAGCCATACCCCACCCGCCATCCGATCAGCCAATTTCTTGGCCTCTTCACCCTGCCTGCTCTGGGGGAACCGCGCCGCCATACCGCCTATACGCTGATCGCCGGCGGATTTCCAACGGCGAATCTGGCCATCCAGAAAAGCCTGTTTGATGCACTGGGAGGTTTCGACAACTCGATCCCCTACTATGGCGAAGATCACGACCTCTGCCGGCGGATCTATGCCGCCGGCCACGCCATCCAAACGGTGCCCGCCGCCGTGGTCCGGCATATTCACCGTCACACCCTGGGCGCTCTTTGTGGGCAGGCCCGCCATGCCGGGCAGTCCCAGGCCCTCATGCTCAGGCGGCATGAAACCCCCATCCTGATTGTGCAAGCGCCCGGTGTTCGCGTGTTCCGCATGCCCGCCCCCTTCCGCTTGTGGGTGGACCTGCTCCAGGCAGATAAAAAAATGGTCGTGATTCTGCTGGCGGGACTGGCCTGGCCGCCGCTGTTTTTCCTGGCCCTGCTTTATCTTTTGTATCTGGCGCATTCCATATCCCATCGCGCAGAACGCAGAGGCCAGCGAATCAGTGCACGACGGGCGTTGGTGTTTGCCGTCTTGTTGCTGGTCAAATCTGCCGCCATGACCAGCGGACGGTGGACGGGTTCAGCCAAGGAGAACGTGATCTGCCTATGACAACCGAGCAAACAACCTCGTGGCCGCCCGTCTCCGTAGTCATCGTCACGAAGGGGCATCATGCGGAAGCGGAGCAGGCGGTCCGCTCGATTCTTTCCACCGACTATCCCGCCGCCCAGCGCCAGATTATCGTGCTGGAAGAAACCAACGAACCCGCTCCAATCGCGGGTGAAGGCATTGAATACCATGCCCTGCCTCTTCTTCATCGGGGGGTCGCGTTTGCTCGCAACCGGGGACTCGAACTCGCGCGACAAGAGATAGTGCTCTTTACCGATGACGACTGCATCGTAGCCCCTGGCTGGATCAAGGCCCTGGTCGAGCCCTTGCAAAGAGATCCCTCCATCGGCGCGCTGGCGGGGGCGGTCCTGGTGCCCCCCTGCGGCCCGGTTGGGCAATGCGAAAACATCCTGGGTTTCCCCGGCGGCGGCGCCAAGTTCCTGCACCGCTCCGGCGGCCGCCCGCATCCCATCGCCACCTTTTCCACCTGCAATTGTGCCATCCATCGGAAAGTCACCGGCCCGGTGCAATTCCGCGAAGGCTTCCAATCGGCGGGCGAGGATGAACTTCTGAGCCGCGAAATTTCCGCCCGGCATTCCGTGCGGTACCAGCCGGACGCCGTGGTCCGGCATCAGCCCCGCGACAGTTTTTCCGGTGTCTTTCAGTGGTTTGTACGGCGAGGCCAAGCCCGTGTGCAGATGGCGCACTACGCGCCCAGCCGATGGCGGTACATCCTGCGCATGGCCTCCATCTCCCCCCTGCTCCGCCTGCTCGTGCTGGCGGCGGGTCTGGCCGCCATCTGCGTGCCGATTCTGCCCGTGCTGGCCGGTTTTTTTGCGCTCTACTACGTATTGACGCTCGTCCGCTTTCGCTGGGCGTGGGCCTATTATCCTTCCGCCGCCACCCTCCTTCTTCTGCCCCTGGTCAAACTCACCATGGACTTTGGCATGGACACGGGTGTATTGCTCACCTGGATGAAAGGAAGCCGCTGACCATGCGCGTGGCCCATGTATTCAATCATGCGGAGATCGTGGGAGGCGGCGAGCTCAGCTTCCTGGAGCTGATCGAAGAACTGCGCCGGCAGGGCATCGAATCGCTGGCCATGGTCGCCGGCGAAGGTGAAGTGGCCGTCCGGCTGAGGGCCCTGCAGGCGGTGGTCGAGATTGTGACCATGCCCTCCCTGCGGGGTGCGGGCCTGCTGGGAGCCCCAGGAACCGTGCAGGCCTGGACGCGTATCTTCCGGCAACAGCGCGTTGATCTGGTGCACACCAATGGCGCACGATGCACCCTCTACGCCGCGCTGGCGGCGCGGTGCGCCGGTGTACCGTGCCTGTGGCATGTCCGCGTGCTGGAACGGGACCTCTGGCTGGACCGTCTGCGCGGACGCCTGGCCTCCGGCGTCATCGCCAATTCGAACGCCGTGGCCCAAAGCCTCACTCCCCTCCTGCCGGGAAATATGCGCGTGGACATCATCCCCAACGGGCTGGCGCTGAACCGCCTGGCCTCCACGGCACCCGCGGAGGTGCGGAGGCTGTTCGATCTGCCCCAAGGCCCGGTCCTGCTGGCGGCGGGGCGCGTCACACGCGAGAAAGGCTACGAAGTGCTGGCCGCCGCACGCGGCCTGCTGTCGGAAAGAGGGCTGTCCCCGTCCATCGTCGTGGCGGGGGCGATCGCGGATGCGGCCTGCCAGGCGGAGGCGCAAGCGCTGGTGGACGCCCGTCCGGGCGGCCTCTGGCGCTGGGCGGGAGCGCGGGAGGATGTGGCGGGGCTGATGAAGTCCGCAACGGCGCTGGTGCTCCCCTCGCACCGTGAGGGATTCGGACGTGTGGTGCTGGAGGCCTGGGCGTGCGGACTGCCCGTCGTGTCCACACGGCAGGGAGGACCGGCTGAATTGATCCAAGACGGGGTCAATGGACTGCTCATCGAACCCAACAGCCCCCAGGCTCTTTGTGCGGGTCTGGAGCGGCTCTTGAACGACACCGCCCTCCGCCACACCCTAAGCGAAGGAGGGCGAAAAGCCGTCCAACCCTATTCCATCCAGGCCACCGCGCGGCAGACCCTGGACGCGTACCAGCGCTGTCTTCAATCTTTTTCCAAGGGTTGGAAAAATTGCTAAAAAAGTTTCCAAGGGTTGGAACTTTTTTTTGCTTTATTTCCAACCCTTGGAAACTTTTTTTTGGGGCGAAGCACACGGGGGGGGGAAGAGGATTACTGGGCCATGGGAATGGATCCGCCCAGACCAAACTTGATGGGCTCATCGGCGTCAATCAGCTCATAGGACACTTCCGCCTTTTGATTCCACGCCAGGGCCCGGGCCCGTTTGAACACCTCATAACTGTCATCCCGCACCACGAAGCTCAGCATCTCTGTTTCCATGTTCAAGCGGGTCAGAACGCGGCCAAACCAGTCCTCGGAGGTTTCGTTGCCGATATCCACCAGGCGGTAGCCGGTGGAGCCAGGCAGGGACCGGATGGCCAGTTGTCCCAGCAGGGCAAAATTAAGGTCCACCAGGTAGGCATCGGTCTGCACCTTGGCCTCCGCCAGCTCAATGAGCATCCGCCCGCTGTCCCCCTGCGCTTTCTTGGCAATCTCCCGGAGCGACGCATTGGCCAGCTTGCGAATTTCCTCGATCGGAATAATGAACAGCTCGTTGTCGCGGCATTCAATGAAAACCGGACGGCGGTCAGAAACGTACTCCATGGGCGTGGGCACCAGGATCTTGATCTGGGAGGCGTCAATGCCCGTCAGCAAAATCATCAAAATGAGAATGCCCAGCATGCACGTCATGATATCCAGAAACGAATCCAGATTGACGCTACTGCCCCGTTCCTTCTTTCCCATCTTTTTTCTTTCCCGAGGCTTTCACAGCCTTGTCGTAGTTTACATCCCGCTTCTCTTCAAACAGCTCGACGCCCACATCCACCCCGCGGTCCCGGATCACCTTCTTCAATCTTCGCACCACCGTGGCGGAGCGAGGACGCGCCAGCAGGACGATGTAATCATTGGTCTTGTTCACCTCCACCTCCAGCAACCGCTTCTCAAAGGCATTCCCCTCCACCTCCAGATCCCGCAACGTCACCACTTCCTCGCCGGGAAACAGGATCATCCGGTCCCGATGCACATCAATGTAGTAGGGTTCCTTGTTTTTGTTGCCGTGCGGAAAAGGCGACATGCCGGGCTCCTCCCCTTTTTCCGGGGTATAGATCGAAGAGGTGATCAGGGAGGTGATCTTGATGTTTTCCGGGTTGCTGATGATCGTCAACACATTGCTGATCAGCATGATCATCAGCACGCCGATCAACATCAAAATCACCGCCATAAACGATGAAAAATCGGTCTGTGTAGCTTTGGCCATCGGCTCAACGGATCTCTTCGCTCAAGGTGATGACACGCGGACGGCTTAAGCGGTTGCAGAAGGAATCGGTGACATCCAGATGCCGGCGCAGGTCTTCCAAGGTCTTCCGGAACTCATCCGACGAGGCCATGCCGGAGAGCACCTTCTCCACGGCCTGGTCAATGCGCAACAGCTCCTCGATGCCGGAGGCCATGCGCGCCACATCCTGCATGCGGGCGCCGAGCTCCTGCGCGGCGGAGAGCGACTTGTCCATGCTGGCGCTGGTGGCGTCCTGCAAGGCCTTGGCGCTGTCCCGGTACTCCTCCGCCGTCTTCATGGCCGCGACATGGACTTCCTCCAGCATGCCCTTGAGCTTGCCGGCCTCCTCCGCGGCCACCTTGCGGCGGCTGTCCAGCAGGATATCCTCCTGCGAATGCAAATCGCTGACCACCTTTTGCAAGGCGCCCTGCAGGGATTCGCCCACGGAAGCCATGCTTCCCGAGAGCCGGGTCGTCAGGTCCTTCAAAATCACCTGGTAGTTCTGGGTCAGGTTGGAGAAGCGCTCCTCCACCACGCCGGCGGCCTTTTCAATGGAGCGGGTAAAAACCTCATCATAGCGGTCGGGATCGGGAATATACCGGCGGAAGGCGGCCTCGATGGAGTCTTCCAGATTTTCAATAACGATGGGTTGTTGCTCAGGAGAGGGGAACTTGGAAATGAGGGTTTCGTCCAGATAAATGTCAATTTCCACAAACAGGCCTTCCTCGCGGCGCTGAACGGAAGACATGGGGAACATGAGGAACGTCACGAGCATCAGCGCGAGAAAGGTGGTGTCGAAGGCGACGCCCAAGCCAATCGTCACGTTGGCGATGGCGTCCTTGATCTGGCTCAGCTCGGCCGAACCCGCCAGGAAGCTTGAGAACCCGGATACGGCCCCCCCCAGACCTTGCACCGTTCCAATAAACCCAAGGATGGGAATGGCCCAGATGAGCACGCGGGAAAGCGCATAGGAGGAGTCCGAGGAGCTGACATCGCGGTCGGATTCCGCGCTGGCCCATCCGGACAAGCGCGCCACGTCCTTGGTCGAAAGCCAGAGGCCCAGGATGCGGTCCATGCGGCTGAGCATGATGCTGTTGGAATAGGATTCTTGGTTGACGATGGTTTTACGCAGGGTGTGAACCTGCTCCTCGTCATTGAGGTCAATGCGGGTATCAATCGGGTTTTCGTTCATGACCCGGGTTTGATTCCGCACAATGCGCTGTTTCAAGAAAATCTGGGCGGCCACCATGAAGGACATGAACAATTCGATGAACTGAATCGGACCACGCTTGTTGATCAGCGCGTACACATAGTCAGCCTTGGTGCCCTTCAACGGGATCACGGCCACCACCACCAGGATCGTACCCAGCAACCCGACCAGCAATTGAATGAAAAAGTTGGCTTCGGTGCTGGGCCGCGCTCCCCGGTTCTGGGATATTTCCGCATCCTCCACAGGGGGGGCCCCATCGGCGCTTTTATCTTCAGCCATGCTTCACCTTGTTATCCTGCCATCCGGGCCATAATCGGCTCCACGGGAACCGTCATGACGACCGTCAGATCATTGTACAGAATTTTTTATTTATTGTTCAGATTGATATAGATAAGTCAATTCTGTATTTACCTATATCGGCAGGAACGATCAATCATGAAACAGGGACAGGGAGGCCACGACATGTTCGACATTTACTTTTTTGAAGCCTTTGAGGAGGAAGAGGCCGCGTTGCGCCGCTATCTTCCCTCCGGTGTAAAGGCGGGATTCACCTCAAAAACCATCCAAGAATCCGCTTGTGCGGAACCACCGGCCCCGCTGATCAGCCTGCGAACCCAATCCCTCCTGCCGCCGGCATGGGCGGAAAAAATGGCCGGGCTTCTCACCCGGAGCACCGGGTATGACCATTTGGTGCGCTACCGGGAGGAGATTCGCCAGGGAATCCCCTGCGGCTATCTGCCGTTGTATTGCGCGCGGGCGGTGGCCGAGCAAGCCCTGTTGCTCTGGATGGCGCTGTTGCGAAAGCTCCCTGAACAGACCGCCCACTTCCAGTCCTTTCATCGTGACGGCATTACCGGACGGGAATGTGAGAAGAAGTGCCTGGCCATCTTCGGCGTGGGGCACATTGGGTACGAGGTCTCCCGCATTGGAAAAGGCCTCGGCATGGAGGTTCTGGGGGTGGATATTCTCCCCCATCACCCGGATATTTCCTATGTCCAGCCGTCCGAGGCACTGCGTCGCGCGGACGTAATCGTCTGCGCCATGAACCTGACTGCGGAGAACCGGGGCTATTTCCACTATGAAACCTGGAAAAACTGCCGTCCAGGCGCCGTCTTTGTCAATATTGCCCGTGGAGAGCTGGCGCCCACGGAGGACCTGCTCCGGGCTTTGGAGGAGCCGTTCTTGTCGGGCGCGGGGCTCGACGTATTCGATGAGGAGAGCGAGCTGGCGGTCTCCTTGAGAACCGGGCGCCCATCGAACCGTCCGGGGGTTCAGGCGGTCCTGCGGCTGGCCAGGAATCCGAGGGTCATCCTGACCCCGCACAACGCCTTCAATACGCTGGAGTCGGTGGAGCGCAAATCTCAGCAGAGCATGGAGCAGGTGGCCCATTTTCAGGCTCACGGGCGATGGCTGTGGCCCGTGCCCGGATGAAAAAGGCCCGGCTTTTCCGTGCTGAATCTTATTTGACAACCGGCCTTTGCCAGTTCAGTATGTCGCGCGTTCGAATCCAACCGCCAGCATCAGGATGGCGGACGGTTCATTAAAGCCTGTTAGAATTAGGAAAGGAAGATTGTTTATGCAAAGCACTCGTCGCACCGTACTTCATTGGGCCGCAACCGGAATGGCCCTTCTAGCCGCCGCGGGATTCATCAGTGGTTGTGGGAAAGGCGCCCCGGAGAAAACGCCGGCCGACACGCCTGCCGTGACGGCCCCGGTGGCTCAGCCCGCCCAGGCCCTGGCCGTTCCGACGGACCCCTCCGCGGTGGTCGTGACCGTGGATGGGACCAAGGTCACCGCGGGAGAAATCAATGAGGAAGTCGCCCGGATGATGTCCCGTTTTGGCAACCGCATGCCGCCGGAGCGCCTGGCGCAGATGCGCGATCAGATGGCCGCTCAAGCCCAGGAGAACATTGTCCTGCGCACCCTCCTGCTCAACCAGGTGAAGAAGGAAAACGTCACCGCCACCGATGAAGAAATGGCCACCGCCATTGAGCAGTTCAAGCTGTCGCTTCCGGAAGGGAAGACGTTGGACGACCTGATGAAGCAGGCGGGCATGACCGAGGAAGAATTCCGCAAGAACGTCTCGATGGACCTGTGCGTCAATAAATTGCTGACCAAGGCCACCGAAACCATGGGCGAACCCACCGAAGAGGAAATCAAGGCCTTCTTCGAAGAAAACAAGGAGCGCTTTGCCGAGCCCGAGAGCGTCGTGGCCAGCCACATTCTGATCTCGGTGGATGCGAGCGATGACGACGCCGTCAAGGCGGAAAAGAAAGCCAAGGCGGAAGCCATTTTGAAGGACTTGCAGGGCGGCGCGGACTTTGCCGCCGTGGCGGCGGAGAAATCCGATTGCCCCAGCAAGGCCCGTGGGGGCGACTTGGGCCAGTTCACCCGCGGCCAGATGGTCAAGCCTTTTGAAGACGCCGCCTTCAGCCAGAAAGTCAATGAGCTGGGCGAAGTGGTGGAGACCCAATTCGGCTACCACGTCATCAAGGTGACGGAGCATACCGAAGGTGGAACAGAGACCCTGGAGCAACTGCACGACCGCATTGCCAAGATCCTGCTCTCCCAGAAACGCCAGCAGGCGGCCCAGGAATATATTGAGGGCTTGAAGGAAAAGGCCGTCATCACGCTGGCCCAACCGCAGTCGTAAGGTTATTTCTTCGAACAAACCACGGGCGGCCCCCTCCAGGAGGCCGCCCGTTTTCACAACCAGCCCGGCCAGGACACCATGAAAATAGAAGTGCTGATCAATCAGTGGCCCGAGTACGAGCTGTTGGACTGCGGCGGACGCCGCAAGTTGGAGCGCTTTGGCGAGCGGCTGGTGATCCGTAGCGAGCAAAAAGCCTGGTGGAATCCGGAGCGTCCCGAATCGGAATGGGCCAGGGCGGATGCGGTGCATGAAGACCGGGGCACCTGGAGCTTTCGCAAGGAGGTGCCTCGCGAGTGGACGATTTCATTTGATGGGCTCACGTTCGAGACACGCTTCACCGAAACCTCCAAGCACCTGGGTGTTTTTCCGGAGCAGTCCCCCCACTGGCGCTGGATTCAGGCCCGGGCCCCGCGCCCCGGCGGAACGCCCCCCCGCCTGCTGAATCTCTTCGGCTATACCGGGGCCGCCAGCCTTGTGGCGGCCAAGGCGGGATTCTCCGTCACTCATGTGGATGCCTCCAAACCGGCCATTGCCTGGGCGCGCCACAACCAGCAGTTGTCCCGCCTCGAGAAAGCCCCCATTCGATGGATCCTGGATGACGCCGTCAAATACGTGCAACGGGAAATCCGCCGGGGAAGCCGCTACGAGGCCATCCTGCTGGACCCGCCCTCCTTTGGACGGGGGCCGCATCGCGAAGTCTGGAAGGTGGAAAGCCAGATTGCCGGCCTGCTGGACATCTGCCGACAGGCGTTGTCTGACCACCCGATGTTTATCATCATGACGCTGTACAACATTGAGGCCTCCTCCCTGATGATTGGGAACCTGCTCTCCGAGGCCATGGCCAAGATCCGGGGCTCTGTCGAGGTGGGCGAACTGGCCTTGAGCCAGCGCCAATCCAAGAAGGTCCTTCCCCTCTCCCTCTTCGGGCGGTGGATGGCCGGCGGATAAGTCTCCTCCCCTCCAAGGCCCACTTTTTTTGACCGGGAGGGAATTACCGTTTGCCTGATCCCCTCGCAGTTTGTATAAGAGAGCCATGGATGCACCACTTGAACCAGCTGGGACGGCCGCGCCTTCCAAACGGAATCCCGTCCTGAAGTATTCGGTGATCTGCCCCATCTGCGGCGCCTCCAGCCTGCAATATGACCTGAACACCCGCATGTTCTGGAACAGCGCTCAGGACGTGGACCTCCAGCCCCGCGATTACCAATGCATGAAGGGGCTGGAGCAGTATCACCCGCCCCTGTATTACATGTGGCATTGTCCGGAGTGCCATTACAGCGCCTCCCATCGTCATTTCTCGGACCCGGTCAAGGACATCCACATCCGGCTGGACATCATCCAGCAGAAGGTGCGCGACGCCAACCAGTCCAGCCCCAACTTCGGCGCGGTGAACAACCTGCTGGGGAGCGTCGTTGACTTGATCAACCCCGATTTCTTTCAAGCCATCAAGCTCCACCTGCTGGGCATTCATTTTTATGAGCTGATCATCACATTTTTGAAGCAAAACTTCATCATCCTGGCCCGCTACTATCTGCACCTGGGCTGGATTTTTCGTGACTTGAAGGACCGGCCCCCGTTGTTGGCGCAGGCCCAGCCGCGCCTGCAGGAATTGTTTGCCCGCCTCAAGGAATTTTGGCCGGAGGCGCCGGACAGCGAGGAAGCCGCCCTCCGCAAGGCCTTGGACTATTATTCGCTCACGCTGGATGACAGCCGCAGTATGAAGTCGCCGGTGGATGAAGTGAACATCATCCAGCTCATGGCGCGCATTCATTACAAGCTGGGAGAATTGCGGCGGTCCCAAGTCCTCCTGATGAACAGCATCGAGCGGGCCGGCAAGGCGCGCATTGGCCTGGACCAACAGCTCAAGGCCTCGGGGCCCAATATCAAGCCGCTCTCCCCGGTTGAAAGCGGGGAGCTCATTTCGCAGAGCCGCAAGCTGGAAACCCTGATTGGCGATGCCCAGGTCCTGCTGGACGACATCAAGGACAAGACACTGGATGAGCAGTTGCAACAGGCGCAGACCCTCATCGCGGAACTGCCCCGGAAAGAGCCGGAAAACATTCGCGAGGCGTTGCAACGGGCCAAAATCGACCCCCGGATCATTGCCCGCCTGCTTCCGGAGCCGCCCAAGAAAAAGGGGCTCTTTGGATTTCTCGGCTGAGGCACGCCACTCAGAGGATGGGCGTCATTAAACCGCAGAAATTTTCCAGGAAGCGCTGGTGCGCCGGACGGGTCCGCCACGTCTCCAGATGCAATTCATCACTGAAGGCGATCTCCTCCAGCACAACGCCCTTGAGCTGGTTGACCGCCTGTTCATCATAGATCACCAGGTTGGTTTCATAATTCAGGCGCAAACTGCGCACATCCAGATTGGCGGTTCCGGCCAGGGCCATCATGTCGTCCACGATCAGCGCCTTGGAATGAATGAAGGGCGGGCGGCGTTCAAAAATGCGCACGCCCGACTGCAACAATTCTTCATACAGGGCCTTGCCCGCCAGGCCCGCATAGAAATGATTGTTCTCCTTGGGCACGACCAGCCGCACGTCCACGCCGCGCAAGGCCGCCACGCGCAGAGCGCGCAAGATGTCCATGGTGGGCACAAAATACGGGGTCACCGCCAGCAATTGCTTCCGCGCCATGCTGATGCAGGTGAACAGCACATCCGCGATGGTTTCCATCTCCGAGGAGGGCCCCCCGTTCACCAGGCGCATGCGGGCGGTGCCCCGTGGCTCGATGCGGGGGAAATGCGCGACCTGCAGGAGGGCGTCCGGATCCTCATCCGTCATGGCATGCCAATCCCGCAAAAAGGAATACTGCAATTCCTGGACAATCGGGCCGCGGATGGAAAAATGGTAATCGCGAATGGCGGGAAGGCCCTGGTGCGTGGTCTCTGACTCGCTCAAATTGATGCCCCCGGCAAAGGCCTTCATGCCATCCACCACCAGCAACTTGCGATGGTTGCGCAAATTGAATTGTAACTGCCACTTGAAGAGATTGGCCTGGCTCCAGCCCTGCATGCGCAGGTTCTTGATGCCGCGGTGCCGGCGGAAAAGCCCGCCAAAGACCGAGTGGGCCGAGCCGAACGTGTCGTACAGCAGGCGGACCATGATGCCCGCGCGGGCCTTCTCCGCCAGCAGATCCAGGAACTCCCGCCCGACGGGGTCGTTGCCGATGATGAAGGACTGCAAATGGACATGATGCCGCGCGCCGCGAATGGCCTCCAGCATTTGGGGGTACGCCTCGTCGCCCGTGATCAGCGCACGGACCTCATTGCCGCCCAGCAGGGGATAATCGGAGAGCAGGGGTTCCATGGCCCGGTTCATTTCACGGGCGCCGGGTTCAGCGGGTTCCCCCGCCACCGCATCATGCACGGACTTCCAATAAGCCAGCGGAAGGGTCTCCGAAACCCGGGTCTTGCGCTCCGAAAGCAACCGCTGGTGGGCCCCGTCCTTGTGCCAGACCTTGCGGGGCACCTGATACACGCCAAACGCCGCATAGAGCAGGGGGCCGGCCAGGGGCAGGGACCAGGAAATCACGATCCACAGCAGGGCGGAATCCGCATCGCGGCGATGCCGCAGGCAATGCAGGCAGACCATCAGGAACAGCAGAAGATGCGCCAGCGACCCCAGCGAGACCCAGTTCCACCCACTCCAGATCCCCAGCGTGATCAGTCCTGCCGGCATTCAACCCTCCCGCCCACGGCCACCTGGCTCAGCCGCGGGCTTGGCCGCGCCCGCCGATTTTCCGGCCTCGCCCCCTTCACCTGGTGCGTGGCGGGACAACTGCAAGTAGATCTCCCGGCTGACCCAGGCATCGGTGGCCGCATAAGCGATCTGCGCGGGGGCCAGTGTGGGACGGCTCCAGTCCGAGCGCTGGGCGCCCTTGGTGATCCGGTGCGCCAGCACCACCGCCGCCAGGCCTCGCAGGCCGTTGTTTTGAATCCCCGCACGGTCGGCCAGCTTGGAAAGCTCCAGGAACCCCGCCGGCTCAAAGGGACGCAGTTCACGAAGCTTGCGCACATCATAATCCAGGCCGACACCCACCTTGAGCCATTTTGCTTTCGCAAAAAGAACGTCAAACCAATCCAGGTTGCTGAGGCGCCCGAGCTGGATCAGGTAAACCACCTGCGCGCCGGCCAACTGCACCAGGGAGACCGGATACGACTCCCCCTTGCGAAAGCAGGCGCGCGTCTCCGTGTCAAAACCCAGTATCGTTTCCTTTAAAATATCCGGCAGGGCGGCGCTGACCTGCTCCGAGGTGGATAACAGGCGGATGGGGCCGGCATATTTCTTCAAGGGAAGGGCATTGATTTCCTCCCTGGTGATATGGCTTTTAAACGGCGCGCTCATGTCCATTCCTCTCCAGCGAGTCCAAAATTTCCTGCCTTTGCCTTTCGAGATCGTGTATCTCCTGCTTCCAATAAGCCTCCGTGCCCCATCCCGGCGCCAGCCGCGCAAAGCCTCCGTCACGTTTCTGCCGGGCGCACCATGCGGTGAAATGAATAAACCGCATCGCGCGCAAGGGCTCCACCAGCCGAACCTGGGCCCGGTCGAAAGGGCGGAACATTTCATAGCCTTCCAGCAACAGTTCCAGCTCGGTCCGCGACTGGCTCAAATGCCCCGGCAAGAGCATCCAAAGATCCTGTACCGGCGGGCCGCTGGCCATGTCATCAAAATCAATCAGGTGGAACGGCTCCCCCGGACGCTGAAGAATGTTGCCAAAATGGCAGTCTCCATGAATCCGCAGGATTTCCTGACCCTCAAAAATGGGCGCAATCAACTCCATCACCGATCGCGCCGCCGCCTCATACGAGTCCCTCAACCGGGGGATATGAAAGTCCGAAAGCAGGATGAAGTCAAGATGCTGGCGGGTGGAAAGATCCGGATGAATGCGAATGCGGTCGCGCGGAGGATGAAGCGAGCCCACCTCATGCATACGGGCCAGCAAGCGCCCCAACTCCAGCCACTGCGGAACCGTCGGTTCATCACAAATCCGCCCGCCCACCTTGGGAAAAATCGCAAAAAAAAGGCCATGAAAGTCGTGCAGGAGGGCTTTGTCCTGTCCCCGCAAAGCGGCCACCACGGGAATCTCGCGATCCTGAAGCTCCGCAAGAAAATCCTGCTCGTCCTGAAGGGCCTCCCGACTCCAGCGTCCGGGCCGGTAAAACTTGGCAATGACCCAGCCGCCATCGTCCAACTGCACCTCGTACACCCGGTTGATGTAACTGGTCAGGGGCCTGCACAAATTACTGCACCGCCGTCCCAGCGTCTCCTCCACCAGATTGAGCACGACATCCGGCGTCAGATGGGAAAAATCAGGCAACGCGGCGTCGAGTTCCGTCATCATCGCGCTCCCCTCCACCCCTCCCGACGAACACCCCTTTTACAAGGATGAAACCGGTTCAACAGGGCTTTATTTCACGTAGATCTTGATTTTTCGGGGATCATGCAACAGCGTGCGCACCATCGCGGCATCCAAGCGGCGGACTTTATCCTCCGCGACACCCAGCGCCATCAGGCGGCGCCGATGCTCCAACTGGCGGCGGTTTTTCGCCGTGCCGCTCTTGCGAGGGCGCGTCGTATTGTTATTGCGGGCATTCATCGACATAATGTCATCTCCTTCCAGCTTCCGCTGGATTTCGTTCATAAAACCTGAAGCGCCGTAAGTTACAGGGCATCCGCGCGACAATCAACCGTTTTTTTACTGAATCGAGAGTTTGTACCCCCGGCGCAGGAAGGTGGGAATATCCAGATCCTCCCCGTTGTACAAGGTCGGCTCGACCCGGCTGAAGAGCCGGCCTTTGTCGGAGGATTCAAAATCCAGCGTGGCCTGCACCGCGCCTTTCTTGCGATCCTTGGATTTTCCTTCGGGCACGGGCACGGGTGCCTCGGAAGCCGTCGACGGCACGGCCATCGCCGGTGCTTGGGCGGCTGGAGGGGCCTCCCAATGATCAGCGGCCAGGATGGTGAGCGCAAGCCGTCCCGTCCAGCTCACATCCACGGTGGCACCCATGGCCAGCCGTGCATCCGGACGGGCAATCGCCTTTAGCCGGGTCATCAGGCTCTGGATGTCCACCAGCGTCAAATCTGAACCGCCCAGGATATTGACGAGCATGGCGCCGGTCTGCGCCAGCAGATTTCCGTGATCCAGCAAGGGGCCGTGGAGAATGTTCTCCAGGGCCTGCACGGCCTTTCCTTCCCCCTCCCCCTCCCCATAGCCAAAGGAGCAGGCCCCCCCGCTGTGCTCCACCATGTTGCGCACATCCGCAAAATCCAGGTTGATCATTCCGTTCTGGGTCAGCAATCGCCACAAGCTCAACATGCCCGTGCCCAGCATTTGGTCCGCGATCTGGAAGGCGCTCACAAGGCCGGCGTTGGCAGGCACCATCGAGACCAGATTTTCGTTGGGCATGCACACCACGGCATCCGCCTCCTGCTTCAGAATCCGCAGGCCCTCGCGGGCCAGCTCAATGCGGCGCTCACCCTCGAATTCAAAGGGCAGGGAGACAAAGCAAAGCGTCAGCGCGCCCTCCTCGCGGGCAATGCGGGCCAGCAGGGGGGTGGCTCCGGTTCCCGTGCCGCCGCCGAGGGTGGCCACCAGGATGACCAGATGGGATTGGCTGAGCAGTGTGCGCAGGCGGTCGGCATCGTCATCGGCGGACATTCGCCCGGCGGAGACATCACCGCCGGCGCCCAGCCCCTTGGTGATGTTGCGCCCAATCTGAATGCGTTGCGGAACGGGGCATGCCGCCAGGGCCTTGGCATCGGTGTTGACCACGGCCACTTCCGGGCCCTCCGTCCAAAACTCCGACATGTGGGCCACCACATTGCAGCCACCGCCGCCAACCCCAACCACCAGAATTCTCTGGGCGGGCTGGGAGTCACTATGCGCAAACAAACTCATACCGTATCTTCCTGGATTGCTCCGCTATTTGCCAAATATCTTCCGCAATAAACCCCGCAGGCTGACGCCTTGCGTCTCGCGGCCAGCCGTCTTGAATCCATACCGCAACATGCCCACCACCGTTGCATACTCCGGCCCCTCGGTGGCCACGGCCAGACCGCTGACATTTCGCGGCGTGCCCAGCTGGCAGGGCAATGAAAACACTTTTTCCGCCAGCCGGGCCGCATTTTTCAGAAACGCCCCGCCTCCGGTGAGCACAATGCCGCCCCCGATGGAGGGCAGTAGATTTTCCTCCATCCATTGGTTGCGGAGCAGGGAAAAAGTTTCCTCCATCCGAAGGTGGATGATGGTGTTGAGATCGGATATCCTGACGGACCGTTCGGGAAGTCCCATGCCGGTGGAGAGGCTGGTCGTCTGGCCGCGGTTGCTGATGTCCTGCGTGGCGCTTCCAATACTGCACTTCAGCCGCTCCGCCTCCGCGGAGGGAATGCGCAGGCCCCGGGCGATATCGTTGGTGACATGGTCGCCGCCCACCGCGATAGAACCGGCGGACGCAATCGCATTGTGCGCGTACACCAGAAAATCCGTCGTGCCGCCGCCCAGGTCAATCACCGCCACGCCACTTTCCTTGTCCTCCGGGGAAAGAACCGCCAACCCCGCGCACAGCCCGCCAAAAGCCACGTCGGCAACATCCAGCTTGACGGAGCGCACGATGCGCACAATGTTGCGCAGGCGGGTGCGAACCCCATGCAGGATCAGCATGTCCAAGGCCAGCTTGGACCCCTCCATGCCCTCGGGATTGAGGACCCCCTCCTGGTCATCCACATAAAAATGCTGGCAGATGGTGTGCAGGATTTCGCGGTCGGCGGGCAGATTCACCGCCCGGGCGGTCTCCATGACATGCTCGATGTCGCTGTCCATGATTTCGCCATTGGGATCCATGATGGGCACCGAACCCCGGTTGATGAGGCTCTTGATATGGCCGCCGGAAAGGGCCATGTGCACCTCATTGATCACAACCCGCCCATTTTCCTCGGCCGCGTGCAAGGCCGTCCGGACACAGGAAAGCGCATTGTCAAAATCAACGATTTCCCCTTTGCGAACCCCGCGGCTCTCGCATTCCCCCAGCCCGGTGACCATGATACAGCCATCCTCCCGGGCCTCGCCCACGATGGCCCGGACCTTGCTGGTTCCAATTTCAAGCGCGACAATGGGGGGCAGATTCATGCGTTCATTCCATCGAAATAGGCGGGGGCCTCCGCGTGTCCATCAGGGCGGCGTCCCTGGGAAATTTTTGTCCACGGTCATGTCAATGGAGGCGAGGGTGATTCCCTTTTTTGAAGAAGATTGCAAAATGCGGGCCAATTTCTGCAACTTGACCTCCATATGCTCCCGGGACAACAGCACTCGCTCTCCCCGGACAAGCTTCAAATCCAGGTAATCTCCATGGGCCACGCCCACATCCTGGATGCGAATGAAGGAACTCAGGCTGACCTCATCACAGGACTCAATGAGGCGGAGCGCGTCCACCACGGAAGGATCCGTCACCTTGCTTCCGGGCCGGAGCCCCTTGTCGCGAAGCCCCGTAATCAGGGGCAGGTTGGGACTGATTGCGCTGGGCCCCAGCACATAGCCCTCGCGGTCCAGACCCAGCAGGTAGTTGACATCCGCGCGGCCCAGGCGGGCGACCGCCACCCGCTCCGTGATGCGCACCTCCAGGGTGTCTGGCAGGCGCCGGGTCACGCGCACCGTGCTGACAATGGGAACACTGGCCAAGTCCTGGCGAATCTTTTCAAGGTCCAGGGCAAACAGATTCATGCCCTCTTCCAATCCGGCATATTCCTTGATGTGCCAAGGTTGCAGTTTCCCATCGGAACTCAAATCCAGTTGTTTAATGACAAACCGCCCGCACTCGGAGAAGAGCTTTCGCTCAAAAAAATCCGTGGCGGCCACCGCCAGCCAAGCCGTTCCGGCCAGCACCGCCACCAACAGAACGATCGCCCCCACCTTGTGCGCCCGAGCCTGCTTCTGCTCCACCATCCGGGCGCTCACCATCAGAATGGGCTGGTGCGAAGGGCCGATGCGGCGATTCCCCCTCTTTTTTCTCAAGGCCGTTGCTCGATCTCTGGACCAAAACATCAAGGTGCTCTCCTACGGCGTAACATACAAATGCGCGCGGTCAATGAACAGTTCTTTTTTGTAAAAAATGCCGGGGCGCGGAACGCTCCGGTTCATCGGACCGCGGCCTGCCGCAGGATGCGGTCACACAGTTCAGAGAATTCGATTCCATCTGCGCGGGCGGCCTTGGGCACCAGGCTGGTCTCCGTGAAGCCCGGAATGTTGTTCAATTCGAGAACGAACAACCCGCCCTGCGGGTCCAGGCGGAAATCCACCCGCCCCATGCCGGAGCAATCCAGCGCAACAAACGTTTCCCAGGCCAGGCGGCGGCAGGGCTCGGTGATGGACGCCGGGAGGGGGGCCGGCACCAGGTATTCGGTGAGCCCCTTGGTATATTTTGCCGTGTAATCATAAAAACCATTGGGTGCGCGAATCTCCAGCACGGGCAACACGCGGTCCCCCACGATCCCCACCGTCAATTCGCGGCCCGGGATATACGCCTCGACCAGCACGGACCCGTCGTACGCCGCGGCCTGGTCAAAAGAACGGCGCCAGTGCAACTCATCAAAAACGCAAAAGACGCCCAGGCTGGAGCCCTGGCGAAGGGGCTTGACCACCACCGGAAGGGGCAGGGAGCGCAGATCGCCCTGGCGCAGAATCTCGTAGGCGGGGCTGGGAATGTTGTGCTCCTGAAAAACCCGCTTGCTGGCCAGTTTGTCAAAGGCCGCATGGCTGGCCTCCGGACCGGAGCCGGTGTACGGAATGCCGCGATCCCTCAACAAGCGCTGAACAGTTCCATCCTCGCCATACTCGCCATGGAGCGCAACGAAGACCGCCTCCAAGCCAGCCGGAAGCTCGAGGGTCCGCGTTTTCACATCCACCTCCACCACCTCATAGCCCGCCTGCCGCAAGCCCTCCGCCACTGCGGCCCCGGACCTCAGCGAAACCTCCCGCTCGCTGGAAGGCCCGCCCAGAAGAACCCCCACCCGATGAAAGGGCTTTTGCTCTGCCGTCATGTTCCTGTTCTTTCTTTGTTTAATGTTGTCCCGCGGATCAAGCCTCCGCCGCCCATTGCACGATTTTTTCGACATCCCCGGCCCCCACCACCAGCAAAAGGCCATCGCTTTGCATTCTCTCACGCACCCTCGCCCAGGCGTCCTCCAGAGAATCCACCGCCTCCACCTTCTGCGCGGAGTCCTTTCCAAAGTGAGCCAGCAAATCCGCCGTGGTCCCGCCCGGCACGGGCTTTTCCGAGGCCGCATAAACGGGGGCCAGCAACAACTCATCCACCCCGGCGAAGGCGGCGGGAAACTCGGGCCCCAGGGCCTTCGTGCGGGAGTACCGGTGCGGTTGAAACACCGCCATCAGGCGCGCCGGCTTCAACAACAACGCGGCCTGGACGAAGGCGCGGATTTCGGTGGGATGATGGGCATAGTCGGAAATGATGCGCCACCCCCGGGCATTTCTATACTGCTCAAACCGCCGCCGGACCGGCTGGAAGGATCGAAGGGCCTCGCAGGCAACGGCCAGGGGAATGCCCGAAGCCACTGCCGCGGAACAGGCGCCCAGCGCATTCTGCACATTATACCGGCCCGGGACGGGCAGGCAAATCTCGGCGGAGGGACGCCCCTCCCGGAGCACCACACAACGGCTGGCCTCGGCGGAAAGGCTCACCTCCGTGCCCTGAATCATCGAGTCCCCGGCGAAGCCATATGACAGCGCGCCCGGACGCTTCGCGGCCAGACGGCGCGCCCTCGGATCGTCCGCGCAATAAACCACCGCCCGGCGCGCCTGGCCCAGAAAGGCGTCAAAACAGGCGGCCAGGGCCTCCTCGGTTTTAAAATGCTCCATGTGATCGAACTCCACATTGGTCAACACCGCCACCTCCGGCGCATACAGCGCGAGCGTGCCGTCGCTCTCATCCGCCTCGACAATCAAATCGGGTCCCGCCCCCGCCCCCGCCATGCC